>WGNS01000069.1 GCA_016124415.1 Gammaproteobacteria bacterium | reverse complement strand
TGGATGCCGATCACGTTTCCGCGTGGAGCAAAGGTGGCGATAGTTCGGCCAAGAACTGCCAAATGCTCTGTGCCACGCACAATCGGGCAAAAGGTAATCGGTAGCATCTGTGGGGTAAAGCAAGTCAAGTATATAATTCCCATAAAAAAGGCCTCGCAGCCGGCGGGTGGATGCGAGGCCTCGTCTATTCGGGCAGGGTCAGATGCTGCCCATGCCGAGGGTGTTGTAGCCCGCGTCGACGAACATCGTCTCGCCCGTGATACCGGAGGCGAGATCCGAACACAGGAAGGCCGCGGCGTTGCCCACTTCGTCGATCGTGACGTTGCGGCGCAACGGCGAATTGCGTTCACCGTATTCGAGGAATTTGCGGAAGTCCGAGATGCCGGCGGCTGCCAGGGTCTTGATCGGGCCGGCCGAAATGGCGTTGACGCGGATGCCGTCCGGACCCAGGTCGGAGGCCATGTAGCGCACGTTGGCCTCCAGGCTGGCCTTGGCGAGACCCATGACGTTGTAGTTCGGGATCGTCCTCTGCGCGCCGAGATAGGACAGCGTCAGCATGGCGCCCGCGCGGCCTTCCATCATCGGGGTCGCCGCTTTCGCCAGCGCCGCAAAGCTGTACGAGCTGATCTCATGGGCGATCCGGAAGCCCTCGCGCGTCACGCAGTCGAGGTAGGAGCCTTCGAGCTGCTCGCGCGGCGCAAAGGCCACGGAATGAACCAGGATGTCCAGGTGGTCCCAGTAGTTGTCGAGGTGGGCGAAGACCTGTTCGATCTCCTCGTCGCTGCCGACGTCGCACGGAACCACGATGTCCGAATCGAATTCCGCGGCAAACGATTCGACACGGCCGCGCAGCTTCTCGTTTTGATACGTAAAGGCCAGTTTGGCGCCCTCGCGGTGCATGGCCTTGGCGATGCCATAGGCGATCGACCGGTTGCTGGCCACGCCCACTATCAATGCATTCTTTCCACTCAAAAATCCCATAAGCTACCTTCTTGTTCTCATATGCGAATCGAAATCGTCCAAATCGGAGCGCCTTATCGTGCAAAAGCCGTCACATACGTGTACAGTTTGCCGCTGAATAGATGGCGCAGGCAATCGAGATGGCTGCGGGGCATCATATCGCTTTTTTGTCCATGTACCCAATGGGGAACCTCTAATCGATTCATGAACGAACGTCTTGCGCGCCTAAACGCCGTTTTCTGCGTTGCCGATTTTGATAGTTGCGCCGCTACTATCCGCATTTCGCACCTAGAAAATGACCTCCATCGCATCGCAAGCCGTTTCGTCTCCGAATCAATTGGTGATTCCGAACACTGGCGGATCCTAATGGCTATCGATCGTTCATGACGCGAAATATAGCGCCAGTGCGCGTGACTACGAGTTTGCCGTTTCGACCGAAACTCGCCGGAATCCTGTTCTGGACGCTGTGCCTGCTCGTCCTCTCGGCCTGCACCCGGCAGCCGTGGAACGATCCCTATCCGGGCAACGACGCTCGCGCCAACACCTTGTACAGCTCGTTTTCGTTGCGACCGAAGCACCTGGATCCCGCTCAGGCCTACAGTTCGAACGAATACACGATCATCGCCCAGATCTATGAGCCGCCGCTTCAGTACCACTACCTGAAACGGCCCTACACGCTGATCCCTGCGACCACGACCGAGCTGCCGGAGCCGGTCTACTACGACGCGAAAGGCAAACGCCTCAAAGCCAATGTCCCTGACAAGCGGATCGCCTACAGCGTCTACGACATCCATATCCGCAAGGGCATCCGCTACCAGCCCCATCCGGCGCTTGCGGTAGACGGCGAGGGCCGGGCGCTCTATCGCGATCTCGACGGGGCTGCGCTCGATCTCATGGGTATCCGCACGCTGTACGATTTTCCGGAGACCGGATCACGCGAGGTCACGGCCGACGACTACGTCTACGAGATCAAGCGCTTGGCGAGCCCCGATGTGCTCTCGCCGATCGGCGGCCTCATGGGGGAATACATCGTGGGGCTGTCCGACCTGGGGGAGCGGCTGCGCAAGGCGAAGGCGGAAAACAAGGGGTTTCTCGATCTGCGCGACTATCCGCTTGAAGGTGTGGAGGTCGTGGATCGCTATACCTTTCGCGTCAAGGTCAATGGCAAGTACCCGCAGCTTCGCTACTGGCTCGCCATGCCGTTCTTCGCGCCGATGCCGTACGAGGCGGATCGTTTCTACCATCAAAAGGGTATGGCCGAGCGCAACCTGACGCTGGACTGGTACCCGGTCGGCACCGGTCCGTTCATGCTGACCGAGAACGACCCCAACCGCCGCATGACCCTGGTCCGCAATCCCAACTTTCACGGCGAGACCTATCCCGGCTCGGGTGAGTCGGGCGACGAAGCGGCGGGTCTCCTGCGCGACGCGGGTAAATCCTTACCGTTGCTGGATCGTGTCGTCTTCAGTCTGGAGAAGGAGACGATCCCTTATTGGAATAAATTCCTGCAGGGATACTACGACGCCTCCGGCATCAGTTCGGACAGCTTCGATCAGGCCATTCAATTCGGCAGCTCCGGCGAGATCAACCTGACGCCGGCGTTAAAGGCTAAAGGCATCAAACTCAATACGGCTGTCGATGCATCCATATTTTATATGGGTTTCAATATGATGGATGCGGATATTGGCGGATATTCTGAGGATCGCAGGCGCCTGCGACAAGCCATCTCGATCGCCATGGACTACGAGGAGTTCATCTCGATTTTCGCCAACGGTCGCGGCGTGGCGGCGCAGGGGCCGATTCCGCCGGGTATCTTCGGATATCGCGCCGGCAAGGCCGGGATCAATCCTTACGTCTATAACTGGAGCAACGGTCGGCCGCAACGCAAGTCGATTGACGATGCCCGCCGCCTGTTGCGCGAGGCCGGCTACGAACACGGGATCGATACGCGGACCGGCAAACCGCTCGTGCTGCATCTGGATATTACCGCCACGGGACCCGATGACAAGGCGCGCCTGGAGTGGTTTCGCAAACAGCTCCAGAAACTCGAGATCCAGCTCGTGATCCGCAACACCGACTACAATCGCTTCCAGGAGAAGATGCGCACCGGCAACGCCCAGATCTTCATGTGGGGCTGGAACGCCGATTATCCGGATCCTGAGAATTTCCTGTTCCTGCTGTACGGACCCAACGGCAAGGTCAAGTCTCACGGCGAGAACGCGGCGAACTACGACTCGCCGGAGTTCAACAGGCTGTTCGATCGGGTCAAGACCATGGCCAACGGGACTGAACGGCAACGGCTCATCGACCAAATGGTCGACGTGGCCCGTCGCGATTCGCCCTGGATCTGGGGTATGCATCCGAAGAGTTTCGGGCTCCATCACGCCTGGGAGCACAACGGCAAGCCCAACCTCATGGCCAACAACACCTTGAAGTACATTCGCATCGATCCGGACGAGCGCGCCAGGCTGCGCGCGGAATGGAACCGCCCGATCTTGTGGCCGCTGTTCGGGTTGCTCGGGCTGCTGGCGCTGTTTCTGTTGCCGGCGTTCCTGGAACATCGGCGGCGGGAATATCGAAACGGCCTGACGGCGGGGAGGGACGGCTGATGTTCGCCTATATCCTCCGCCGCACGCTTTACGCCATACCGATCCTGATCGGGGTCAACCTGATCACCTTCGTGCTGTTCTTCGTCGTCAATACGCCGGACGACATGGCGCGCATGCATCTCGGCATGAAACGCGTGACCCCGGAAGCCATCACGCAGTGGAAGGTCGAACACGGCTACGACAAGCCCTTGTTGATCAACGATGCGGCGACCGGGCTGGACAAGCTGACCGACACGGTTTTCTTCGAGAAGTCGGTGCGGCTGTTCGTGTTCGATTTCGGTTCTTCCGACGACGGCCGTTCGATCGGGGAGGACATCCGTCAGCGCATGTGGCCAAGCCTCGCGATCGCGCTGCCGGTGTTCCTGGTCGGGCTTCTGGTCACGATTACCGTAGCCCTCATGATCGTGTTTCTGCACGCGACCTATATCGATCTGCTGGCCGTGGTCACGCTGGTGGTCCTGATGTCGATCTCGGGCCTGTTCTACATCATCGGCGGCCAGTTCCTGTTTGGAAAGGTACTGCATCTCGTGCCCGTGTCGGGCTATGACGGCGGGTTCAACGCGATCAAGTTCGTGATCCTGCCGGTCCTGATCGGCGTCGTCAGCGGGATCGGTTCGGGTGGCCGCTGGTATCGCACGATCTTCCTCGAGGAAATGGGCAAGGACTACGTCCGCACCGCGCGGGCCAAGGGTATCGGCGAGCGTATCGTGCTGTTCCGGCACGTGCTCAAGAACGCCATGATCCCGATCCTGACCGGCGTCGTGGTCGTGATCCCGACGCTGTTCATGGGCAGCCTGATCATGGAGTCGTTCTTTGCGGTCCCGGGGCTCGGCAGCTATACGATCGACGCCATCCACGCCCAGGACTTCGCGGTCGTGCGCGCGATGGTCTTCCTGGGATCGATGCTCTACGTGCTCGGACTGTTGCTGACCGATCTTTCCTATACCTTCGTCGATCCCAGGGTGCGGCTGTCATGATGCTGCCCGTCATCCTCTGGACCGATCAACTCGTTTTCGTGCTCGTTGCGATCGTGACCCTGCTGGCGTTCTATGCGCGTAACCGGCCTCATCTGAGGGCGCCGTGGCGCGCCGTCCTCGAACGTCCCATGGGCGCCGTGACGCTTTTGGTCCTCGGGGTCTATGTCGCGATCGCGTTGCTCGATTCCCTGCATTTCCGGTTGCCCGTCAAACCGGCTCCGGATGCCCCGAACCAGGAAACGCATTATTCGGTAGACGTCCAGAGCGTGCTGGATCTCGTACTGACGCCGATTCGCGCGCACGACGAAAAGACTTACTCAGCACCCTTTGCGACCCGGTTGTTCGTACAGGAGAGCACGGTCGATGCCGACGGCAACGAACGGCGGGTGTATCCGCGCCTGCAATACGGCGGCGCGCATCTCGATGACGAGTCCGCGCGATGGAGCGATATAGGCAGGCGAACGGGCGAGGGCATGCTCTACGCGGGCGCAATCTGGGTCGTAGCGGTTCTGCTGTTGTTGCTTGTACTCGCCAGACGCTGGGCGCGCGGCCCAGGGGAGATCTTCAGTGATATGAGTAGCGGCAGGCTCAGGCATCCCTGGCGTTCGGTCCTCGTGACCTTGTTTCTGCTCCTTGCCGTCATCGCGATGCTCGCCGAATTGGCCCCGTACTATCACGTCTTCGGTACCGACAAGGTGGGCCAGGACGTCCTGTTCCAGGCGCTCAAGAGTATTCGCACGGCCTTGCTGATCGGCACGCTGACGACCTTGATCATGCTGCCGTTCGCGATCCTCATGGGCAT
This sequence comes from Gammaproteobacteria bacterium, assembly GCA_016124415.1. GTDB lineage: Bacteria > Pseudomonadota > Gammaproteobacteria > SZUA-140 > SZUA-140 > RI-283. The sequence goes on along the minus strand of WGNS01000069.1, from coordinate 18,111 downwards.
TATGGCGGGCTATCTGCGCGGGATCGTCGACGATCTGATCCAGTATCTCTATACGACGCTGAATTCCATCCCCGGGGTGCTCCTGATCGCTTCGGCCATCCTGTTGCTCCAGGTTTACATCGACGGGCATCCTGAAATGTTCGACACGGATGCCGCCAGGGCGGACCTGAGACTGCTGTTCCTTTGTATGATCCTGGGCGTGACGAATTGGACAGGTTTATGCCGTTTGTTGCGCGGCGAGACCTTGAAGCTGTCTTCCCTGTCCTACGTGGAGGCGGCTGTGGCGTTCGGCGTCCGGCCGGCGCGCATCATGTTGCGGCATCTGCTGCCCAACGTCATGCACATCGTCCTGATCTCCGTCGTCCTGGACTTCAGCGGCCTTGTCCTCGCGGAGGCGGTATTGTCTTATGTAGGCGTCGGTGTGGATCCGAATATGTATAGCTGGGGCAATATGATCAACAGCGCCCGCCTGGAGATGGCCCGAGAGCCCATGGTGTGGTGGAGCCTCGCTGCGGCCTTCGTCCTGATGTTCGCTTTGGTGCTGGCGGCGAACCTGTTTTCCGATGTGGTCCGAGATGTCTTCGATCCCAGGCGTGGCAAGGGCTGAGAAAAGTTCAGAATGATAGGAAGTACAATAAGATATGTCTGATTCATTACTTTCAGTCGAACACCTGAGCACCTGTTTTGACGGGCCGCGCGGGCGTGCCATGGCGGTCGACGGCATCAGCTTCGACATCCGCAAGGGCGAGACCTTTGCGCTGCTCGGCGAGTCCGGATGCGGCAAGTCGGTGACTTCGTTGTCGCTGATGCGCCTGGTCCCGGAGCCGGCAGGACGCATCCTCTCGGGGCGGGTGCTGCTCGGCGGGCAGGATCTGATGCTGCTTCCTGAACGTGCCATGCGTAAGATACGCGGCCGGCGTATCGCCATGATCTTCCAGGAACCCATGACTTCCTTGAATCCAGTGCTCACGATCGGTGATCAGATCGCCGAGGGCGTGCGCATCCATCTCGATTTGCGCGGCGCTGCGGCCCGCCGCAAAGTGCTGGAGTTGCTCGACGCGGTCGGAATCCCGGATCCGGAGCAGAGGATCGACGAATACCCGCATCAGCTCTCCGGCGGCATGAAGCAGCGCGTCATGATCGCGATCGCGCTTTCCGGCGAGCCGGAACTGCTGATCGCGGACGAACCGACGACGGCGCTCGATGTCACGATTCAGGCCCAGGTGCTGGCCTTGTTGCGCGACCTGCAGGCCAGGACCGGTATGGCGATCCTCTTGATCACCCACGATCTCGGCGTCGTCGCTGAGATGGCTGATCGGGTGGGTGTCATGTATGCGGGACAACTCGTGGAGATCGCCGATCGCGAACCCTTTTTCGCCCAGCCGGCCCATCCTTACAGCCGCAAGCTGTTCGAATCGCTGCCCAATATCGAGAAGCGGGATACCGCGTTGGCAACGATCCCGGGGAGCGTGCCGTCGCTAACCAAAGCCTTTTCGGGCTGCCGGTTCGCCGATCGTTGCGCGTTTGCCTGGACCCATTGTCGCGAGGTCGTGCCCGATTGGACCGACGTGGGTGACGGTCAGCGCGCCCGTTGTCATCTGCTCGAGCTCAGATTCGCGGCCCGGGAGCGGGCTGAGCCGATCCTTCCGGCGGGAACGCATCAGTCCGCGGCCCTGCACCGGGGCAGGCTGCTCGAGGTCAATGACCTCAAGGTGCATTTTCCGATTCAGCGGGGTCTGTTTCAGCGTACGGTCGGACACGTCTACGCCGTGGACGGTGTGGACCTCAAGCTCGATCGCGGTCGCACGTTGGCGTTGGTCGGCGAATCGGGCTGCGGCAAGACGACCATCGGTAAGGCCATCCTGCAGCTGATTCGCCCGACGGCCGGGGAGGTGTTATTCGAAGGCGACGATCTTACGCGCCTTCACGGCGAGACGTTGCGTCGACGCCGCGACGCCTTCCAGATCATCTTCCAGGATCCGTTTTCGTCGATGAACCCGAGAATGCGGGTCCATGAGATCATCGAAGAGGGCATGGTCGCGCTGAACATCGAGCGCGACGTTCAGCGCCGCCTCGAACGCGTCAGGCAACTTTTGTCCCAGGTCGGCTTGCCGGAGGACGCCGGAGACCGTTATCCGCACGAGTTCTCGGGCGGGCAGCGGCAGCGCATCTGCATCGCGAGGGCGCTGGCCGTTTCACCGCGACTCTTGGTCTGCGACGAACCGACCAGCGCGTTGGATATCTCCGTGCAGGCGCAAATCCTGAACCTGCTCAAGGACCTTCAGGGTGATATGGGGTTGTCGTATCTCTTCATCACCCACAATCTTTCGGTCGTCGCCTATCTGGCCGACGAGGTCGCCGTCATGTATCTGGGACGCATCGTCGAGCGTGGCACGACGCGCGAGGTCCTGCACGAGGCACGGCATCCGTATACGCGGGCCTTGCTGTCGGCGATCCCTGAGATCGACGGTGCGGGCGAAGAGGCGCGGGCGGTGATCCGCCTGCAGGGAGATCTGCCTTCGCCGAGCGCGCCGCCGGTCGGCTGTCATTTCCATACGCGTTGTCCCGAGGCCATGCCGCGTTGCAAGGAGGCCTATCCCGGCGTCAGCCGTTTCAGCGTAAGCCACGAGGCGCGCTGCTTCCTCTACGAGCAAGGGCGGGACGATGACAACGAAGGCTGACGCAGCCGCCCGCATCGAGACACTTCGCGCGGAGATCCGCCACCACGACCGCCAGTACTACGAACTGGACACGCCGGAGATCCCGGATTCCGAATACGACCGTCTGTTCGCGGAACTCCAGGCATTGGAGCGCGAACATCCTGAGCTCCTAGCGCCCGATTCACCGACCCAGCGTGTCGGTGGACAGGCCGATACGGCCTTCGCGGCCGTGCGCCACATAGAGCCGATGCGCTCGCTTGCCAACGCGTTTTCGGAGCAGGACGTCATCGATTTCGATCGTCGTAACCGTGAACGCCTGGGTGTCGAAGCGGTTGCATACACGGCCGAACCCAAGTTCGACGGCTTGGCCGTAAACCTGCGCTATCGGGACGGCGTGCTCATCGGCGCGGCGACGCGCGGCGACGGCGAGACCGGAGAGGACATCACGGCCAACGTCCGTACCATCGATGCCGTGCCGAAACGGCTTGAGGGCGAAACCCCGGCCGGCATATTGGAGGTTCGCGGCGAGGTGTACATGACCCGGAGCGGTTTCGAGCGCATGAACAAGCTGCAGGCCGAGAAGGGCGACAAGGTCTTTGCAAACCCGAGAAATGCCGCCGCCGGCAGTTTGCGTCAACTGGACCCCGAGATCACGAAGGCAAGACCCTTGACCATGGTTAGCTACGGTGTCGGCGCGATGGAGGGGGAACGTCCGGGGTCGCATTTTGCGCTTCTGGAAAGGCTCCGATCTTGGGGATTCCGCGTCTCGGAAGAGGTTAGGCAGGTACGTGGTGTCGACAGCTGTTTGGACTATTACCGCAGTCTTGGCGAAAAACGCGATGCGCTCGATTTCGAGATCGACGGTGTCGTCTACAAGGTAGACAGTTTCGAGGATCAGGCGAAGCTCGGCTTTGTCGCCCGAGCGCCCCGATGGGCCGTGGCGCATAAATTCCCGGCCCTGGAGAAGCGCACGACGCTGCTCGATATCGACGTTCAGGTCGGGCGCACCGGTGCGATCACGCCGGTAGCGATTCTCGACCCGGTTGAAGTCGCGGGCGTCATGGTCAGTCGCGCGACCTTGCACAACGAGGATGAAATCCGCCGCAAGGATATCCATATCGGGGATATGGTTTGGGTCAGACGGGCCGGGGATGTCATCCCGGAGGTCGTTTCCGTCATCGATCCGGATAAACGGGACACTTCCAGAACCCGTGCGTTCACGATGCCGACCGAATGCCCGGTCTGCGGCGCGCCGGTCGTGCGCCCGGAGGGCGAGGCGGTGGCTCGATGTACGGCGGGACTGACCTGCAAAGCGCAACTTTCCGCCTCTATCCAGCATTTCGCTTCCCGTCGCGCCATGGACATCGAAGGCCTGGGCGAAAAGCTCGTCGACCTCGTTGTTGCGAATGGCATGGTCGGCGATGTCGCCGATCTCTATCGGGTCACGGAGGCGCAGTGGGGCGAACTTCCGCGCATGGGCAAGCGTTCGGCTGAGAACCTTGTGGTGGCGCTGGAACGCAGCAAGGAGACGACGCTGGCACGTTTCATCTACGCGCTCGGCATTCCCGGTGTGGGCGAGGTTACGGCGCGGACGCTCGCCAACGAGTGGGGCGATCTGGATGCCGTTCGTCATGCCGACGGCGAAACGCTGGAGCGGGTTCAGGATGTCGGCCCGATCATTGCGGGACAAATCGTCGCCTTTTTCGCGGAGGCGCACAACCACGCCGTCATTGATGACTTGCTTGCCCTCGGTATCCATTGGCCCGCCCCCGTTAAAGCGGCCTCTACGGATGACTCGCTCGTGACGGGGAAGACCTTCGTCCTGACCGGCACCCTGGAGGCGATGACCCGCGATGAAGCCAAGGAGGCGTTGTTGGCCCGTGGCGCCAAGGTCAGCGGCAGCGTTTCCAAAAAGACGGACTACGTCGTGGCCGGACGCGACCCCGGGTCTAAGCTCGATAAGGCCACGGCGCTGGGCGTGACGGTATTGTCTGAGTCCGAATTGGGCGAACTCCTGACATCATGAAAAAGGGCCCGTCTTGGGCCCTTCTCGTGTCGATTCGGTCGGGATCAGGTTTTCCCCTGTTTCTTGGGGCGCCGCTTGAAGGGTGTGACTTTCGGTTCAGCGACCTTACTGTCTTCCATCAGCATGTCGGGCAGGTAGCGTTGACGGACTTCATCCAGCGGTACGGGTTTGCCGATGAAGTACCCTTGCGCGTAATCCACCCCGAAGGCGCGAATGAGTTCGAACACGTCCTCGTTGACCACGAATTCAGCGACGGTCTGGTTACCGAAACCGTGTACCGCTTGAGTCAGGGCGCGCACCAGGACCTGGTCCTCGGCATTCAAATGCAGCTCCTTGATGAATGAGCCGTCGATCTTGACGAGGTCCACAGGCAGTTTTTTGAGCGAGTAGAAGGAAGAGAATCCCACCCCGAAGTCGTCCAGCGCGAAACGGCAGCCCAGCGACTGGATCAGATCGATGCGCTCCGCAGCCGCGGCGTAGTCCTCGACGGCCGTCGTTTCCGTCACTTCGAAAATCAGACGTTTGGGATCGACGCCGGCGGCGTGAATCTTCTCGCTGACCATCGTCTTGAAGGTCGGATTCGACAGCGTGTGCGCCGATACATTGATCGAGAAATTGATATCCGCACCCTCGCGTACGAGTTCGGCCAATGTCTGAATGGCCTCGTTGATGACCCATTCGTCGATCCGATGGATCATGCCGGTCGACTCGGCGATGACGATGAACGACCCCGGCGTGACGACGGTGCCGTCATCGTTCTTGAGGCGGATCAGCGTCTCGAAGTGCCGGATTTCCTTGCTGCGAATGTGCATGATCGGCTGGAAGTAGAGCTCGAACTTGTTCTTGCGCAACGCCTGTTCGATCTTCTCGCGCCAGTAGACACGCTGCTGAACGCGCTGATTGACCATGTCCTTGCTCGAATAGAGATGCCAGCGGCCGCGGCCGCGCTCCTTGGCTTGATACATGGCCAGATCCGCATTGGCCAGCAGCTTCTTGACGCTCTCGCCGTGGTTCGGATACAGGGCGATGCCGAGACTGGCCGAGATTCGGTGCATGCGACCGGATGCCGGGAGCGTGATGTCGCGCAGGCTGTTGACGACCTGCTGGGCCTTTTGTTTCGCGATTTCCGGTCCGATCGCGGACAGGATGACGCCGAATTCGTCGCCGCCGAGACGGCCGACCGTACCGATGCCGTCCAGCAGCTTGAGCAGGATATTGGCGACGTCGCGGATCAGGATGTCGCCGGCTTGGTGGCCGCTGGAGTCGTTGACGTCCTTGAACTGATCGATGTCGAGGAAGAAAAGGGCTCCGTACTTCTGCTCGATGCGTGTCCCCGCCAACTCGGACTCGAGGACCATCTGGAAGGCGCGCCGGTTAAGCAATCCGGTCAGCGGGTCGTGTTCGGCCAGCCAGGAAAGCCTGGATTCGGCGACGCGTCGCTCGCTGATGTCGTGGCCCACGGATAGGATCGCCGTTTCGTCGGTGGCGAAGGTGTTCGGACGGGAGTGATACCACGCGATGTGGCGGACCTCTCCCGACTTGTTGCGGATCGCGAGATCATGATGGAGCTGGTAGCGCTTGCCTTGGGCGAGGTCGGTAAGGTTTTGCAGCAGCTGCGGTCCCAGATCCTCCGACGACACGAGGCGGGCGAACGAATGCCCGATGATGTCCTCTTGGGCATAGCCCAGTACCTGCAGACCGTAACTATTGATGCTGCGTATCTCGCCGTGAACGTCCTGTGTCAGGATGATGGCGTTGGCGGTGTTGAGTAGGGTGGTCACGAACTCCTTTTGCCGGCTCAGCTCCGTCGCATGTTTCTTCAGCGTCAGTTGGTTCTCGGTGGATTCCCGTTGCAGACTTTCCAGTCGATTGGCCAGGAACAGCGTCGACTGTCCCATGATGTCGGTTTCATCGTCGAGGCGGTGGTCCTTGCGGATCGTGCTGACGGCGTTCCGCGCCTGTTCGAAAGCGCTCTCGGCCAGCAGGGGCAGGGCGGATGCGTATTTCTTGAGGCGCGACATCGGGAACCACAAAAACATGAACAGCAGGATCTCCGCGATCACGAGACCGGCCAAACCCACCCAGACGGCATGTTCCGTCTCTTCGTCGATAGTCGCGAGGTCACGGGATATATCCGTAACGAACACGATGACGGCGTGTCCCTGATTGATGGTGCTGGTCAGCGGGAACTGCCGGACTTCGTATGTCCGCTGGTCCATGCGGACTCTGCCACGGTTGGGAAGGAGCTGACTTCCCGAGTCCTGATGTGTGTACGCCTCGAGAATTCTCCGTGTATGGATCGGATTGGTGACGGCGAGCAACTGCTGACGCCAGAGCCCCGAAACCAGACTGTTCGGCGACGGATCGTTTTTGTCCTGGCCGGTGACGAACAGGGCGATATCCGTCGCGGAGCCGCGGCGGAATCCCAGCAGCACATCGGCGAGCGATTTCCCGAGCAGGAGCACGCCGACGTTCTTACCCTCCGACAGGATCGGCACCAGACTGTATTGGATGCAGCTTAAGGAACAGGTCACGATGGAGAGCGGTTTTTCCGTACGGTTGACCTTCCAGACCCATCCGACGACTTGGCTCTCGGCATCGGGCTGAGGGCCGTTTTGCCAGGATCCGAGCGGTTTTCCTTCGGTGTCGTAAAACTTGGCGATTTCCAGGCCGTAGTCGAGCTGCATCGAGGGCCAGTAGGACGAAAACACGCGCGCAAGTCTCTTACGATCGGAGCGCGCGACGGCCCTCTTGAGACCCGGGAAGGTCGTGATCGTGGATCCGACCTGTTCGGTATGTTGGATCGAATCGTCGACGAGCCCGTCGAGCTGCATCAGATATTGCTGATAGGCGTGATCCCATTCGTTGTTGTGCTGACGTTTCAGATTCACGTAGTTCAACGAAGTCATGGTGGCCGCGATGGCCACCAACAGTACGCTGGAGAGCAGGATGGTTCGCCAGGTCAGACTGAGAAAAGGCTTTTTGCTTAGATTGTCCATCGACTGGTTCGCATGAATTCCGCGTTGCGAGGCGCCTAGAATCTGAATGATGCGAGGGCCGCGTACATATTCCACGATCTCGTCAGATTACTCGGAACGAGGTTGTCGCTGGCGTCCAGCCAGGCGGTACCGATGATCGAGTGATATTCGAGACGCAGCAGCAATGAATGGTTGACGTGCCAACCCACGCCCAAGGTTGCATCCCTCGAGAACCGTGTGAAGGCAGGCAGGCCGGTCAGGGCCGAGTATGCCTTGCCGTGGCGATCGGATTGGTCGACGTACAGTACGTCGTAGCGGGCCAACAGGTCATAGGATTTGTTGAAACGATAAACGCCCTGGAGATAGGCGCTCTCGCTCGTGAACGATTGATCCGGCCGGAAGGGCCCGAAGCCCTGGAATGTGAATTCGCGTTGGGCGTATTCGCTGGTGAGCTCGAAGAACTCGCCGTTGTACTGGGCCGACAGGAACATCGGCGCGAAGGAGATTAGTCCCTCGTTCAACACGTCGCCCCCTCCCGGCCGATAGTTGATGCGGACATGCGCGCCGCTCATGCCGAAGACATATCGTCCACCGTCGATTTCGAGCAGCACCCGCCCCAAGTAAGAGGGCGTCGAAGAGGATTCCAGATAGCCGGGTTGCAGCGTCAGGAAAAACGAACGCTCGATCTCCTCGTTGCCGACCCTGGGGTAGCCGGCGCCGACCTGCCATAGCAGCTCCGTGCGCCGGCGACGGTTTTCGCCGTAGAAATAGACGCCGTCGGAGGATATTGCCAGATCCCGGTTGCGGTCGAAGTAAATCGATTGTGGCAGGAAGATGCTCGGACGTGCAAAGGCTACGTCCCTGGTTTCGTTATACAGGCCCAGCGGGTTCAGCATGCGCCCGATACGGGCCCCGATCCGGCGATCCGGCCGCTCCGCGAAGGTCTTGTCGATCAGCGCATAGTCGATTCTGATCTTTCCGCCATCGGTATCGCCCGCGCGGCGGGACAACAGCTGGCCGCTCAATTGCAGATCGTTGCGTGGGCGATACGAAACGTTGACACCGGCCTCGGTAAACCCGAGATGATCGTTGTCGGAGGTCTTGCCGAAGAAATTGTTATGGTCCGTGACGATCAGGGACTGGGTCAGGAAGCCGTGTGTCTGAAGGCTGTCATTGAGTGCGTCATCGGCCCACAGTGAGTTGCTCACCGTCAGGGAGACGATCAGGGCCAGGGGCGAGCAAATTGAGGTTCGCTTCGTCATGACTATCTGATCCGTATGCTTTTGACTTTCGCGCCGTCGGGCACTTGGGAAAGGTAGCCAATGGCGCCGGGAGTGCTTTCCAAGGCTTCTAGCATTTGTTCCTCCGTTGAAACTTGTTGAGGGGCCTGTCCTGTCCCCGAGTACACCAATCGATCCCAGGCCCATCGAAGCTGATGGGGAAATATGCCCAGGACTTTCTTGCAAAATTCGATATGAAGCTTCTTGTTATCCGGAAGTACGACGACCTTGATCGGCGTACCGTTCGGCCAGGTCCGCAAGCGCATTCCGAACACGGTTCGCAGGCTGCCCAGCGAAATCGATTCTTGTGGATTAGATTGATTTACGACGACCAGGGGTGCCTGGTCGGAGTCAGCATTCGCGCAGATCGGCGCACAAATGAGCAGGGCCAAAACAGCGAGGACACGTAAGCATTTAACGTCGACGCATCCCGGGATCCGCTGGATACGGCCCCAACTCATGGTGCCGGATATTGTCGCGTATCGGGTGCCCGTTCCGTTGAGCTTCTATTGGATGGGTATCCGCAATTGAGATTCATAGCGTCTGATGTTTCCCAAGCTGACCGGTCAAGAGAATACCGTTATCCGTTAAGAGTGTCCAAACTTCTTTATGCGTTTTATAAACTTGGTTGACGATATCGGGGACACGGCAGAAGTAGATTCGGCGTGTCCCATGATAAACGATGTCGGGTCCCATCGGTTCCATATGAATGCCAAGCCCGGTCAGCGTGTTATACAGGCTCGGTTCCATGATGGAGCACCAGCATTGCAAATTTTCCCGGTCGGTAACCATTATGATTGCCTTAAAGAGCCCGATCATGGGATGTAAAAGGCGTCGTTCCCGAATCGACGGTAAAGCCTGGGGAAGGGTGAGTTGAAACTGCTGGTCGCCGAGCCGCCGACGATAGGAAGGCAGAATCATCAGTCTCGAGATCTCGGCCATATGGGGCCGGTGCTTGTCGATGACGTTGCGTTTGCCGGGATAAAAGGCGTAGTCCGGGCAATCCTCGATGGCGAACCGATGGTCGCCTCCGGGGGACAGTATCATTCGGATGGTTCCGATGTATTCCCCGCTTTGCCTGTGCTTGAGGAGGAAACTTTGGGCGTGGTCGTCGAAGCGGTCCCGCTCGCGTCCTTCCGGGTAGTGTTTGGGATCAAAACCCGGGATGCGTCCTTCCTCGCACAAAATTTCGTAACGGATGCGACTACATACGCCGAACAATTCGGGTGAATCTACTCTTTCGATTGCAAATGTTGCGTCAAAAATGCGTTGAAGCCGGTTCATGGGGACGCCTCTGTTTGGGAAAGAATGGACGAGGCAGAACACGGACTATTGTTCTCGGATCCTGCGAAGTCATTCCATTGACTTTCATGGGTTGGAAGAACCATTGTGGCCACCTTGGCTTGGATCTCTCGATGGAAATCAGCTCGGATTATGATGAATCCGCTAAGTGTGCGCAAGTTCCCTGCAAGCCGTTATGCTTAATTCGCCCTTATCATACGTACGGCTAGGATCGGCTTTGTGAGGTGACGAACATTACGAAAAAAGTTCCGTAACATGATGTTTTGGCGGGGGAAATTAGGGGTCAGGGCGAAGGCGTCAGCGATCTCCAGGCCATAAACGCGCCGAGTATGACGAGCAGTATGCTGAAGTATCGTTGGAGTTGCGCGGCCGGGAGGCGTTGTAACAGCATGCCGCCAAGAGCGCTTCCGAGTGCCGCGACCGCGCTGAACGACAACGCCATCGACAGAGAAAAAGCGGTGTCCCCAAGATGGGTAACGGCGCCTGCCAAGGCGTTGACGACGATCAGCACGAGGGAATGGGCGACGGCCGTCGGAAAGTGGCCTATCCCGAGATAGATCAGTGCGGGGACCAGCAGGAATCCGCCGCCGACTCCGAGTATTCCGGTCAGTACGCCGATGATGAAACCGGTAACCGAAGCGGGGATGAAGCGAAACACCGTGATCCGGTTGGAAAGTTCTATACGGGTCAGCCAGAAGGTTACGAGCAGGATCAGTACCGCGAACATCGCGATCTGGAAACGCTCGGGAATCCATTGGGACCAGATTGATCCCGCGACGCTGCCGAAGACGCCCGAAACGCCGAATGTCATAAGCAATCTGACTTGCAGATCGCGCCAGGGGCGTTGCAGGATCAGTGCGGTCGCGGAGACGATCGCCACCACCCAAAGACTCATGGCGATCGCATCCTTGACGGGCATGTCGGCGAGGTAGATCAGCGCCGGGACCGTGACCATGCCGCCGCCGGCGCCGAACATGCCGAGGATGACGCCGATGAGCAGGGCCGCGGGCCAGATCAGGATACTCATATCGGCGACAGGCCCTAGTCCTTGCCGCAGGAGCGGTTAGCCGGTACCGCTTCCACGATGCGCCGCAGGTCGCGGACGGCCTGATGATCGAGGACGGAGCCCATCAAAATCGCTTCTCGATTGTGTCCATTGGCCACGAGATAGTTATAGGTCCAAGTGTCGTGGTCGAAGAGTTGCTTGAAGATCATGACATACCTTCCCGGTGAGTCAGGGGATGTAGATGCAACAGTGTATTAGAAAATAATGAAATGTCAATTTGTGCGTGTGCAACGCGCGACGGGGCGGGCGCAAATGACCGCGTTCTAAAGCAATGAAACCGTGTCAGCTATCCCAAACCCAGTCCCTGATCTCGGGCATATCCTGGCCGTACTTGCGGATGTACTGCTGGTGGTCGATGAGCTTGTCGCGCATGAGCTGGCGCGTGTAGGCGGACTGGCTGCCGTCGAGCCCGACACGATCGATGACGTCCACGACCAGGTGAAAACGATCGAGTTCGTTGCGTACGACCATGTCGAACGGCGTCGTCGTACTGCCTTCCTCCTTGTAACCGCGAACGTGCAGATGGGCATGGCAGGCGCGTCGGTACATGAGGCGGTGGATCAGGTAGGGATAGCCGTGATAGGCGAAGATCACCGGTATGTTGAGCGGGAACAGGCTGTCGAAGGCCTTGTCCGACAGACCGCTCGGATGTTCCGAGGCCGGTTGCAGGGTCATGAGATCCACGCAATTGACGACACGGATGCGCAGCGTCGGAAAATAAGTGCGCAGCAGGGAAACGGCAGCCAACGTTTCCATGGTCGGGACGTCGCCGGCGCAGGCCATGACGACGTCGGGTTCGCTGTCGCGGTCGTTGCTGGCCCATTCCCAGATGCCGATCCCGGCGCGGCAATGTTTGATCGCCCGATCCATGTCCATCCACTGGAGCGCGGGTTGCTTGCCGGCTACGATGACGTTGATTTGATTGCGCGAGCGTAGGCAGGCGTCCGTTACGCAGAGCAGGCTGTTGGCGTCGGGGGGCAGATAAACGCGGATGATATCCGCCTTCTTGTTGGCGACATAGTCGATGAACCCCGGATCCTGATGCGAGAAACCGTTGTGGTCCTGACGCCACACATGGGACGTCAACAGATAGTTCAGGGACGCGATCGGGCGTCGCCAGGCGATCTCCTGGCTCGTGACCTTGAGCCACTTGGCGTGCTGGTTCAGCATCGAGTCGATGATATGAATGAAGGCCTCGTAACAGGAAAACACGCCGTGCCGCCCCGTGAGCAGATAGCCTTCCAGCCAGCCCTGGCAGGTGTGTTCGCTGAGGATTTCCATGACCCGGCCGTCTCGGCTCAGATGGTCGTCACCTTCAACGAGTTCGCCCTGCCAGCTTCGACCCGTGACCTCGAAGACCGCGCCCAGACGGTTCGAGGCCGTCTCGTCGGGACCGAAGAGACGGAAGTTCTTTGCGGGCATGTTCAGCGCCATGACGTCGCGCAGCATCGTTCCCATCACGCGGGTCGCCTCGGCCAGCGTGCCTCTACCCGGTTTCGGCACGTCGACGGCGTAGTCGCGGAAGTCCGGCATCTTGAGCGCGCGCAAAAGCTGCCCGCCGTTGGCGTGCGGATTGGCGCCCATGCGGCGCTCCCCTTTGGGCGCGAGTTCGGCGAGGATGGGAACCAAACGGCCTTCAGCGTCGAACAGCTCTTCGGGGTGGTAGGAACGCATCCATTGTTCCAGGAGTTCGAGATGGGACGGATTGTCGGCGAGACCGCTCAAGGGAACCTGATGGGAACGCCAGCTGCCCTCGGTCTGCGCGCCATCGACCTCCTTGGGCCCCGTCCAACCCTTCGGGGTCCGCAGGATAATCATGGGCCACTTTGGCCGTCCGTCCAGAGCGCCCGTCTGAGCTTGCTCGCGAATCTCCATGATCCGTTTTACGACGCGGTCGAGCGTCGCGGCCATGATCTGGTGCATAACCGCAGGGTCGGAGCCTTCGACGACATGAGGTTCATAGCCGTAGCCCCGGAATAGTTGGAGCAATTCCTCTTCCGGGATGCGTGCGAGGATGGTCGGATTGGCAATCTTGTAGCCGTTCAGGTGAAGGATAGGCAAGACCACGCCGTCGTGGACCGGGTCGAGGAATTTATTCGAATGCCAGGCCGTGGCCAACGGGCCGGTCTCCGCCTCTCCGTCGCCCACCACGCATGCCGCGATCAAGTCCGGGTTGTCGAATACTGCGCCGAAGGCATGCGACAGCGCGTAGCCGAGTTCGCCGCCTTCATGGATCGATCCCGGCGTCTCCGGCGCGACATGACTCGGAATGCCTCCCGGAAACGAAAATTGTTTGAACAATCGGCGCAGGCCATCCTCGTCCTGACCGATGTTCGGATAGAACTCGCTGTACGTGCCTTCCAAGTAGGTATTCGCAACCAAGCCCGGTCCGCCGTGGCCGGGGCCCGCGATATAGATCACGCTGACGTCGTTGCGCTGAATGATCCGGTTCAGGTGAACGTAGATGAAATTGAGTCCCGGGGTCGTTCCCCAGTGACCGAGCAGGCGGGGTTTGACGTCGTCGACGGTGAGCGGCCGCTTCAGCAGGGGGTTGTTCAGCAGGTAGATCTGGCCGACCGAAAGGTAGTTGGCGGCGCGCCAGTAGGCGTGCATGCGCTGCAGTTGGTCGTTGTCGAGGGGGGGGTCTCGGGAAGTGTCGTCATTCATGTGCTTTCCTATTGCTCGAGCAGATTAATCGATCCGTTTCGTGAACAGACAGGCGGCATGGCGCGCCATTGCAAGGGCTTCATCGACTGGAAATACCCATACTTTAACGGGCGAGTCGGGGTCTGATATCCCACCGGGACGACCCGCGATCGATCGATTGGCGTCGTCGTCGAGGACGATACCCAGCCCCTCGAGTCCGTTGCAAATCCGGGCCCTGATCTCCGGACTGTTTTCCCCGACGCCGCCGCCGAAAACAGCGGCATCGGCCCCCCCGAGCACGGCGAGATAGGCTCCGATGTACTTGCGCACGCGATGGCAATAGAGGTCGATGGCGCGTTCGGCGCCCGGCGAGTTCGAATTGAGCAGGACGCGCATGTCGCCGCTCTCGCCCGAGACGCCGAGCAGTCCCGATTCGCGACTCAATAGGGCGTCCAGCGCTTCGGCCGTGAAGCCATGATGGCGCATGAGATAGGTAACGATGCCAGGATCCAGGTCGCCGGACCGCGTCGCCATGACGAGACCTTCGAGCGGCGTAAATCCCATCGAGGTATCGCGGGGTTTGCCGTCCCTGACGGCCGTCATCGAACATCCGGATCCGAGTTGGATCGTGATCAGCCTGCCTTTCTCCCGCGCGTTCGGGTGCTGCTCGCAGAAGCTTTGCCACATCGACTGGTGGGCGATGCCGTGAAATCCGAAACGGCGCAGCCCCCGGCAGCTTCCGACGGTTTCGGGCAGCGCGTAGCGGAGCGCTTCGTCCGGCAGGTCGCGAAAAAAACTCGTGTCGAAAACGGCGGCCTGCGGGCAACCTTCGCCGAATACCCCGCGGGCGGCCGCGATACCTGCAAGCGCGCGCGGATTGTGCAACGGGGCCATCGGAACGAAACCCTCGATCGTTTCGAGCACGGCGGCATCCACCAGGGTTGCGTTTCCGGTGTGCCCATGTCCGCCATGCACGACACGGTGGGCGATGCCCGCGAGACCGGCGGACTCGGATGGCGTGAGAAATTCCCGAAGACGCGATTCGATCGATGCGTCGTGGTCTTCGAAATGGGAGCGCTTGATCCGTTCGGGGGGACGGCCGGGATCGATCGAGAACAAATCCAGGCGTAGGGAGGAACTGCCTACGTTGACGGTCATCATCTGCATGGTCGTGGTCGTCCCGTATGCTTGAAGCGGCGCCGAACATTAACGTTTTGGATGCCGGGCAGGTTGATCGCATCCTAGCACCCGGGTTTGTCCGAACACCAGCGTCGGTTGTATCGTGTAACAAGTCGGCTCTTGCCGACATGTCGGTTACGGTGTAGTTAGACTTCTATGGTCGTCCTTGCCGGGAGGTTGCTTGAGGATGAAAAGCAGTCATTACCTTCCCCGAAGCCTGCCCAAGACCTTAGAGGGGCTGGCAGCGCTCGCCCTGGACCTGCGTTGGAGCTGGCACCATGGCTCCGACGCATTATGGCGACAGGTTTCCCCCGACCTCTGGGAGGCCACCCACAATCCCTGGTTGATCCTGGAGACCGTCTCCAATCAGCGCCTGGACGAGTTGGCCGGTGACAAGGAGTTCCTTGCCCAATTGCAGGAACAGCTCGATTCCCGCGATGCCCATTTCGCCGAGGCATCCTGGTTTATGCAAAATGCCGACGGCGGCTTCGAGGGATATATCGCCTACTTCAGCATGGAGTTCGGGATCTGCGAGTCCCTTCCCATCTATTCGGGAGGACTCGGCGTTCTGGCCGGAGACACCCTAAAAACGGCTTGCGACCTGATGGTCCCGATGATCGGCGTCGGTTTACTCTATCAACAGGGCTATTTTCGTCAGGCCATCGACGCCGATGGCGATCAGCTCGAATTCTTTCCATACAACGATCCGACGATGCTCCCGATAGTGCCTTTACGGGACGAGAACGGCGAGTGGGTCAAGATCGCGCTGGAACTTCCCGGCAGGACGCTCTATATCCGAACCTGGCAGGGGCAGGTCGGGCGCCGCCGGTTGTTTCTCCTGGACAGCAACGACTGGCTCAACGAACCGGGTGATCGGGCCATCACGAGCGAGCTGTACAGCGGGGGTGCGGAAATGCGCCTTCAGCAGGAATTGGTACTCGGTATCGGCGGTTGGCGCCTGCTGACGGCGTTGGGGATCGATTGCCCTGTCTGTCATCTCAACGAGGGGCACGCCGCGTTCGCGATCCTTGAGCGAGCCGGCCAATTCATGACGACGCATGGCTGTACGTTCGAGGCGGCATTGACCGCGACGCGGGCCGGTAACCTGTTCACGACACATACGCCCGTGGCCGCGGGGTTCGACCGTTTTCCCGTGGATCTGTGCGGGCGTTACCTTTTACCGACGGCCAAGGCGCTCGGGGTCGGTATCGATGATCTGATGGCATTGGGGCGATCCGATCCCGGCGACTCGGACGAGCCCTTCAATATGGCCTATCTGGCGATTCGCGGCTCGGCCGGCGTCAATGGGGTGAGCCGCCTTCACGGACAGGTCAGTCGCGACATCTTCCGGGGATTGTTTCCGCGTTGGCCGGAGGCCGAGGTGCCGGTCGGCTATGTCACCAATGGCGTCCACGTTCCGAGCTGGGATTCGGCGGCGGCCGACGAATTGTGGACCTCCGCCTGTGGTCAGGGACGTTGGCGGGGAACATTGGAAACGATCGAGACCGATCTGCGTTGCGTATCCGACGCCGACCTCTGGCGGTTCCGTTGTACCGCACGCAGGCAATTGGTCGATTATCTGCGCCTGCGGCAGGTACGCCAGTGCCGTCGCCGCGGTGAAGTGCCGGACTGTATGGAGAGGGCCGGCGAAATTTTCGATCCCGACGCCCTGACTTTGGGGTTCGCCCGGCGTTTTGCGGAATACAAACGTCCCAACTTGTTGTTGAGGGATCAAGAACGGTTGGCGCGCCTCCTCAGCAATCATAGCCGGCCGGTGCAGCTCGTGATCGCGGGAAAAGCGCACCCCCGGGACGACGAAGGCAAGGGTATGATCCGTCAGTGGCAGCGCTTCCTTTCCGATTACCAGTTGCACGATCGGGCGATCTTCGTCGAGGACTACAACCTGGGTCTCGCCGCGCGCATGGTTCAGGGCGTCGACGTCTGGATCAACACGCCCCGGCGACCTTGGGAGGCGAGCGGCACCAGCGGCATGAAGGTCGGCGTCAACGGTGGGCTAAACTTGTCCGAACTGGACGGTTGGTGGGCCGAGGCCTACACGCCCGAGGTCGGTTGGGCGATCGGCGGTACGGTTTCGCACGAAGATGTCGCCGCCTGTGACGCGGCGGACGCGGAACAGCTTTTCCTTCTGCTCGAGGACGAGGTCGTCCGTTGTTTCTACGAGCGCGACGAGTACGGCTTGCCCGTGGGTTGGATATCGAGGATGCGGGAAAGCATGGCCCATTTGACCGCTCAGTATTCTTCCAACCGTATGTTGCGGGAATATACCGAACGCTTCTATCTGCCCCAGGCCAAAGGGTTCGCCGAAAGGAGTGCGGACCGTGCGCTCGTCGAAGGGATTTGCGGGTGGCGCAGTCTGTTGAAACAGCACTGGCAGTGGCTACGTTTCGGGAACGTCGCCGTCGGCACTGATGAGCGGGGACATCACTTTAAAGTCCAGATCTATCTTGACGAAATTCCAGTCGAAGCCGTCCGGGTCGAACTCTACGCAGATGCCGTTGTGGATGAGTCCCCAGTTCGAATCGAGTTGATCCGTGGAGAGGGGTTGGCCGGCGCTGCGAATGCGTTTGTCTTTCATGGGACCGCTCCCGGAGAACGCCCGGCCTCCGACTACACGCCGCGGGTGGTGCCATACCACCCCAAGGTCTGCGTTCCCCTCGAATTGAACCTGATTCTTTGGTATCAATGAGTCGCGAGGACCGTTTCGCGTGTCGCTGAACGGTCCCCGCGCCCCAGGGGTACCAGGGCCGGTTAACGCCAATTCGACCGCCGCTGCTGGAGTCATTGTTTCGTCCAGCAAGGCAGAGGGAGAGCCGTGTAGTGAATCTACATAAACGACCGATAACGCTGCTGGACGGAAAAATGGCCCCAGCCCTTCGGGTTGTGGCTAAAATGCCGCCACTCGTCGTTGCTCGGCGCTCATTTGGAATAACCAAACCACGCTTCTCGCGCCTAG
>WGNS01000064.1 GCA_016124415.1 Gammaproteobacteria bacterium | reverse complement strand
GCCGGTCTCGGAGACGTCGATGCGACTCAGGTCGCCGGTCAGGTGCCCGGAAAGGGATACCGGGAAGCTGCTTGCGGCCGTCAATGAAGCAAGCGGCAGGTCGACATGCGGCTCTTCGAACGAAACGCCTTGTCCGGTCAGGGGGCGGCGCAGCACGCCGTCGATACGGCCGCCGGCATAAGGGGCCGCGAGCGCCACGTCCAATCTTCCCAGGAAAAGGGCCAGCGGGTGAAGTCGCCAAGTCATTCCGTTGACGGTACGGCCGTAGGCCGTAGCCTGACTCGCCTTACCCGACCACAGTGTGCCATCGACGCCGTACAATCGGACAGGCAGGTTTGTCTCTAACGCTGGACGGAGCCAGCCGTAGGCGCGGTCAGCCGGAAAGGTCGCGATCAGGGCGACCAGATAGACTGCGATCCCGAATATCAGGAGGTGCCGCTTGGAAATCTTCATTGCGCGGTCGGGTCCGTAAGGGTCAGGTGAGCATCGACAAGTCCCGGAATATCCCCGCGGTCGATGGCAATGCTCTCGATCGCGATGGCCGACGGTCCGGTCAGACCTTCGAGCCAGGTAATCATGTCGTCGAACGCCACGGACTCCATGCGGATCCGGACTTTGCCTTTTCCGGCCGGTTCGACACGCTTGATCGTGCCGCCTAACCCCGCCTTGCGCGCCGTTTGATCAACCACTGCGAGAATGGATTGGCGGGCGCCGTTGCCGGGAACGATGGCCTGCGTCTTGAGCCGTTTCAGTTCATCGGCGGACCGCTGCATCCAGGCGACGGTCTTTTCATTTTGTGCGATCTTTTTGTTCTGTTCGGCGACATTGCCCTGCAATGGGCGCCACGCCAGCCCGTAGACCAGCCCGGAGAGAAGGACCGCGCTGGCCACGATGACCAGGGTCCGTTCCGAAGCGCTCAGGTTTTCAAACAGTTCCCGCATGGTCTTAGCTCGCCTTGGGTTTGAGCAACAAATTGGCCGTGACCTGTCCGTTGTTGGCGCTGGCGGTCAGGATCTCCACGCCGACGCCGTCGAGCGCGGCCAGCTTGTTCTTGAGTTGTTCGACGCTGCCGAGGT
Organism: Gammaproteobacteria bacterium; assembly: GCA_016124415.1. GTDB lineage: Bacteria > Pseudomonadota > Gammaproteobacteria > SZUA-140 > SZUA-140 > RI-283. The sequence goes on along the minus strand of WGNS01000064.1, from coordinate 22,630 downwards.
TGGGCAGGTCGAGGCGCAGTGAGAACGCGTCGTTCTTGTAGGTCAGCCGTTGCAGCACGAGCCCCGGCATACCCGTCAGCACGGGGGCTGAACGACTCAGCGTATCCATGATCCAGGCGGCGTTCGAACTTCCCGAGCCGCGGCGAAGCGTATCCAGATGACGTTGCATCTGCACCTGAGGGTTAACGATGTGTTTTTCGTCCGGGAAGGCCGCGCTATAGACCGAACGGATTTCCTCACGGAGGTGTTCGTTACGCGCGTCCAGTTCGATGAGGCGCGCAATGTCGTTGGCGAACAGCGTCGTCAGCAGCAATCCGGCCAGCACGGCAGCGGGACGCCACTTGATCCAGACCTGAGTAAGCTTGGTGCTGCGGCCGTACGGACCTTGCAGTAGGTTGATTTGCCCCTTGACAGTCAGCGTGCCGGCCATGACCTCCAGCAGACGCGCGTCGTGGTGTCGCCATTCGCATGCGACTCCGTCGATGGTCTGTGCTTCGCCTTGAGGCGCCTCACCCGCATCCGAATCCGCGAAAGTGTGCAATCGGATAACGCCGGGGCGTTCGGTCTCGGCGATTTGGCCCAACAGTAACTCCAGATGCTCGCGTGCGCATGTAAAACCCGTGGAGACCCCGGTGCGAACCAAGGTCAAACCGTGATGTTCGACGACGGTCCAGCCGTCGTCCTCGAAGGGCAGGCAAAGGACGCCGGGATAGATCGAGAGCGGTTCTATCCCCGACTCGGCGAGCCGTTGCCGCCAGTATTCCATGCGATCATGACTCACGACGGCGGCGTGGACGAGGCCGTCCGGATCCCGCGGGCCGAGCGCGAAATGTAGACCCTCGACCTCTTCGATAAACTGCTCTTCGATCAAAAAAGGCAGCGCGGCGGCGATTTGCTGACGCTGGCGGCCGGGAACCTTGGCGGAGGTCAGGGTGATATCCGGACCTGAAAGCAGGACTCTGATCTCTTTCCCCAGCCCGCGATCGCCGATGTCATCCAGAGTGCCGTGCCCGAAATCGGAGCACCTGACCGTTTGCTCGCCGCCGCAGGCGAGCCATTCGATGCGCTCTTCAGGGCCTTCGTTGATATGAATCAAGAGGGTTGGACGCAAGTCAATACCCTCCCTGAGACCGCGACAGCGTCTCGATCTCACCCGCATCGCTCCTGGCCAGGACACTGATGGTTTGAACCCGGCTGTGCTCGTATTCCGTATTCGCTTTGACCATGAAATAGTGGCTCGCTACGCTGATATCCGTAATGTCCTGGCCCAGTCCCTTGATGACCGAGAGATCCAGAAATTCGGCCGTGCTCTTGAAGTGTTTGTCCGCCCGATCATCCCGGATCTGTTCGGCATCGGCTTGGCTCAAGCCGTCGGCCAACATCATCAAGACGGCCGGAGGAGCCGTATTGACGTTGATCGGCGTCCGCTCGGGCACGCATTGTACATAGGGTTCGAGTTTCTCGAACGCGGTTCGGTCGATTCCTTTTATCAGCAACAGTTCCGACGGGCTGACCAACGGGGCGTTGGCCGCGCGATACCCTGGACTTAGGATCAGGTAGTCCACGTCTTCGGCACCGTCGGGTATCGACGGCGAGGCATCGCTGTCGATCCAGTCTACCACGGCATCGGCGACCGCTTCATCGATTTCGAGAAATTTGAGCAGGCGTCTGAAGCGTTTGACGTCCGTTTCGCTGGCCTTACCGTCCTTGACGAGATTGTTCAGATTGTAGCGCCCCTGCAGATCCTCTATGCCGCCGGACAGCACGGCGCCTTCGACGGCGATCGGAGGCAGGGTAACGGCCCAATCCTCGTCAAGGCTGTCGATCTTGTTGTCCTCGACGTCGCGGCGCAGGATTTGTGCGGCCCAGGACTCGACGCCGAGCGCGAACAAATAGCCTTGGTCGGCGCCGAACAGGTTCTCGCTGCGGCGCAGGTCGATCTGTTGACGCGAGGCCATGTTGACCGCCGCCGTCGCGGCGATCGCCGTCACGAGCATGGCGGTGATCAGGGCAATGCCGCGTTGCGGTCGTTTGGCTGCCGGCGACCGTTTCATACGCCTATGCTCCACCATTCTTCGCCTGTACGGGTACGACCCCGTCGGGCACGCGGAACAGCCATACGACCTGGCCGAAGTCCTTCAGCGTCAAGGTGACCTCCACGGCCATCGGCAGCGCCAGGCGGGACGCATCGTCGTTCTGAATCGGCCAGTGGGCCTGCCAGCCCTGTTTGCGGTCAAGATAGCGGAAACCGAGTTCCTCTACCTGCTCGAGCACCTCCGAACGAGACGGTTCGGCGTCCTGGGCGCGGTCGAGGACCGCCCAGCCCGAACGCATTAGACGATCGTCGCCGAGTTGGTATCCGACTCTCTGGATGCGGCTGCGCGGCAAATGGGCGGGGTTTCGCCGCCCGGCGCGGGACAGTTCGAGCGTGCTCGAATCGCCGAGGAGCGCAGCTTGCCGGTCGCCGAATTGATCGCGGATCGATCGTGCCGCAGCTTGTTCGATGTCACGCCCCATGAGCCGATAGACAGTTTGCAAAGTCGCGAGCCGCTGGGCCTGTATCTGCGCGGTGCGGTCGGAGGCCAGAACGACGTCGAGGCCGCGGTAGGCCATGACGGCGAGGATCGCGAAAATCGCGAGCGCGACCAGTAGCTCGAGCAGCGTGAAGCCGCGTTCGGCCAGCGGTGCCGGCATCCGGCGCATCGGTTTCGTATGTGCGTCGGGAATCATCACGGTGTCGCCATGGGCCGGCCCAGATAGGCGATCAGATGTTCCAACTGGTCGTCTTTGCGATTCAGGTCTTTCTGGACCGTGACGTCGAGCCGCCTGACGGCGTCGTCTTCAGTGTCCGTGACTCGGCTCTCCCAGCGCCAGGTCCCTTTCGCCATTTCGACGGTGCCCGAGGCTTGCCCGGTCGAAGGCCATGTCGGTTGCAATTGCAGTTCGGCGATCCGGTTCATCGCGATCCAATGGGCGATCGTGTGCTCGCGCAGGCGGGTCAGGTTCTTGATGTGCTGGCTGGATTCCGCGACGATCGCGGCCATTGCGATGGCAAGCACGGCCAACGCGACCATGATCTCGAGCAGCGTGAAGCCGGCGTTGCGGTGGCGGAACGCGGACATCAAGTGGTCCTTTTCTCGACGGTGTGCCGGCCCGAGATTTCGCCGTGAACCAGAAACTCGACCGGTACATCGGGATTGCGCACGCTGATCGTGAATTCGGACAGTTCCCCGCTGGACAGGATGAAGATCCGCGGACTCGTATCCTCTGTATTGGTCGTGTCTTCGGCATTGTCGCGTTGCAGAAGCGGGACGCCGTCCGTGATCAGGTCCAGCCGTATCGGTTCCTCGACCGTCCGCGCCCTGAACGTAGTGTCCGACATCGGCGTCCAGGTCTCGCCGTCTTGAATCAGGAAGCGGTAGCCGTCCTTTTTGATCTCCAGCGCAAGTTCGCGGTCCTGGATGATCGCCTCTTGCTGGGCCAGCCCGATCAATGCGTCTATGCGCTCGGCCTCCGTTTGCAGGGCCTTTTCGTGATCGGCCGGAAGGCTGATCACCGCAACGCTCAGGACGATGCCGATGATCAGGACCACCACGAGGACCTCAAGCAGCGTGAAGCCCGCCTGATGCCGGAGGCGCGGCGCGAGCGTCCGGTCGTCAGGCCGCGTCCCGTGGCGGTTCATGACAAGGTTGGAAGCCGGGCCCTTACTTGAGGTCCCAGTTGCCGATGTCGGCGTCCTCGCCTTGGCCGCCTTCCTGGCCGTCGCGGCCGAGGGTATAGACGTCGACCTCGGATTGCACGCCCGGATACAGATAAAGGTATTCCCGATCCCAAGGGTCCATCGGCGTACGCGGCAGGTACTTGGTCACCAGCTTGGCCAGGCCTTCGTCGGTCGTGGGGTAATTATGATTGTCGAGGCGGTACATGTTCAATGCGGCCTCGATGGCGCGGATGTCCGCCTTGGCCTTGGTGATGCGGGCCAGCCCCGGTTTTTCCATGATATTGGGCACGATGATGGCGGCGAGGATACCCAGGATCACGACGACGACCAGGACTTCGATCAGCGTGAAGCCGCGTTGTTTCGCGGCTCGGAATGGGGCGCGTGTTTGAACTTTGAACATGATGGCTTCTCTCTGGAAATGGATTTAAACGAGGAGTTGGTTGAGGTTGAAGATCGGTAACAGGATCGCGAGCACGATGAGCAGGACCATGCCGCCCATGGCCAGGATCATGAACGGGCCGAACAGGCCGGTCAGTGTCTTGATCATGGCATCGAGTTCGCGTTCCTGACTGCCGGCGGCGCGTTCCAGCATGAGATCGAGTTTGCCGCTGGCCTCGCCGCTCGCGATGAGCTGGACGGTCAGCGGCGGGAAATAGCCGCTACGCTCGAGAGAAACATGCAGGGATGCGCCCTCGCGCACCTGGCGGGCCGCGGACTCGACTGCGCTTCGCATCGGCAGATTGGTCACGACCTGGGCCGCGATGTGCAGGGCATCGAGCACCGGCACGCCGCTGGCGGAGAGGATGCTGAGCGTGCGCGCGAAGCGCGCCGCGTTCATGCCCTTGACGAGGCCCGAAATCAGGGGCAGGCGGAGCCAGAAACGATGCACGGCCTGTTTGATCCGGGGTCTGCGCAGAAGCATACGTGCGGCGAACACCAGCGCGACGATGCTGGCCAGTACGAGCACACCCTGGGCGCGAATGAAGTCGCTTGCAGCGATCATGGCCTTGGTCAGCACGGGTAGTTCCTGGCCCATATCCGAAAATACCGAGACGACCTGCGGCACGACGTAGGCGAGCAGCAGGGCCACGACCAGGATGGCCACGACCAGGACCAGGACCGGGTAGATCAACGACAGCATGACGCGTTGCCGGGTCTCCTGGTGTTCTTCGGTATAGTCGGCAAGGCGGTCGAGCACGCCTTCGAGATGTCCGGATTGTTCGCCGGCCGAAACGGTTGCCCGGTAGAGGTCGGAAAACACGCGCGGGAATTCGTTGAGCGCAGTCGCGAACGACAGGCCTTCCATGATGCGCGAGCGGATCGCGACGATCATGCCCTTGAGCCGGGATTTCTCGCACTGCTCCGCGACCGTGCGCAAGGCTTCCTCGAGCGGCAGTCCTGAGCCGACCAGGGTGGCGAGCTGACGCGTGACGAGTGCGAGCTCGGCCGCGTTGGCCGGCTTTCCGCCCCGCCGCGTGCCCGAGCCTCCGCCGGCCTTTTCCTGTTCGGCGATCTCGATGAGCGAGGTCGCGGCCAGGCCCTGTTCGCGCAACTTCTGACGGATCTGCCGTGGCGTGTCGCCCTCGATGACCCCCTTACGCTGCCGCCCGCGTTGATCGAGGGCGATGTAGGAGTAGGCGCCCACGTTCAGGCACCGTGAATGACGCGGAGGAGCTCGTCTACCGAGGTTGCGCCGGCCAACACGCGGCGCATGCCGTCCTCATAGATTCCCGGGCTGCGTCGCCTGGCCGCGGCCTCGAGTTCCTGCTCGGAGCTGCCGTCGTGGATCATCGTGCGCATCTGGTCGGTGAGGGTCACGACTTCGAAGATCGCGGTCCGGCCGATGTAGCCCATGTTCCGGCAATGCGGACAGCCGACCGACTGGTAAAGGATTCTGCCTTCCTCGAACGGGATGCCGAGCCTGTTGCAATCGTCGTGGCTGGGTTCGTAAGGCTTTTTGCATTCGGGGCAAAGCAGGCGGAGCAGGCGCTGGGCGATGATGCCGACCACGCTCGACGACAGCAGGAAGGCCTCGACCCCCATATCACGTAGACGCACGATGGCGCCCGTGGCGCTGTTGGTATGCAGCGTGGAGAGCACCAGATGTCCGGTCAGACTGGCCTGGACCGCGATCTCGGCGGTCTCGAGGTCGCGGATCTCGCCGACCATGACGACATCGGGGTCCTGGCGCAGGATGGCCCTGAGGCCGCGCGCGAAGCTCATGTCCACCTTGGTTTGGACCTGGGTCTGGCTGATGCCGTCAAGGTAGTATTCGATCGGGTCCTCGACGGTCATGATGTTGCTGATGCGGCTGTTCAGTCGGCTCAGCATGGCGTAAAGGCTGGTCGTTTTACCGGACCCCGTCGGTCCCGTGACGAGAATGATGCCGTGCGGGCGCTGGATCAGATCATTGATGGCAACGAGGTCGTGCGGCGCCATGCCGAGCCGTTCGAGATCGATACGCCCGGCCTGCTTATCGAGCAGACGCATCACGACGCGTTCGCCGTGGCCCGCCGGCATGGTCGAAACACGGACGTCGACGGCGCGACCGGCGATGCGCAGTGAGATGCGGCCGTCCTGCGGGAGGCGCTTTTCCGCGATGTCGAGTTTGGCCATGACCTTGATGCGGGAGACCAGAATCGGCGCCAGCACGCGGGCGGGTTCCAAGACCTCGCGCAGCACGCCGTCGACGCGAAAGCGCACGACCAGGCGCGACTCGAAGGGCTCGATATGGATATCCGAGGCATTTTCCTTGACGGCTTCCGTGAACAGGGCGTTGATGAGCCTGATGACCGGGGCGTCGTCCTCGCTTTCGAGCAGGTCCTGCGGTTCCGGCAGCGCCTGCGCGATGCTGTTGAGATCCATGTCCTCGCCGACCTCACCCATGATCGCCATGCTTTGGCTGCTGGTGTCTTCATAAGCCGCGCGAAGCGTCTGGTCGAACTCGTCGGCGGACACGCGCCGCAGGTTGAATCCTCCGGCGAGGTAGCGCCCGACTTCGGCAAGGGTCTGGGGCGATAAACCGTCGCGTACGAGCAACATGGGCGAACCCTCGGCGGGGATCGTCAAAAGCACGCCGTGGCGCTTGGCGAACGCGAAGGGAATGGATGGTGTCTTCGTGATTTCGTTCATCGATACGTACGGACCGGTTGCGCGACTGCGGCGATGGACAATGAAACGTATCCTCCCTCAACCGCTACGGCGATTCCTCGGTCGGCGGAGGGGGCAGATAGTCGTTCAGAGGCTCGATGACCGGCATCTCACCCTGGGGCAGCATGGTGTCGTTGCGCTGTTTCATGGCCTTTTGGAGACCTTCGATGTACTGATACTTGCCGTCGCTGATGCGAGCCACGAGCGCGTTGTCGCGGATAATCGTAGGGCGTAGGAAGACCATCAGGTTGGTCTTTTCCTTCGTGGTCGACTTGCTTGTGAACAACCAGCCCAACACGGGGATGTCGCCGAGCAGCGGGACCTTGTTCGTGGTGTCCTTGAGGTCGTCCTTGATCAGGCCGCCGAGCACGACGGTCTGACCATCTTCGACCAGGATCGAGGTCTTGATAGAGCGCTTGTTGGTGATGAGGTCGACGGCGGTCAAGGTGCTTGCGCTCAGGCTGTCGATGGACTGATCGATCGACAGGTTAATGGAGTTGCCCTCGTTGATCTGCGGTGTGACCTTGAGGGTCAGGCCGACGTTCTTGCGGTTGATGGTCTGGAACGGGTTCGTGACTGTTGAGGTGGAACCGGTCGATGTGAACGATCCGGTCACGAACGGGACCTCCTGGCCGACGACGATCTCCGCCTCCTGGTTGTCTAGCGTGATGAGCGAGGGGGTGGACAGGATGTTGGTCGACGCATCCCCCTTCAGCGCATGCAGGATTGCCGCGAAGTTGATATTGCCGGAGTTGAAGCGCCCGATACCCAGGGTCAGACCGCTCGGTAGCGTGGGCAGGTTCTTGTTGATGACTGACGCCGCGACGCCGGAAATGTTCCCGAAGTTACTGACCCCGATCGGCCCGTTGCCGCCCGGCGTACTGTCGACGACCCATTCGATGCCCAGCTCGTTGTTCATATTGGCCTGGACTTCGGCGATGACCGACTCGACGAGGACCTGCGCGCGGCGAATGTCGAGCTGGCGCACTACCGACTGAAGCGAACTCAGGGTACTCGGCGGGGCCGTGATGATCAGCGAATTGGTGCTCTCGTCGGCCTGGATATTGACCGGCGAATTGGACTGCGCCGCAGGACCGCCCTTGGCCTTGGCCTGCTGTTCAAGACTCGTGTTGACCCCCGACAGGATCGGCACGAGGTCCTTGGCGCGCGCGTAGTGCAGATAGATGACGTTGGTGTTGCCCTCGTTGACGAGCGGCGTGTCGAGATGCGAGATCAGTGTCCTAAGCCGCAAGCGTCCCGACTTGTCGCCGCCCAGCAGGATGCTGTTGGTGCGCTCGTCGGCGATGATGATCGGCGCTTCCTGGGGCGTGGCGTCCGTGCGGCCGGCCGCTTTGGCGCTCTGCGTCAGCGTCGTCAGCGTGCGTGAGATATCGGCGGCGGAGGCGTGCTTGAGCGTAATGATCTCGATGTCGTCATTGCTCGGCAGATCGATGCGCTCGATGATCTCGACCATGCGCTGTATGTTGGCCGCGTGATCGGAAATGATCAGGATGTTGCCGGGGACATAGGCGGCCAGATGGCCTTGCTGGGGCACCAGCGGTCGCAGGATCGGGACCAATTGCGCTGCAGAAACGTTGCGCAGTTCGATGATGCGTGTGACGACGGCGTCCATGTCCTCGTGCCGGGTGTCGTCGACGACGGGCAGGGCGTTTTGCTTGGCGTTTGCATCGGGCAGGATCTTGACGACGTTGCCGGTCTCGACGGCGGAAAAGCCATGCACGCTGAGCAGGGACAGAAAGACCTGATAGACAGCGTCCTTGTCCATGGGGCGGGACGAGATGATCGTGACCTTGCCTTTAACCCTCGGGTCGACGATGAAATTCTTGCCGGTCACGTCCGCGACCGTCGTGATGACGGCGCCGATGTCGGCGTCCTTCAGGTTCAACGTAATGGCTTCGGCAAGCGCCGCCGAGCTCAGGCCCGTCAGACAACCGGCCAATACCAGTGCCCGCATACGCGAGCGGACTCGTTCGCGCACGGAGCGCGTGTAGGACGCGGCCTGTTCAGCGGATGATTCGATAGGCATTGGCTGTGTCGTTTAAATCCGTTGTGTTTTTAGTCGGTGCAGGATAGTCGCGATTCCGAAGAGGAGACAACGCTATCCTGCTAATATTACAGTTTCATGATCACGAGTGTAGCCGTTGCCGGAAAGGATGTCTCGCCCGGAAGTCTCGTCCCTGAGTTTGCGCGTAGTATAAGCTTCCGAGCACCGGCGTCAAAATCATGTAACGGCAGCGCGCGCGAGGTTTGGAGTTCCAAAGGTCATGTATGGGATCCCCGCGGGGATATCCGGCGTCTGCACGAGGGCGCACGGAACAGCCCTGCGGGGCTTGAGCCTTTTCCGATGAGCGGCGATGATACGCGCGATGTACGACGATAAGACATGGGAATCCCTTGCCGGTTCCTTGAGGGACGCCTTGGCGGTCATGGGTATGGCGGCGGACGAGAAACTTGCTCGGCGCGTGATCGCCTATTTGCGGCTGCTCGAACGATGGAATGGGGTCTATAATCTGACGGCGATCAAGGATCCCGGCGAGATGGTGCGCAATCATGCCCTGGACTGCATGGCCATCGAGCCCTATGTGCGCGGGCCGCGCGTACTCGACGTGGGCACGGGGGCGGGGCTGCCGGGTATTCTGCTTGCTATGATGCATCCCGAGTGGGAAGTGGTCATGCTGGACAGCAACCGCAAGAAACTGATCTTCGTGAACCAGGCCATCGCCGAGTTGGGGCTTCGCAATGCCCGTACCGAACATGCCCGCGTCGAGGCGTATCGCCCCGCGCAAGGATTCGATACGGTCGTCGCCCGGGCCTTCAGCGCCGCGGAGCGGATACTGAGCCTGGTCGAGCACCTGGTCGGCGAGGGCGGGCGCGTCGTGATGATGAAGGGGCGGTTGTCGGATGAGGAACTGGCGGCGCTGCCGGAAGCGGGGCGGGGAATCGAGGTCGTGCCTCTATCCGTACCCGGATTGGACGCGAAGCGTCACCTTTTGATCAGCGCGTTCGATCGCGCGGAGTGAGAATGTAGACATGGCTGAAATCATCGCAATCACGAACCAGAAAGGTGGCGTCGGCAAAACGACGACCTGCGTCAATCTGGCAGCATCGCTCGCCGCCATGAAGCGGCGGGTTCTGCTCATCGATATGGATCCTCAGGGCAACGCGACCATGGGGTGCGGCGTCGACAAACGCAACATCCCGGCCGGCAGTTGCGAGGTGCTGCTCGGCGAGGCGGGCCTCGCCGAAGCCGTCGTCCCCGTCGAGGCGGGATTCGACCTCCTGCCCGCCAACGGCGATCTCACGGCGGCCGAAGTGCAGCTCATGCGGCGCGCCGACGGTCAGCGGTCGTTGGGTCGTATCCTCGCCGAAGTCGCCGAAAAATACGAATTCATATTCATCGATTGTCCGCCTTCGTTGAACATGCTGACGATCAATGCGTTGACGGCGGCGGGCGGCGTGCTGATCCCGATGCAGTGCGAATATTATGCATTGGAGGGACTTTCGGCCCTGCTTGAAACGGTCGAGCAGATCCGCGATTCGGTCAATCCCGGCCTTAAGATCGAGGGATTGCTTCGCACCATGTACGATGGCCGCAATCGTTTGGCCAACGAAGTGGCCGGTCAGTTGTTGTCGCATTTCGGCAAGCAGGTTTTCAATACCGTCGTGCCGCGCAATGTCCGCTTGGCCGAGGCGCCGAGCTATGGTCTGCCCGTGTTGCATTATGATAAAGCCTCGCTTGGCGCCCGCGCCTATCTGGCATTGGCCGGCGAGATGCTGCGCCGCCGCAAGGTCGAGACGGCGGTCGCGGATCTGTAACTAACGCATTTCAATAAGAAGGATAGGGCATGGCAGTTAAGAAGAGAGGCTTGGGTCGCGGTCTGGACGCCCTGCTGGCGTCCTCCGGCGGCGACAGGCAGGAGGCAGCCGCGGGACAGGGCGGCGGCGATCGTTTGGCGACGCTCCCGGTCGACCTGATGCAGCGCGGCCGCTATCAGCCGCGCGACGAAATGGAGCCGGCGGCGCTCGAGGACCTGGCGGCATCGATTCGCGCTCAGGGCGTCGTTCAGCCGATCGTCGTGCGCCCCATCGACGATCAGCGATACGAGATCATCGCCGGAGAGCGGCGTTGGCGGGCGTCGCAAATGGCCGGGCTGCATGAAGTCCCTGTCGTCATCCGCGACGTGCCCGATCAGGTTGCGTTGGCCATGGCGCTCATCGAGAACATCCAGCGCGAAAATCTGAATCCGATGGAGGAGTCGCGTGCGCTGCGCAGGCTTATCGACGAATTCGGCCTGACCCATCAGCAAACGGCCGAGGCCGTCGGCCGCTCGCGGACGGCGGTGACCAATCTGCTGCGCCTGGGGGAACTGCACGAGGAAGTTCGCGGCATGCTGGCCCATCGCCAGCTTGAGATGGGACACGCCCGGGCCCTGCTGGCGCTCGATCTCGAGATGCAGCCGATCATCGCCCGCAAGATCGTCAGCCGCGGTTTCTCGGTGCGCGAGGCCGAACAACTCGTGCGCCGCGAAAAGGCCGCCGAACAGTCGCGCCGTGAAGGCGCCGTCAAGGTGCGTCGCGAGTCGGACACCGATATTCTTCAGCTTCAGGACGATCTCGCCCAGCGTCTGGGCGCGGGTGTGCGATTTCAGCATCAGGCTTCGGGTAAGGGCCGCCTGATCATCGAGTACAATAATCTCGATCAGCTCGAGGGGATCCTCGAGCGCATTCAGTAAGCGAAATCGGCCCCCATCGTACCTTTCCCGTGAATCGCAACCGTGGCTAATATCCCCGCCGAAAAGCTGGTCTTCATCGGTGTCGGCACCATGCTGACTTCGATGATCATCTCGGGCTTTTTGCTCGGATATTTCACCGATATGTGGCTGGATACCCGTCCGTTCTTTATGCTAGTATTCGGCTGCCTCGGAATGATAGGCGGCTTTTTGAAGGTATACCGGTTGTTGAGCAGGGCAAGTTAGCGTGGGAGTTGCAGCTCAACGCGTCATTACACAAAGGCAACGACTGCTGTTTTTTCAACTTGGCGTCGGTGTCTTGTGTGCCGGGTTTTTCCTCTTTCATTCCGGGCAATGGCAGGCCCTGTCCGCGCTCTATGGGTCCGGCCTCTGTATCGTTTCCGCCTTTTTGCTTGGGGGTGGTGTCGCGCGCGCGGCGGATCAGGCCGCGTTCGGCGCTTGGTACCTGTATGGCGGAGCGGTCGGGCGGTTCGTGCTCGTGCTCGTTGGGTTGGCCGTGGGGATGGGGGTTCTGAGGCTGGACCCGCTGGCGGTGCTCGTCGGTTTCGTTGTCGCCCAATTGGCATTCCCGTTCGTGGCCGGACGAGGCGGACGAAAGTCGACCGGCACCGAATCGTAGAAATAAAAATTTAATATGTAGTTCGTCGTTCTCAGGCTTGACGTGGGCGGGCCTCTTGAGAACATAATAAATGTATAACGAGCGCGCTCGGATAATCACGAGAACAAAGGCGGCGCGCGATAAGGTTTTTTCCAGCATCTTCAATTTGGGGGTTCAATACCTTGAGCGCATCAGAGACCTCGTCTGGTGGGGGTACTGTTGAGTATATCCAGCACCATCTGACCAATTTGTGTGGCGGCCAATGTGATCCCGAGACCCATGTCGGTACGGGTTTTTGGGCTTTGCACATGGATACCGTGTTTTTCAGCGTCGTGATCGCGGTACTGATCGTTACCGTCAGCATGCGTTTGGGCAAGCGCCTGACCCCCGGTGTACCGGGCGGCTTTCAGAACTTCGTTGAGTCCATCATCGATTTCGTCAGCACCCAGGTCAAGGACACCTTCCCCGGCCATAACCCGCTGATCGCGCCGCTGGCGCTGACGATCTTTGTCTGGGTCTGGCTCATGAACTTCATGGACCTGATCCCGGTTGATCTGTTGCCGCAGATTGCGCATTGGTTCGGCATCGAACACCTCAAGGTCGTTCCGACTACCGACCTCAGCACCACCTTCGCGATGTCGCTGACCGTATTTGCCTTGATCGTTTACTACAACATCAAGGTCAAGGGCGTCGTCGGCTATCTCAAGGTCTTTCTGTTTCACCCGTTCGGAAAATTCCTGGTCCCGGTCAATATCGTCATGACCCTGATCGAGGAGCTGGCCAAACCCCTGAGTCTCGGCCTCCGACTTTTCGGTAACCTGTTCGCCGGCGAGCTGGTCTTCCTGCTGATCGCGTTGATCGGCGGCACCCTTGCGGTCGGCCTCGGCGCGCTGTTCTGGTTGCCGCTTCAGGTGATCCTCGACCTCGGCTGGCTGATTTTCCACCTGCTGATCATCACGCTGCAGGCCTTTATCTTCATGGTGCTGACCATCGTTTATCTCGGTATGGCCCATGTCGAAGAAGAACATTAAGTAGAACGGTTTGCGTTATTTGTTGTTTGGTTTTTATTGCCTTTTGAAACTTAGTTGAATAGGAGAGTACTACCATGACACCCGAAATGATCGCTCAAATCTATGCCTATACCGCTGTTGGCGTTGGCGTTATTCTTGCCGCTGCCGGCCTCGGTTCCGCCATCGGTTGGGGCCTGATCTGCGCCAAGACCCTTGAGGGTATCGCCCGCCAGCCGGAAATGCGTCCCGCCCTGATGACCAACATGTTCATCTTTGCCGGTCTGATGGAGTCCTTCCCGTTCATCATTCTCGCCTTCGCGATGTGGTTCCTGTTCGCCAACCCCTTCGTCGGTGCCCTGCAAAGCGCTCTGGGAGCCGCCTAATACGGGTCCCGCGATCTGATCGCATCCAGTTATATGAGATGAGGGGTAGAGGAAGATGAATATTACCGTGACGCTGATCGCGCAGATGGCGGCTTTCGTCCTGCTGATCTGGTTCGTCAACAAGGTGCTCTGGGGGCCGCTGAACCAGCTGCTCGCGGATCGCCAGAAGCGTATCGCCGACGGCTTGGCTGCCGCAGACAAGGGCAAGCACGACCTTGAGCTTTCCGAAAAGAAGGCCAAGGAGATCCTGCATGAAGCCAAGGGTAAGGCTGCCGAGATCATTGCGCAGTCCGAGAAACGCGCCAGTGAGATCGTCGAAGAGGCCAAGGCTAACGCCCAGGTCGAAGGCGACCGCCTGCTGACCGCGGCCCGCGCCGAGGTGACTCAGGAGTTCAATCGCGCCAAAGAGGATCTGCGCGGCCAGGTGGCCGACATCGCAATCGCCGGCGCCGAGAAGATCCTGGGTCGCGAGGTCGATCGCGCCGCTCACGATCAGATCCTCAAGGATCTGGTTTCGCAGATCTGAGCAAGAGGCATAAGACATGGCAGAGTTGAATACGATCGCCAGGCCCTATGCCCAAGCCGTCTTCCAGCTGGCTGAAGGCAAGAAAGACCTGGCCAAGTGGTCCGACGTCCTCGCCACGCTCTCCGTCATCGCGAATGATGAGGGCGTCAAGGCGCTGGCGGGCGACCCGGCTGTCGACAAGGGTAAGCTCAGGGCTCTGATCGGTGATCTGTGCGGCGATATCGCGACCGACGAAGTCAAGTCGCTGATCGCTCTGTTGATCGACAATCGCCGCTTCTCCGTGCTGCCTGAAATCGCTCAGCTTTACGAGCTCTACCGCGCCGAGTCCGAGAAGACCATTCAGGTCGATGTCATCTCCGCTTACGCGCTGAACGCGAAGCAGAAGGACAGCATCGTGGCCGCCATGACGAAACGTCTGGGCAGAGAGGTCAAACTCGTCGCCACCACCGACAAGTCATTGGTCGGCGGCGCGATTATCCGCGCCGGTGATTTGGTTATTGATGGAAGCGTGGTCAAGCAGATGAATCGGCTTGGCAGTACGCTGTCCCGCTAGATTTAACATTTGAGGGGAATTGCAATGCAGTTGAATGCAGCAGAAATCAGCGACCTGATCCGCAAGCGGATCGAAGGGTTCGAGAAGGTCAGCGAGGCGCGTACTGAAGGCACCGTCGTCAGCGTTACCGACGGTATCGTCCGTATCCACGGTCTTGCCGACGTCATGCAGGGCGAAATGATCGAGTTCCCGGGCAATACCTTCGGTATGGCCCTGAACCTGGAGCGCGACTCCGTCGGCGCCGTGGTCCTCGGTCCCTACGAGAAGATCACCGAAGGCGACACGGTCCGATGCACCGGCCGCATCCTCGAGGTGCCGATCGGTCCCGAGCTGCTGGGTCGCGTCGTCGACTCTCTCGGTAACCCGATCGACGGCAAAGGTCCGATCAACACCAAACTGAATTCGCCGATCGAGCGCATCGCCCCGGGCGTTATCGACCGTCAGTCGGTCGACCAGCCGGTCCAGACGGGTCTCAAGTCCATCGACGCCATGGTGCCCATCGGCCGCGGTCAGCGCGAGCTGATCATCGGCGACCGCCAGACCGGTAAGACCGCCGTCGCCATCGACGCCATCATCAACCAGAAGGGCACCGGCGTTAAGTGTATCTACGTCGCCGTCGGCCAGAAGGCCTCCTCGATTGCCGCCGTCGTGCGCAAGCTCGAAGAGCACGGTGCCATGGATCACACCATCATCGTCGCCGCCAGCGCCTCCATGCCGGCGTCCATGCAGTTCATCGCACCCTACTCCGGTTGCGCCATGGGCGAGTACTTCCGTGATCGCGGCGAAGACGCCCTGATCGTTTATGACGATCTGACCAAGCAGGCCTGGGCCTATCGCCAGGTTTCCCTGCTGCTGCGTCGTCCGCCGGGTCGTGAAGCCTATCCCGGTGACGTTTTCTACCTGCACTCGCGCCTGCTTGAGCGCGCCGCTCGCGTCAACGCCGACTATGTCGAGAAGTTCACGAACGGCGAGGTCAAGGGCAAGACCGGTTCGCTGACGGCCCTGCCGATCATCGAGACTCAGGCCGGCGACGTGTCGGCATTCGTTCCGACCAACGTGATCTCGATCACCGATGGTCAGATCTTCCTTGAGACCGATCTGTTCAACTCCGGTATCCGCCCGGCCATCAACGCCGGTCTGTCGGTTTCCCGAGTCGGTGGCGCGGCCCAGACCAAGATCATCAAGAAATTCGGCGGCGGCGTCCGTCTTGATCTTGCCCAGTATCGTGAACTGGCGGCCTTCGCCCAGTTCGCATCGGATCTCGATGATGCGACCCGGAGACAGCTGGAGCGCGGTCAGCGCGTTACCGAACTCATGAAACAGAAGCAGTACCAGCCGTTGAGCATCGCCGAACAGGCCGTTTCGCTGTTCGCCGCCAACAACGGTTATCTCGACGACGTCGAACTGAGCAAGGTCGGCGACTTCGAGGCTGCACTGCACAGCAACATGAACAGTCAGCACAAGGGTCTCATGGACAAGATCAACGCCAAGGGCGATCTGAACGATGAGATCACTTCGGGCCTTAAGTCCGCGATCGAGTCCTTCAAGTCGAACAGCGTCTGGTAAGAGGGAGCAGGCCATGGCTGTAGGCAAAGAGATACGTGTTCAGATCAAGAGCATCAAGAACACCCAGAAGATCACGCGGGCCATGGAAATGGTGGCGGCGAGCAAGATGCGCAAGGCTCAGGACCGGATGAGCGGTACTCGGCCCTACGCCACGAAGATGCGCCAGGTGGTCAGCCACCTGGCCATGGCGCATCCCGAATATCGCCACAGCTACCTCGATGACCGCGAGGAGAAGCGCGCCGGTTACATCGTCGTGTCTTCGGATCGCGGTCTTTGCGGCGGTTTGAACAGCAACCTGTTCCGTCGGATCGTCGCCGATCTGAAGCGCCAGAAGGATGCCGGCATCGACGTGGAGCTGTCCACGATCGGTGCCAAGTCCTACGGTTTCTTCGCCCGCCTGGGCGGTAACGTCAAGGCCCATGTCTCGCACCTGGGCGACGCGCCCAAGTTGGTCGACATGGCCGGTGCCGTCAAGGTCATGCTGGATGCATTCGACGCGGGCGAGATCGACCGGCTCTATCTTTGCCATAACGAGTTCGTGAACACCATGACTCAGAAGCCGACGATCACGCAGTTGCTGCCGATCCCGCCGGCCGAGGACGATGAACTCAAGCATCACTGGGACTATCTCTACGAGCCCGAGGCCAAGGAGGTCATCGAGGAACTGCTCGTGCGTTACGTCGAATCGCTCGTTTACCAGGGCGTCGTCGAAAACGCCGCTTGCGAGCAGGCCGCTCGAATGGTCGCCATGAAGGCCGCCTCGGACAACGCCGGCAACATGATCGGGCAGTTGCAGCTGGTCTACAACAAGGCCCGCCAGGCGGCGATCACTCAGGAGATTTCCGAGATCGTGGGCGGCGCGGCTGCCGTTTGATAATGAGGTCGATAAGGCAGACCGCACCGTGATGCGTTTGCCTGGAACATCAAGAATTTTAGATTAAGAGGAAGAGGCAATGAGTTCAGGTAAAATCGTTCAGATTATCGGTGCCGTCGTCGACGTGGAGTTTCCTCGCGATGCGATGCCCAAGGTCTATGACGCCTTGACGGTTGAAGAGGTCAATCTGACCCTCGAAGTACAGCAGCAGTTGGGCGACGGCGTCGTCCGCACGATCGCCATGGGCAGCACCGACGGTGTGACGCGCGGCAAGGCCGTCAGCAATACCGGAGCGCCGATCTCGATTCCTGTCGGCACCGAGACGCTGGGGCGCATCATGGACGTGCTTGGTAATCCGATCGACCAGAAGGGTCCGATCGGCGAGAAGGAGCGTTGGGCCATCCACCGCGCCGCGCCGAGCTACGACGAGCAGTCCGGCGGCGCCGACCTGCTCGAAACCGGCATCAAGGTTATCGATCTGCTGTGTCCGTTCGCCAAGGGTGGTAAGGTCGGCCTGTTCGGCGGCGCCGGCGTGGGCAAGACCGTCAACATGATGGAGCTGATCCGTAACATCGCCATTGAGCACAGCGGCTACTCGGTGTTCGCCGGCGTCGGTGAGCGTACCCGCGAAGGTAACGACTTCTACCACGAAATGTCCGATTCCAACGTTCTGGACAAGGTGTCCCTGGTTTCCGGTCAGATGAACGAGCCGCCGGGCAACCGTCTGCGCGTGGCCCTGACCGGTCTGACCATCGCCGAGAAGTTCCGTGACGAAGGCCGCGACGTGCTGATGTTCATCGACAACATCTACCGTTACACCCTGGCCGGCACCGAGGTGTCCGCACTGCTGGGCCGTATGCCTTCCGCCGTGGGTTATCAGCCGACCCTGGCCGAGGAAATGGGTATGCTGCAGGAGCGCATCACCTCCACCAAGACCGGTTCGATCACCTCGATCCAGGCCGTTTACGTGCCTGCCGACGACTTGACCGATCCTTCCCCGGCAACGACCTTCGCCCACTTGGACGCCACGGTCGTGTTGTCCCGTCAGATCGCCGAGCTGGGTATCTACCCGGCCATTGATCCGCTGGATTCCACCAGCCGTCAGCTGGATCCGCTGATCGTCGGTCAGGAGCACTACGACGTCGCCCGTTCCGTCCAGGGTACGCTGCAGCGCTACAAGGAGCTCAAAGACATCATCGCGATTCTGGGTATGGACGAACTGTCCGAAGAGGACAAGCTGGTCGTGACCCGCGCGCGTAAGATTCAGCGCTTCATGTCCCAGCCGTTCTTCGTTGCCGAAGTCTTTACCGGCGCCCCGGGCAAGTACGTTTCACTCAAGGATACGATCTCTGCGTTCCGTAAGATCGTCGACGGTGAGTTCGATCACCTGCCCGAGCAGGCCTTCTACATGGTCGGCGGCATCGACGAGGTCATTGAGAAGGCCAAGAAGATCCAATAAGATTTATCCGGAGTCGTTCTAATGGGCATGACAATGCATGTGGATATCGTCAGCGCGGAAAAAGAGATCTTTTCGGGTACCGCCGAAATGGTCGTGGTGCCTGGCGCGATGGGTGAGCTCGGCATTCTGCCGCGGCACACCCCTCTTCTGACCAAGCTCAAGCCGGGCGAGGTCAGGGTCGATAAGACGGGTGATGGCGGCCAGGAGTATTACTATATCTCCGGCGGCTTGCTCGAAATTCAACCGCACGTGGTGACGGTGCTCGCCGATACCGCGATTCGAGCCAAGGACCTCGACGAGGCCGCCGCTCAGGCCGCCAAGGACCGCGCGGAAGAGAAGCTCAAAGACAAGAACGCCGAGTTCGATTTCGCGCTTGCCGAAGCCGAACTCGCCGAAGCTGTCGCTCAGCTCAAGGCCATCAAGCGGATGCGGGAAAGGGGCAAACACTAAGGACGGTGGACTCATTCCGTATCTTGACTGTATGATCGAGGCCGCTTTTAGCGGCCTTGGTTTTTTTATGGAGGAGTGATTTGATGTCTCTTGAGGTCGTGATACTCGCCGCCGGTGCCGGGAAACGCATGCGGTCGGGTCTTCCCAAAGTCCTTCATGAGATCGGCGGTTGCAGCTTGTTGACGCACGTCGTTCGCACCGCCGAAACGCTTTCTCCGAAACGGATTCATGTCGTCTACGGCCACGGTGGCGACATCGTGCGCGAGCGCTTATCCGCCCTCGACGTCCATTGGGTCGAGCAGCGTGAACGACTCGGTACGGGGCATGCCGTTCAGCAGGCCCTGCCGCATCTGGAAGGCGGGGACCGGATCCTCGTGCTCTATGGCGACGTCCCCCTGCTGACCACCGAGACGTTGACGCATCTGCTCAAACGCGGTGACAGCGACAATATCGCGATCCTGACCGCGGTCTTGGACGAACCCCATGGTTACGGCCGCATCCTGCGCGATGACGCCGCAAGCGTAACCGCCATCGTCGAACATCGCGACGCCACGCCTGAACAGCTCGAGGTCAAGGAGATCAATTCCGGCATCATGGTGTTGCCTTCCGGCCGGCTCGCCGGCTGGCTCAATGCGCTTGGCAATGACAACGACCAGCAGGAATATTATCTGACCGACGTCGTCGAGATGGCGGTCGCGGACGGTGTGCAGGTGACGCCCGTGGTCGTCGACGAGTCGATCGAGGTCATGGGCGTCAACGATCGTCATCAACTCGCCACACTGGAGCGTTACTATCAGTATCGCGAGGCGTGCCGCCTCATGCGCGAGGGTGTGACCCTGCGTGACCCGGCCCGCATCGACGTGCGCGGCGATGTCACGATCGGCGAGGACTGCGAGATCGACGTCGACGTCGTCCTGGAAGGCAATGTGCGCATCGGTCGCGGTTGCAGCATCGGGCCGTTTTGTCACATCAAGAATGCCGTGATTGCGGACAATGTCGTGATCCGTTCGCATACCGTCATCGAGGATGCGGAAGAGATCGGGCAGGGGGCCATCATCGGTCCTTATGCGCGTATCCGACCGGGTACGCGACTGGCGCCCGAGGTTCACGTCGGCAACTTCGTCGAGATCAAGAAATCCGATATCGGCCGTGGTTCCAAGGTCAATCACCTGAGTTATATCGGTGACACCGACATGGGCGCCAAGGTGAACGTCGGCGCCGGAACGATCACGTGTAATTACGACGGCGCGAATAAATTTCGCACCACGATAGGGAACGATGTCTTCATCGGTTCGGATACCCAGCTCGTCGCGCCCGTGAAGGTCGGCGACGGGGCGACCATCGGGGCCGGTTCGACGATCACTCGGGATGCCCCTGAAGGCGAGTTGACGCTGAGCCGAGTACCCCAGAAGACGCGGCCGGGCTGGCAACGTCCGAAAAAGAAAAGTTAATCTGTCTTACGCTTACGTATTGGAGTTGACGACATGTGCGGCATTGTAGGGGCGGTTGCCCAACGAGATGTGGTGCCCATTCTGATCGAGGGCCTGCGCAGGCTCGAATATCGCGGCTACGATTCGGCCGGCGTTTCGGTCATATCCGCCGAGGGGGAGCTTGAGCGCCGGCGAGCGGCCGGTAAGATCGCGAGCCTCTCCAAGCGAATCGAGGATGCGCCCATCCGCGGCCACATCGGTATTGCCCATACCCGCTGGGCAACGCATGGCGAACCCACCGAAGACAACGCGCATCCGCATGTCAGCCGCGACAACGTCGCCGTCGTCCACAACGGAATTATCGAAAACCATGAAGCGCTGCGTGGCGAACTTACCCAGCGCGGCTACGTGTTCACTTCGCAAACCGACAGCGAAGTCATCGCCCACATGATCGAGGACTTCTGCGATCAGGGTGCGGACCTGCTCGAGGCCGTTCAAAGGGCGGTCTCGGTTCTGGATGGCGCCTATGCCCTTGGCGTGATTCGCAAGGGCCAGTCCGATCGTTTGATCGCGGCCCGGCGCGGCAGCCCCTTGCTGATCGGCGTCGGCGTCGGCGAGCATTTCATCGCCTCGGACGTCATGGCGCTTATACCGGTCACGCAGCAGTTTATCTTCCTGGAGGACGGTGACACGGCCGAACTCACCCGCACGGGCGTGCGGATCTTCGACGTTCACGGCAACGCCGTGGAGCGACCGATCCAGACCAGCGGCATCCAGGGTGATGTCGCCGACCGTAGCGGTTACCGTCATTACATGCTCAAGGAGATCTTCGAGCAACCGGCGGCCGTATCCGAAACCCTCGAGGGCCGCATTCACAACGGCCGCGTCCTCGAATCGGCATTCGGTTATCGCGTCGCCGACATCTTCGACAAGATCGAGCGCGTCGTCGTCGTCGCCTGCGGCACGAGCTATCATGCCGGCCTTACGGCGCGTTATTGGTTCGAGGGTATCGCCGGCGTTCCCTGTACGGTCGAGGTCGCGAGCGAATTCCGTTACCGCAAGACCGTGCAACTGCCTGGTACGCTCATCGTCACCATTTCGCAGTCCGGCGAGACCGCCGACACCCTGGCGGCGCTCAAGGAAACCCAACGCTTGGGCATGGGGCATTCACTGGCCATTTGTAACGTACCGGAGAGCTCCCTCGTACGCGCCTCGGACCTCGTATTGATGACCCATGCCGGACCCGAGATCGGCGTCGCCTCGACCAAGGCCTTCACGACTCAGCTCGTCGCGCTATTGCTGTTGGCTATCGTCCTAGGCCGTCGTCATGGCATGAATGAAGAGACAGAGGCCTCCATCGTCCGCGATCTGACCACGCTGCCCGGTGCGATCGAGAATACACTCAAGCTCAACGGCACGATCGAGAAACTCTCGGAACAATTTGCCGACAAGCATCATGCGCTGTTCCTCGGACGCGGTTCTCAGTACCCCGTCGCCATGGAAGGGGCGCTCAAACTCAAAGAAATCTCCTACATCCACGCAGAGGCCTATCCTGCGGGCGAGCTCAAACACGGCCCGCTCGCGCTCGTCGACGCCGAAATGCCCGTCATCGCGGTGGCCCCGAACAACGAACTGCTCGAAAAGCTCAAATCCAACCTCCAGGAAGTCCGCGCTCGCGGCGGCAAGCTCATTGTCTTCGCCGACGCCAAGGCCAACGTCAATCCGAGCGATGACGTCCAGGTCATCTCCGTTCCCCAGGTCAGCGATACCATCGCGCCGATCGTTTACACGATTCCCCTGCAATTGCTCGCGTATCACGCAGCGATATTGAAGGGGACGGATGTCGATCAGCCGAGAAATCTTGCCAAGAGCGTCACGGTGGAATAGAGAGGGGAATTGTTTGTGTGATTATTGTCACCAAATAATAAAGGCCTTTACTCGCTAATAAAGTCCTTTACTGGTGGTCTCCAGGGATGGGGAATCATATGCCGATAGCGTATGCAGTAGTGCCGCTACCTCAGTATTGTTTTTGCACATCCTGTCGCAAAAACGCTTCGCCTACGCGGCAGCTATTCCTTTTGCCGGGACCGTCCTGCGTACACAACCTTGCTCTACTTCCCTACGGTACGCAGAACAAG
>WGNS01000037.1 GCA_016124415.1 Gammaproteobacteria bacterium | reverse complement strand
GGTTGTTGAGGGCGTGGATCTCCAGTTCGCAACCGTTGCAGGAACCGGCGTCGACCTGGCGGATGGCGAAACTGCCGCGAAAGCGCTTGTCGATGAGCCGTTTGACCTGTTCGCCCACGGCCTCCAGCTCGGCATCGCTCGGCGCAGCCTCGGTCACGATGCCCGTCTTGCGAATCTTGTTTAGGATTCTAAGCATTAAAGGTCATGCCCCGAATAAGATCCGTTCACCGATTTATTGCATACCGGAAACTCGGGCACGATGTTGTCGTGAATGAGCTGTTCCAGCGCCGGCCAGTTGAGCCAACTCGGGTCGCGCGGGAAAAACCGGGCAACGTGTCCCGTTTCGTCAAACCGCACGTAGGAGACGATCTCGCCACGCCAACCTTCGACTAATCCGAGCCCTTCGCCGCCGGATTCGGGGTTTCGCCATTCGACGCACGAGGGACCTTCCGGCAGGCGTTGCAGCAGTTGCGCGATGAGCTCCAGCGAATAGCGGATTTCGTCGACGCGCACCTGCAACCGCGACTCCACGTCACCGTTCGTCTGACAAGGCGACGGCACGTGCAGCTGATCGTAGGGCGCATAGCCGTGATCGCGACGCAAATCGAAGTCGATACCGCTGGCCTTGCCGACATAACCCACCGCGCCCAAGACGCGCGCCGTTTCGCTGCTCAATATGCCCGAACCCACGAGCCGCTCTTCCAGCGGCGGGTGATCGTCGATGATCGGCAGCAGGTCGTTCAGCTCTCGCGTCAACTGCTCGCACTGGGCGCGTAGCGCATCCGTTTTTTGATCGTCCAGGTCGACCGCCGTACCACCGGGAACGACCCCATCCATCAACAAACGATGACCGAACAACTCTTGATTGCCGCGCTGCCAGAGTTCGCGCAGACGCAGGAACTGGCTGTGGGCAAAGACGAAACTGACGTCGTTACAAATCGCGCCGATGTCGCCCAAGTGATTGGCGATACGCTCACGTTCGGCCAGGATCGCCCGCAACACCAACGCGCGTGCCGGCACATCGACCCCGGCCGCCTGCTCCATCGCCATGCAAGCCGCCCAGGCATGCGCCACCGCACAATCGCCGGAGACACGACTCGCCAGACGCGCGAGCCCGGCCGCGTCGCGCCCTTCCGCGATCTTTTCGATCCCCTTGTGCACATACCCGAGCCGCTCCTCGAGATTGAGCACCATCTCGCCCACGGCCTGAAACCGAAAGTGGCCAGGCTCGATGATGCCCGCATGCACGGGGCCCACAGGGATCTCGTAAACGCCCGCGCCCTGGGCCTGCAAGAACGGATAGTCGGCGTCGGGCGGCGTTTCCCCTTGAACGGTCCCGGCGACGGGGAAATCGCGCCGTAGCGGAAACTGGTCCTTGTCCCAGGCCTGGTGCCGCATCCAGCGGCGCGGATCCGGATGGTCGGTGAACACGACGCCGTACAGATCGCGCGCATGGCGTTCGGGCCGATTGGCAGCGGGATACCAGGGCGTCTGGGACGGCAGTTCCGGCGCGCTCAGGGGAACATGCGTACGCAGCACAAGGTAATCGCCGCAAAGACAAACGCATGCGCTGACGCGCAGCCGATCGTCATCAATCTGTTCGGCCCAAAGGGCGGACCACCTGCACCCCTGTTCGCTCGCCGCCTGCGCCATGCGCCCCCAATCCGAAGGGGCGACCGCCCATTGCCGCGCCGCGCCGAGCGGCCCTTCCGTTTCCGTAAAATCGATATTCGCCGCTTGGCAGCGGTTCGCGAGTTCGGGCAGCCAATCGAAGCGGTTCATAGCACCCCCTGGCCGCTGATCAGGATGGTCGCCTGATCGAACCAGTGCGCCAGGAAACCCGGAATCGCAAGTCCCAGCCACAACACCAACACCAGGTGCACCGCCACCGGCCACATGTTTACGGCGACCCCTTCCTGGCCCTCCGGCTGTTCGCCGTAGACGATGGGATGCAGGTGGCGAAACAGGCCGGCGAAGGCGATACCCAAGCCGAGCAGCAACGGCAGTGCGAACCAGGGCTGACTGTGAATCGTGGCCGTGAGCAACAGGAATTCGCTGACGAAGACGCCGAAGGGCGGAAAACCGGAAATGGCGACCGTGCCGATCAGGAGCCCCCAACCCACGGCCGGCTGGGTACGGATCAGGCCGCGGATGTTGCTCATGGCCTGGGTGCCGGCGATATGCGCCGCATGGCCCACCGTGATGAAGATGGCCGACTTGGTCAGCGAATGCACGGTCATGTGCAACAGCGCGGCGAAGGTTGCGAGCGGACCGCCGAGCCCGAAGGCGAAGGTCATCAACCCCATGTGTTCGATGGACGAGTAACTATAAAGCCGCTTGATGTCGCGCTGACGGTGCAGAAACAGACCGGCGACGATAAACGAAAGCAGGCCGAAACCCATCATGAGATAGCCGGCCAGATGCGGATCATGGGCGTCGGGATGCGCGGCCAGCGATCCGTCGGTCAGGATCTTGAGGCGTACCAGCGCGTACAGCGCGACGTTGAGCAAAAGACCGGACAGCACTGCCGACATCGGCGTCGGACCTTCGGAATGGGCGTCGGGCAACCAGGAATGCATCGGCACGAGCCCCACTTTGGTGCCGTAGCCCACGAGCAGGAAGACGAAGGCGATAGCCAGCACCACCGGTTTGAGTTCCGCGCTATGCCGGGCCAATTCGCTCCACAACAACGCTTGCTCGGGATCCGGGATCACCTGCGCGGCGGCGAAATAGAGCAGCACGGTACCGAACAGCGCGAGCGCGATTCCGACACCGCAGATGATGAAATACTTCCACGCCGCCTCGATGGCCTGCGGCGTGCGATAGAGACTCACCAGCAACACGGTCGCCAAGGTCGCGCCTTCCATCGCCACCCACAGCACGCCCAGATTGTTGGTGGAAAGCGCCAGCTGCATCGTGAACAGAAACCCCTGGTAACTGGCGTGATAAAGCCTGAGACGCTTTTCGGTGACGTGCCCCGCCGCCAGCTCCCGCGCCATATAGGGCTGTGAGAAGAGCGCCGTGGAGGCACCGACGAAGGCCGTGAGCACGATCAGATAGACGTTGAAGCTGTCGATGTAGAACTGCGAGCCCGCGCTGTCCGAGGACCCGCCGATGGGCCCATTCTGCAATACCGTCCACGCCAACCAAACCGATGCCGCGAAGGCGGCGGCCGCGGCCTGAAAGTTGAATCGCCGGGCGGCAGGATGCTGACCGAACAACCCCAGCAGCACCGACGAGGAGAACGGGATCAGCAGCGTGAACCAAAGCGCCGTCATTCGTCGCGCTCCGCCAGGCGGTTGAGCTGCCCCACGTCCAGCGAATCGATGCTGTCGCGAATGTGGAAGAAAAAGACGCCGAAGATCACGGCAGCCACCAGCACGTCGAAAGCGATACCCAGCTCGACGAACATCGGCATGCCGTGCGTCGCGGACACGGCGGCGAAAAACAGGCCGTTCTCCAGCGACATGAATCCGATGACCTGAGATACCGCCTTGCGGCGCGTAATCAGCATCAACATGCCGAGCATGACCACCGACATGCTGATCGCAATCGTGTTGCGCGTGAGCGCGGCCGAATACTGTTGGATGGGCTGAGCGACGTAATAACAGAAGACGACCAGCGCGGCGGCGCTCATCAGCACCCGCGCCGGCCGCTCCACCGAATGCGTCTCGCGGTCGATACCGAGCCTGCGCACCAGCCGGTGCAGCAGCCAGGGAATGAAAATCACCTTGAGCGTAATGGTCATCAGCGCGGAGAAATAGAGATGACCCGCCCCGCTGTCGAAGGCGACGAAGGCGGTGGTTACGGCCACGAGCAGCCCCTGCCAGGCGAAGACGTGAATGATTGCCAGCACTCCGTTCTGCGCCAGCAGCACGAAAGAAGTAAACAGGATCATCGCCGCCAACGACAGGATCGCCTGTTGATAAAGCGGCAGGAACGCGAGCATCACCGGATCTCCAAAATAATGTGGCTCAACAAGCCGACAAAACCCAGCGTCAACGCCAGCAGGAGAAAGGCAGGCACGCGGAACAGGCGCATCTTGGCCAACACCGACTCCCCCGTCGCGAGCAGCACCCCGAGTATCGATAGCTTGGCCGTGATGGCGGCGACCGCAACGAGCAACGCGACCGGCGTCGGCGTGGTGGCGATGCCCCACGGGAAAAAGATATTGGCGATCAGCACGCCGTAGATCATCAGCTTGAGCTGCGCCGCCCACTCGATGAGCGCCAGATGGCGACCGCTGTATTCCAGGATCATCGCCTCGTGGATCATGGTCAGTTCCAGGTGGGTGGCGGGATTATCCACCGGGATGCGGCCGGTCTCGGCCACGGCCACCAGGCACATGGCCAACAGCGCGAAGAGCAGCGACGGCCGCAACACCAGGCCATCGGAGAGAACCTGCTCGATCACCGTCGAGAGATTGGTGCTGGCGGCAACCATCGCCAGCGTGAACACGGCCAGTAGCATGGCCGGCTCCGCCAGCGCCGAGATGGTCATCTCGCGCGAACTGCCCATGCCCCCGAACGCGGTGCCCACATCCATGCCGGCCAACGCGAGGAAGAAGCGCGCCAGGGCGAAAAATCCGGTCAGCACGATCACGTCGGCGATGGCCGCGGTGGGCAGATTGACCGCCAGCAGCGGCACGACCGCCGCGGCCAGCAGGGTCGCCCCGGCGACGATATAGGGCACGATACGGAACAGGATCGAGGCGTTGTGGGACAACAGCGCCTCCTTTCCGAACAGTTTCCACAGATCCCTGTACGGCTGCGCCAACGGCGGCGGCCGGCGGTTCTGCAAACGGCACTTAACCCATTTGACCCAGCCGGCGAACAGCGGCGCCAGCAGAACGAAGGCCGTGGAT
Source organism: Gammaproteobacteria bacterium (assembly GCA_016124415.1). Lineage (GTDB taxonomy): Bacteria > Pseudomonadota > Gammaproteobacteria > SZUA-140 > SZUA-140 > RI-283. Next base: position 10,119 of record WGNS01000037.1, on the reverse strand, counting down.
TGCAGCAGCGCCAGCGCCCAAATCTTCATGTGATGATCCACAGCAGCAGAATGAGCGTGATGAAGCTGTAGGCCAGATAGTGACGCAGATGCCCCGTCTGGATGCGACCGACGCGCCGCGTCGTGGCGTGCAGCAGTTTCACCACGGGCGTGTAGAGCAAACGCCATGAGATATCGTCGACATGGAGTTGATGGCGCAGCCGCTCCGGTTCCTGAGGCAACCCGTTGCGCGGCTCACGTTCCACCTCCTCGCGCAAATCCCAGAAGGGCTTGAAAATGCGTTGCACCGGCATGGTAAACGCGGTGGATGTGTATTGCATGCGCGCGTTGAGCGGCCCGAAACCGCAGTCCCAGGTGTCGCCGCGGGTCATCCTGGCATGGCCGCCGGGGCGCAAGACCAGATAGACCACGGCCCACGCCGCAAGCGAGAGCAAAACGCCCAGCGAGACCAGCGGCGCGCTATAGGATGCGGTATCGCTGGAGATGGGCGTCAACCACAGCCAGCCGTTGGCGGTCGCGGCGGTCAGGGCATGTCCGGTCAGGTCCGTGACGATATGGTTGAGGGCGGTCACCGTGGCGGTGGGGAACACACCGAACATTAGACAGAGCGCCGCCAGCATCCCCTGGGCGCCGACCATGCCCGGACCCGCTTCCGTACACCGGCGGCCCCGGCGCGTGCGCGCGAGCCCGAGGAACGCGACGCCGTAGACCTTGACGAAACAGGCCGCCGCCAGCGCCCCGGTCAACGCCAGGACGGCGGCCGTGATCGGAATGACGGCGCGCAGCACCCCGCTCTCGAGGCTCGTCGCCTGCAAGGCCGTCTGGAAGGTCACCCACTCGGAGACGAAGCCGTTGGAAGGCGGCAACGCCGAGATGCTCATACAACCGATCAGAAAACAAAGACCGGTCCAGGGCAAGGCCTTGAGCAGCCCGCCCATGCGCTCCAGATCGTGTTCGCGCGCCCGTTGCAATACGGTGCCGGCGCCGAGAAAGAGCAGGCTCTTGAACAGCATATGGTTCAGGGAATGATAGAGCGCCGCCACCAGTCCCAGGGTACCCAGCAGGTGTTGCCCCGTGCCGTAAAAGATAATCGACAGACCCAGGCCGATAAAAATAATGCCGATGTTTTCGACCGAGCTATAGGCCAATAGCCGCTTGAGATTGTTCTGCAGCAAGGCGTAGAGCACGCCGTAGAGGGCCGTGATGCCGGCGATGATCAGCAACGCCACGCCCCAGCTCCAGTGCGGCGAGCCGATCAAATCGAACACCACGCGAATGAACCCGTATACCGATACCTTGAGCATCACGCCGGACATGAGCGCCGATATGTGGGACGGCGCCACGGGGTGGGCTTCGGGCAACCAGGCATGCAGCGGCACCAGGCCGGCCTTCGCGCCGAACCCCACCAGAGCCAAGGTAAAGGCGATGGAACTCCAGGACAGACTCAGTGGCGCCGCCCGCATCTCCTCAAACGTGAAGCCGTGCCCGAAACCCGCCAATACGCCGAAGCTGAGCAGGATCGAGAGGCCGCCGATTTGCGCCATCAGCAGATAGAAAAATGCCGCGCGCCGATTGGCGGCGTTCTGATGCTGATAGCCGACCAGGAAATAACTGGAGAGCGACATCAACTCCCAGGCGATCATGAAGGCGAAGGCGTCGTCCGCCAACACCACCAGCTGCATGCCCGCGATGAACAGCCCGGTCGCGAGCCCCAGCACCGCCAACGAATACGGACCGTGCCGGAATTCGCGGCAGTAGGCGGGACCATAGAGCCCGGCCGCCAAGGTGCCGATGCCGATCAAACTGAAGAAAAATCCCGCCAGCGGATCGAGTTTCAGGTGCCAGTGCAGCCACGGCAATCCCAATGGAAGTTCGACCGCGAAGCGGCCACCGGTCAGGATCGCCTCCAGCCCGATCGTCACCGACGCGGCGCCCGCCACCGCCAAAGCCGGAAAAGCCACGCGCGACAACACGCGGGGATAACGATCGGCCACCAGGGAAACCAGTGCCGACCCCAGGGAGCCGCCCAACGCAAAAGCGAGCATTTGGACGAAAAGATGATGACTCATCGCTGTCTGACCAACAGCATTTCACATGTGTCGTCGAACGGATTGCGCCAGTTGTGACTGCGACGGGGATCGTAGTAGACCGCCTGACCGGTCTCTATCTCATAGTCGTTCCCGTTGTAAGAAAGCAGAACCCGCCCGCGCCGCACCCAAACGAACTCGGATTCGATGCCCACCAAAAAGGGTTGGTCAGCCAGACCGCCGCCCGGCTGCAACGTCACCAGCATGGGCTCGAAGTTGGAGGAATGACGCTGGGCTGCGAACGGCGTTACCTCCGCGCCGTCGCGCAGACTGAAGACCGGGCCGTTGCCGATATCCAGGATCTCGAGCGCGGAATCCTCTTCGTCCTCGGCAAAAAAGGAGGCGATCGGCACGCGCAGGCCGTGGGCCAGTTTCTCCAGCGTCGCGACCGAGGGCGAGGTATCCCTGTTTTCGATCTGGGAGAGCGTGGAGGGGCTGACGCCGCAAGAATCCGCCAACGCCCGAAGCGACAGCCCGCGAGCCTCGCGTAGCGTTTTGATTCTGGCAGCAACCGGCATGGCTTCTTCGCCCTCATGAGCGTTCGGGATAGGCGGTGGAATTATACATAATAGCGAACGCCTTGTGAATGAGCGTTCGCGTGCTCGAAATACGAAAAACCAGGGTGTCCCACTATGATTTCGGCGTATTCCGGGTGCGCGCGACCTACCGCAACCCCTGCTGAAGACTTGCCGAATGAAAGTCCGGCTCCCTGAGCGTTCGTAAAAACGAACGCATCGTTCGCCTCTTACCCTCGTGATTCGACCTTCCGTTTCCAAAACGACGATATCGACGAGGCTTCCCATGACGCAGCCTTAAGGCAACGAAAAGGGTCGATACAGACCAAGGGATGAAAAATCGGAGGGCGCGTTCAAATACTCGCCCTAATTGATAGGAGAGGATGAGGCTGTATTCGGCGGCGCTTGGAACGCCGACGCTGTACGAAGAAGGTGGGCGGCGACAACGCCGCCGCCCACCTTGGAAGAGGTTAGACGGTAACGACGTTACTCGCCTGAGGGCCCTTGGGACCCTGCTGAACCTCAAAGCTGACGCGCGCGCCTTCGGCCAGGGTCTTGAACCCGCTGCCCTGCAGAGCGCTGAAATGGACGAATACGTCCGCGCCGCCGTTGTCCTGAGTGATGAAGCCAAAACCCTTGGCCTCGTTAAACCATTTAACCGTACCTGTAGCCATAAAAAAAACCTAACGTAGTGATGAATGAAGTGCGTGCAGGCAGACAAGTAGCGAGGGCTCGGGAGGTAACAAGTATGGAACGACCAAAACTGCTTACCGCAGACTGCAGCAGCGCAAGTGTACACGCATTCTCGCCGCACGGCCATCAAATAAGTGAATTTAAACAATCCGGGCGTTAGGCGCGCGATGCAAGGTGTGTTATAGTCCGCTCACCGTTTGTTGCAGAGCAGTCTGAATTTCCCGCTGCTCGCAGTACCCAGCAGAACCAAAGCCTCCGCCGGACTGTCTTTTCTTTCTTCCTCGGTACCTTCAAGCCTTATGCGGGCGTACCCTCCCGCGCACTATTACCGATTCAAGGGCGCCCGCCGCCCGGCCAATCCGCTACAGGAGCACGTGTTACACATGTCTTTTTCATCGCTCGGCCTGAGCGCCGAAATCCTGCGCGCCGTTTCCGCGCAGGGCTACACAACCCCTACCCCCATCCAACAGCAAGCCATTCCCGCGATCCTGGAAGGCAATGACCTGATGGCCGGAGCCCAGACGGGCACCGGAAAGACCGCAGCGTTCGCGCTGCCGCTGTTGCACAAACTGCAAAGCGCCCGCGAGCGTAACGGACGCAAGGCGCCGCGAGTGCTCGTCCTGACCCCGACGAGAGAACTGGCGAACCAGGTTGCGGAAAGTTTCCGTACCTACGGGAGTCACTTGCCGCTAAGCACCGTCGTGGTCTTCGGCGGCGTCGGCATCAATCCTCAGCTCAAACAACTTAATCGCAACGTGGATATCCTGGTCGCCACGCCGGGACGCCTGATCGACCATATGGACCGCCAGTCGGTCGATCTGTCCCAGGTCGAGGCCGTCGTGCTCGACGAGGCCGACCGCATGCTGGACATGGGCTTCATCCACGCCATCAAACGCATCATGGCGAAACTGCCGGCCAAGCGTCAGGGCCTGCTGTTTTCGGCCACCTTCCCTGACAACATCGACAAACTCGCCCGTCAGTTCCTGAACCGGCCGGTGTCGATCGAGGTCGCGAAGCGCAATACCTCCTCGGAGTGCGTGGATCAGCAAGCCTTTCTGGTCGACCAAGGCCGCAAGCGCGAACTGCTGACCCATCTGATCGGCACGAACAACTGGCGACAAGTGCTGGTGTTTACGCGCACCAAACACGGTGCCGACCGTTTGGTCAAACAATTGCTCAGTGACGGTATCGAGGCCATGGCGATCCATGGAAACAAGAGTCAGGGTGCCAGGGAGCGTGCCCTTGGCGCCTTCAAGCAGCAATCGATTCAGGCCCTGATCGCCACCGACGTGGCGGCACGCGGCATCGACATCGACCGCCTGCCGCACGTCGTCAACTACGACCTGCCGTCGGCCGCCGAGGACTATGTCCACCGTATCGGCCGTACGGGCCGTGCCGGCAGCAGCGGTCAGGCCGTCTCCCTGGTCGGCAGCGACGAAAGCGACAAATGGCGCGCCATCGAGCGCCTGATTCGCAAAACCGTGCCCGCCGCCATCGTATCCGGCTTCGAACCCTCGGCCTGCCGTTCGGACAAAACGGATGCCGACAACGTCACGGGAATTCGTAAGCGTAGCGGAAAACCCGCCGACGCACGCTCGCCCCGCTCCAACCGTCCGCGCGGAAAAGCGCCCGCCAGGAAAGGCCAATCACGACGCCGCGCAGCCGGTTGATCCATTCGATAGCAGTCAACCGGGGAGGGATTCACATTGTTAAAATTATTTGTCGGCGGCATCGTACCGGAAGCGACCGAGGCCGAAATCAAAGAACTGTTTTCGCAGTTCGGCCGGGTGCGTTCCATTAAACTCGCCACGGATGTATTCAGCGGCAAGTGCAAGGGCTTCGGCTTCATCGAAATGGAAGGCCACGAGGCCCGCGCCGCCATCTCGGGACTGAACGGCAGAACCTACAAGGAGCGCCCGCTCAAGGTCAATGAGGAGCAGCCAAGGAACGGCAGACGGGGTGGTCGACGCCACTAGGGCCTGATAATAAATAAACGTGGACAGACCGGAATGGCCCTTACTTAACACCGTCATCCCGGCGTAGGCCGGGATGACGGAAATTCGAGTTTGAAGCTAAGTAAGTACCATTCGGGACAGGCCGCGGTTTTGGCTGTCCCCTATTTTGCGGCGCACGCCACAAACGGACGTTAAACGTCCACGCCGCGGTCCCGTGCCGGGAAGAGCACCCTGTTACCCAAAGCCGCTCGAACTGACGCGGTGGCAGCCGCTGGCGCCACAGTTCTTGTTTTGATCGACCGTTCCGCTCTTACCGCCGTTGTGCCGACTAACCGAGCGGAAGTTATTGGCATGACAGGCGGCGCAATCCGGGGCGTATTGCGGTTGCTTGGACGGCAACCACTGCATATCAGCGCCGCCGCCGATGGTCGAACCATGGCAATTACTGCAAGTGAGCGCCTTGCGGTGTGAGCCGAGGTTCTTGACGGTGTAGGCGCTGGTGGACGAATGGTTGAAGACCCCCGGCGACCAGGCATTGGTGGTATGGCACACGTCGCACTGTTCCGCGGTGTTGATATGTCCCGAGAACGTCGGCGTGGCGCTGTTGCCGTTGTAGTCGTGGCAATTCTTGCAGGTACCGGTCGTTTCCGGACCGTGCACCCAGCCACCGCCGACGAAGGTGCCCGTGGTATGGCAGTTGCTGCAATCGAGCGTCGTCGAGAGATGTCCCGGAGCCGGCGCGTCCGCTTTGCTGAGTGCGCCGAGTACCGAGCCGTCATGACAATCCATGCACTGTTTGGCGGTTACATCGGGACTGCTGTGATCGATCGTCGTGCCGGCGAACGTGGTGCCGATGCCGTGGCACACGCCGCAATCCTTGATCGTCACGACGTGGTTGGCGGGCTTACCGGTCGCGAACCCGGCGTCGTGACACGAGGAACAATTGTCAATGATACCGGCGTGACTGAAGGTCGCAGGCTTGAATCCGGTGGTCTGGTGGCAGACTGAGCAGTCCTCGCTCGTCGGGACGTGGTTCGGCGGTGGGATCTGTCCCCTCGCGGTATTGCCGTCGTGGCAGGACGCGCAGTTATTCACGATCCCGGTATGGTCGTAGGTGGCCCCGGCGAAGCCAGCGCCGGGAGCGTGGCAGGAACCACAGTCCTTACCCAGGGTATCCGGATGCGGTGTGCCCCCATGGGTCGTCGCGTAGGCATCCAAGCCCGTCGCATTCGTGCCGTTATGACAGGAGTCGCAACGTGTGCCTGGGGCGATCAGACTATGGTCAAACGCCGTACCTGCGAAAGTGCCGCCCGGCGTATGGCAGACGCGACAGTCCTCACTGGTCGTCGGGTGTCCCGGCGGGTTAGGTGCATTCGCTTTGCTCAGCGCTCCGGATATAGTCGTACCGTCGAAGTGACAGGAATCGCATCGTACCGTAGTGACGGCGGAACTGCTGTGGTCGACGGTATGCTGAGTGAACGATGTCGTCGTATGACAATACAGACAATCCGCCGTGGTATTCGGGTGTGAACCACCTTGGCTGGTCGTCAGCGTCATCCCGAGCGCGCCAACATTGTTGGGCCCCATCACGGCAGTCCAGGATCCGTCGTGACAGGACGCGCAGTTCCCGACGATATCTTTGTGCGTAAAGATGGATGCGCCCTGGCTGAAACCGCCGACCGCGTTGGTATGGCAGACGTTGCAATCCTGGTCGGTGGGGATATGCGTCGCCGTAACCTTGATGACGTTTGTGTTGCTGCTGTTCGCCGTCGGCAGGAATTTCGAGGTATGACAACCTTCACATCCGCCCGTGAGTCCGGAATGTTGTGTCGCCATGAAGATGGATGAATCCGCAAAGGCGCCCGTACCGGTGCTCTGGTGGCACGCGTAGCAGTTGTTCAGGGCCGGGATATGGTTGGTGTTCTTTCCGATGGCGCCGACCGCGGCGTAATCGGTATTGCCGTTGTGGCAGGATTCGCAGTTGCCCGTGATGCCCGTATGTTGGTAAGGCAACACGGTATTCTGTTTGAACGGCGCCGCGCTGCTATCGGGATTGGCTACCGTATAGGTATGGCAGACCGAACAATCCTGGCCGTTCGGTACCGGAATGTGAGTGGCGATATCCATGCCGGTACTGATATTGCCGTCGTGGCACTGTGCGCAATTGGTATCGATATTCGTGCTGACGCTCGCATGGTTGAAGACGGCCGGTTTGAACGCGCCGGTCGTGTGGCAATCGGCGCAGTCCTGGTTATCCGGGAACGTCGCGATGTGATTCGGCAGCTTGCCGGCGGTGATGACATTGTTGTGGCAGGCATTGCAACCGCTGGTGATCGGGGTATTGCCGTTGGCGTGATCGGTGTGATCGAAGTAGCCGGTGGCGAACGTGCCCGGCGAATGACAGTTGCCGCAGTCTTCGTCGTTCGCCGTACCCGGGTTATCGGGATTGGTCGGCATGTGCATGCTCAATGCGGTAGGCGTCGGTTTGCCGGTCGCCGTCACGTACGGTGCGACGGGGCTCAGATTGCCGTGACAGTTCTGACAGCCGTTGGTCACGCCGGTATGGTCGAAGGTCGCGGCGGCGAATCCGACTGCGTTGGGATCGCGCGGATTGACGGGCGCACTGTGGCAGGCCCCGCAGTCGCTGCCGTTCGTAGCCGGATGCGGCGGCGTGGGATCGTCCACGGTGCCGATCGCCTTAATCGTGCTGGTATTGGTATTGGTGCTGTTATGACAGGTATCGCAGCGCACTACCGTAGGGTCAACCAAGGCATGATTGAAAACGCCGCCCATGCTGAACGTCTTGATTGAGTGACAAACCTGGCAGTCTACGCCCATGTCCGGATGGTCGGCCGGCAGGGCTTTGGCGAGAGTGCCGGTACGATTGTGACACTCGCTGCACTGATGTCCCACCACGGCCGGACCCGTATGGTCGGGATAGGGTGTACTGAAGGTCTGCGTCGTATGGCAATAAGCGCATTCCGAAGTGGTAACCGGATGTGTGCCGGGCGGACTGTCCGCCGTCGTCGGCGGCATACCCTTGGCGATTTTTCCGTCATGGCAACCGCTGCATATGCCGTTGATCGAGCTGTGATCGAACTTTCCGTTTGCATCCAGTGTCAGGAAACTGACGGTGTCGTGGCAATCACTGCACTCCGCCGAGGTCTCCTGGTGGATAATCGACTTACCTATGGCCTTGACGCCGTCGTGGCACTGACTGCATTGCCCGAAGACCTCCGCATGATCGACAATGGGAAGGAATGCGAAGCCCTGGGCAGTCGGCGTATGGCAGGCCTCGCAGGTATTGCTGGTTGCAGGGTGGTTCGGCGATTTCCCGATGTCCTTCGGCCCGGCTGCCAACGGTACTACCCCCGTGTGGCACGAGTAACATGTCGAGGGAAGCAACTCGTGTATCACTACTCCCGTAATGTGATTTGCTCCCGGCAGCCCCACTACGATGGTTTCAATCGCCCGCTTGCTCGTGACACCTTGCCCGCTGACGGTCAGTTGCACTATGTATGTCCCTGTTACGTCAGGGACAAAGCTGGGATTGGCCGTAGCGGCATTCTGCAAGGTGGCGACACTGTTGTCCGGTATATGGGTAAATGACCAATCATAGGACAGTCCAAGTCTCGTGGTCGTGAATGCATTGGGGTTCGTCGATAAGACAAAAGACGTACTACCGTCCAATTGCACGGAGTCTCCGAGCGCGACGCCGACAATCGGGCCCGTCTTGGCATAAGCCTGGACGATGGTTTCGACGGACTGGACAGTGGCGTTTGAATTCGTTGTGGGCGCGCCACCTGTACCACCTCCCCCGCACGCGGTCAGTAATACGGTAAGAAAAAGAACGGCAACGTAGCCGATCAGATCTGAAAGGGATTTATTCCACTTCATGGCCAAACTCCGGACGCGCCCAAAAATTGGGTCACATCGTCAATCGATGAAGGCATAGAACGACGCGCAAGTAAGTACGATCAGCCCCAACAAAGCCTCTTGGTGGCCGTGCAATAGGGACGCTTTACAATTCGGATGGATGGATCAACGGCAAACGATATGACTCGGTAACGCATATCGCATAGGCCCCTCCCCGGTTCCTCTCAATTCTCCATCTAGTACTAACGATATCGCCGTGATGGAGGTTCCATTTTTCCAAAAAATGTACTATCCCGAGCCCGTTGAAGCGCTTGGGCCGAGTAAAGGATCTCCATGAGAGAAGCGCTCTGGTTCGACAATGGCCTATAGAAACAATACGACCTCTGCCAGGGCCAAAGGGGCGGAACGGGGTAAGCCGCCAGCCGCCCGCGGCTCCTTCTGGGCACTACCGTTCGAGGTCCGCTTTGGGGCGAAAGTGCCTGTTGAACCAGGCATCCGCGGAGTGTTTTGGGTTGGTTTCGAGAATTCGAATCTTCTTTATGAATGCTGGACCCACGAATCTAGCATTGCACTGGATAATACAGGGACAGACCACGGATTTATCAGTTGCCTAGGTGGGGAGCGCCAATTGACCGGACAATAACCGTGGTCTGTCCCTTATTATTATTTTTCCACTTTTATGTCCTTGCTGGATTCCCGCCTGCGCGGGAATGACGCTGTCAATAAATTATCAGTAATGTCCGCTTCGGATCGATTTTACGCATTCGCAACCATCGCTGAATTTGAAAGCTGGCGCGTTTCACTACCAGCCGCACGATTCCTAACCACTAGGCGCTCATGCAGACGATATAACCTTCATTTACTGCGAGCCATGGAGAGCGACGCGAAGGCGAGTAGACCGGGATAGGTGCAGCTGGATTTAGATGTCGGAATCCGGAGGGCGGAGCCTGACGGGTGTAGATCATCTAAATTCAGCTATATGCGCCGTAGAGTC
>WGNS01000074.1 GCA_016124415.1 Gammaproteobacteria bacterium | reverse complement strand
TGACAGGCGAGTTGCGCCTGAATCTCTGGAAATAGCCAATCGAAAGGCTATTTACAGAGAAAAACGATTCACTGCTGAACTCATTTAGCTCGCGATGGCGAATGAGGCAGAGAAAACGGTAATTATTCAGACCATCCTTAAATGAAGAAGGAAATCCTCCATTGACTACCCTCATCAACCCGGATAACTGGGTCAATGACTATGGCGATGCGCTCTACGGCTTCGCATTGATGCGTGTCCGCAATCCTGCGCTCGCCGAAGATCTCGTCCAGGAAACCTTCTTGGCCGCACTCAAGGCCAGAAAAACCTTCGAGGGACAATCCTCCGAAAGAACCTGGCTGACCGGCATTCTCAAACACAAGATTATCGATCATCTGCGCCGCGCGCATCGAAACGTCCAGACGGACGATATTGAAAAGAGCGCGGATATGAACGCTGAACCGTTTGACGATCGCGGTCACTGGAACGTCAGCATCGACAACTGGAAAGACCCCAGCGCATCCCTCCAGCAGGAGGAATTCTGGACGGCGCTGTCGCGCTGCATCTCCGCCCTTCCAGAACACCTAGCCGATCTCTTTACCCTGCGCGAGATCGAGGAAATGGACAGCGACGAGGTCTGCGAAACCCTCGGCATATCCACTCGAAACAATATGTGGGTCATGCTCTCCCGAACACGCATGAAGCTCCGGGACTGCATGGACAAACACTGGTTCAACGGACTGCGAGAAGGAGGACAATCATGATGCCATCCTGCAAGGAAGTCAGCGAACTCGTCTCCCAGTCACTCGACCGCAAGCTGTCCCTGCGTGAACGCGCATCGGTCCGCCTGCATCTCATGATGTGCCACATGTGCGCGGCCTACCGCCGCCAGATCGAGTTCATGCATGACGCAGTGCGCCGACTGGGCCGCCAAGCACAGACGCAAGGCACGCTTTCGGACGAAGCCAAAGCGCGCATCAAGAAGCGTATCGAGGAAAGGCAATAAAGTAGCAAGTAGCAGGATAACCGCCTCTTGAGACTTGTTACTTGCTACTTGTCCCTAGAAACCCCCTACGCCAAAAACAACGTGTATGCCGGATTCTTCGACTCGTCCCAGTAATCATACCCGAGGCCCTTGAGGAATTCCTGGAACTCGGTTTCCTCCTCGGCAGGTACCTGAAGCCCGGCAAGGACCTGGCCATTGGCCGCGCCATGGTTACGGTAGTGAAACAGGCTGATGTTCCAACGCTTGCCAACGGACTGCAGGAAGGCCAGCAAGGCGCCGGGCCGTTCCGGAAACTCGAAGCGAAAGATGCGTTCGTCCGTGATGCCCGACGCCCTGCCGCCGACCATATGGCTGATGTGGAGCTTGGCCATTTCGTTGTCGCTCAGGTCCACCGACGTATAGCCCTTTTCCCTTAAGTTCTCCAGAAGCGCCGTCTTTTCCTCCTCGCCGCCGGTCTTGATCCCAACGAAGATCTGCGCGTCCTTGCTGTCCGCATAGCGGTAATTGAATTCCGTGACTCCGCGCTTGCCTACCGTACGGCAAAAACGCAGGAAAGAGCCGGGACGTTCCGGAATGGTCACCGCGAAGAAGGCCTCTCTGCCTTCACCGAGTTCCGCGCGCTCCGAAACATGCCGCAAGCGATCGAAATTGACGTTGGCGCCGCTGTCGATGGCCACGAAGGTCTTGTCCTTGGCGCCGTCGCGGACCACATATTTTTTGAGCCCCGCGACCGCCAGCGCCCCGGCGGGTTCTGCGATAGAGCGCGTGTCGTCGAAGATGTCCTTGATCGCGGCGCAGATCTCGTCGCTGCCGACCGTCACGACCTCATCGACACATTGGCTTGCGATGCGAAAAGGTTCCTTGCCGATCTGGCGCACCGCGACACCATCGGCAAAGATTCCTACTTGGTCGAGGGTGACCCGGCGTCCGGCTTCAAGCGCGCGTGCCAGACAGGCCGCGTCCTCCGGCTCAACACCGACTACCCGGATCTTCGGATAAAGACTCTTTATATATGCGGACATGCCCGCGATCAGCCCACCGCCGCCGACTGGAATGAAAACGGCGTCGATGTCCCCACCGTGCTGACGCAGGATCTCCATGGCGATCGTGCCCTGCCCTGCGATAACGTCGGGATCATCGTATGGCGGGATGAAAGTCAGTCCGTGTTCGGCGACGAGTTTCTGCGCCTCGGCATAGGCCTCGTCATAGGTGTCGCCGTGCAGGACCACCCGTCCGCCGTGACGGCGCACGGCCTCGACCTTGATCATAGGCGTCGTCGCGGGCATAACGATCGTCGCCTTGACGCCCATGATCTTGGCTGACAACGCGACGCCCTGCGCGTGGTTTCCGGCCGAGGCCGCAATCACGCCGGCGGCCCGTTGCTTGTCCTTGAGCGTCGACATGCGGTTATATGCGCCCCGGAGTTTAAATGAAAACACCGGCTGCAGGTCCTCACGCTTCAGCAACACCTTGTTGTCGATACGGGATGACAGCAGCGGCATGAGGTCTAACGGTGTTTCCCGGGCGACGTCGTAAACTCGGGCCTTAAGGATCTTTGTCAGGTAAGCGTTCGGCATACTTCTTTTTTGTAATGGTGATCGGTCCGCAAAGATTACACGCTTCCTGAGACCATGACCATTGTCGCATCCGAGTACGTAAGGTTATGATGGCCCCAGTTTAAATCGTTATGGAGCGGAAGAATGAGTACAGACCACATGAAGCGGATGGCCGCCGAGGCCGCACTTGAATACGTCGAGCCCGGCGCGATCGTCGGTGTCGGAACGGGTTCCACGGCCAACCACTTTATCGATGCCCTCGCCACGATCAAACACCGGATCGACGGTACCGTGGCGAGCTCCGAGGCCACCGCGCAGCGCCTCAAGAGCCACGGCATCCCGGTCTACGATCTCAACGAAGTCAGCGATATGCCCATCTACGTCGACGGCGCCGACGAGAGCAACCACCAGCTGCACCTGATCAAGGGCGGCGGCGGTGCGCTGACGCGCGAGAAGATCGTCGCGGCCGTCGCCAAACGCTTCATCTGCGTGGCCGATGAGAGCAAGCTCGTGCACTGTCTGGGCAATTTCCCCCTGCCGATCGAAGTCATCCCCATGGCGCGCAGCTATGTCGCCCGCGAGATCGTCAGACTCGGCGGCCAGCCCGTCTACCGCGAAGGCTTCGTAACCGACAACGGCAATATCATCCTCGACGTGCACAACCTCGAGATCATGGAACCCGTCACGTTTGAGTCCGAGCTCGACCATATCGCGGGCGTCGTCACGAACGGCCTGTTCGCACGCCGCCCCGCCGATGTCCTGATTCTCGGCACGGCCGACGGTGTCCGCAAACTCGGAGCGTAATGGATGCCGAGTTTCGACATCGTCTCCGAGGTCGACGTCCACGAGGTCCGGAACGCCGTCGATCAGGCGAACCGTGAGATCGGCACCCGTTTCGACTTCAAGGGCTCCGACTCGCATATCGATATCAGCGAACTCAAAGCCACCCTGGTCAGCCAATCCGAGTTTCAGCTCGAGCAAATGCTGGACATCCTACGGAACAAGCTTGTCAAACGCAGCGTGGATACCGGATGCATGAAGATCGAGGAACCACAGGCATCCGGCAAAGCCGCCAAACAGGAGGTCACTTTTCGTCATGGCCTGACCTCCGACATGGCGCGCGAGATCGTCAAACGGATCAAGGAAAAGAAGCTCAAGGTCCAGGCCGCAATCCAGGGCGAGCAGGTCCGCGTGACCGGCAAAAAGCGCGATGACCTGCAATCCGTCATCGCCATGCTCCGCGAGCAGAAACTCGAACTGCCGCTTCAATACACCAATTTCAGAGATTAATGACAGAGAACCAGAGGAATCCAATGTCCACCACACTGACCGCCACCATCACGACCAGCAAAGGCCCAATCCGCATCAACCTGTTTGCCGACCAGACGCCGAAGACCGTCGCCAACTTCGTCAACCTCGCGCGCCGCGGCTTTTACGACGGCCTCAACTTTCATCGTGTGATCTCGGACTTCATGATTCAGGGCGGCTGTCCGCTGGGTTCCGGCACAGGCGGTCCGGGCTATCGTTTCGAGGACGAGTGTACGCCCGCGCTGAAGCATGACCGGCCGGGCGTGCTGTCCATGGCCAATGCCGGACCGGGCACCAACGGCAGCCAGTTCTTTATCACCCACGTTCAAACGCCGTGGCTCGACGGCAAACACACCGTCTTCGGCGCTGTAGTGTCGGCCGATGATCAGTCCGTCGTCAACGCCATCGCCCAAGGAGATCGCATCGAGGAAGTCAGCATCGAAGGCGACGCGGAAGCCTTCCTCGAATCCATGGCCGACACCATCGCCGATTGGAACAAGGTTCTCGACAAACGCTTTCCGGACCTCAAGCCGGCCTGATCTCTAACGACCTCGCGTACCTTAAAGCTTAAGCCAAACGGCAACGCCCAAGGCGATCAGGAGCAACGCGAATCCCCTGCGCAGTCGTTCGACCGGCACGCTATGCGTCAAACGGGCGCCGTAACCGGCGCCCAGCATACTGCCCAACATCAGCGGGATGATGGCCGGCCAATAGAGCAAACCGGTCAGGCCGGCCACCCGCATTCCGCCCGGAATGGTTTCCGGATTCAACAAACCGTAACTCATGGCCGCGACGAACGCGATCGGGAAACCGCAGGCGGCCGAGGTACCGATGGCCTCCCGGATCGGTGTGCTGCGCCAAACCAGATAAGGCGTGGTCAAGGTGCCGCCGCCGATGCCGAGCCAAGCCGAGATCATGCCGATACCGGCGCCCGCGGCCGACATCGCCAACGGCATGGGACGAGGCCGCGAAGCCGTGGGTGACCATCCGAACGCCATCTTGACACCCACCAGCACGGCAAAGGCCCCATAGATCATCCTGAGCGTGACGCCGTCGATATAGCGCGCGCTCATCGTGCCGATAAACGCGCCGGGAACGATCCCGAGCGAAAGCCAGCGCACATAGTCCCAAATAACGCCGTGCAGGCGGGCATGGCTGATCAACGAGCTCATGGAGGTCACTACGATGGTGGCCAGGGAGCTGGCCACGGCGACATGCATGAGGATCGCATCGGCCACCCCCTGTTTGGGCAACAGGAAAAGCAGCGCCGGCACGTAAAGCAGTCCGCCGCCGACCCCGAGCAATCCGGCGCAAATCCCGGTGATCGCACCTACCACCAGGGACAAACCAAAAAAGATCTCAAGGTCCATTGCGTCAGCCCGGCAGCGGAAGTCTACCCGGATTCAGCGAATCCAGACGGTCTTGATGTTCAAAAATTCATGTAGCCCGAGATAGGAAAGCTCCCGCCCGTACCCGGAATCCTTGATCCCGCCGAACGGCAGTCTCGGGTCGCTTTTGACCAAACCATTGACGAAAACGGCACCGGCCTGAATCTGGCGAGCAACTCGTTCGCCGCGACCGATATCCGCGGTCCAAACGCTACCGCCGAGACCGAAATTGGTATCGTTGGCGACGCGGATGGCCTCGGCTTCATCGCGCACGCGAATAATGGGGATCACGGGTCCGAATAACTCCTCTCGCGCCGCAGTCATGTCGGGCCGCACGCCGTCGAGGATCGACACCGGATAATAGGCGCCCTCGCCCTCCTCGGGCACGCATCCGAGCACCGGACGGGCGCCCTGTCCAATGGATCGGCGAACCTGATCGTGCAAGTCGTCCCGCAGATCTTTGCGGGCCAACGGCGCCAGCGTGGTTGCTTCGTTGAGCGGATCTCCGCAGCGATAACGTCCGACGGCCGAGAGCAGACTTTCGACAAAGGCGTCTGCCACGGACTCGACCACGATAAAACGCTTGGCTGCGATACAGCTCTGTCCGGCGTTGATCAAACGCGACGTCAGTCCGATCTCGGTCGCCAACGCCAAATCGGCGTCGGCAAGCACCACGAAGGGGTCCGAACCGCCGAGTTCGAGTACTGTTTTTTTTAGTTGAGCCCCTGCGACTGAGCCCACGGCGCGTCCGGCGGCCTCGCTGCCGGTCAAGGTGACTGCACGGACTCGGCGGTCCTCTATGACGCCTTTTACCTCACCGGACCCGATCATCAATGTCGTGAATATGCCGTCCCGAAGACCGGCCTCCCTAAAGACTTCCTCGAGGGCCAGGGCACATTGCGGCACGTTGGAGGCATGCTTCAAAAGCGCGACGTTGCCGCCCACGAGCGCCGGCGCCGCGAAACGCATCACCTGCCAGAACGGGAAATTCCAGGGCATGACGGCCAGCACAGGACCCAACGGCTCGTACGCCAGAAAGCTTCGCCCCGCGTCGGAGGCCATAAAGTCGTCGGCCAGGAATCCGGGACCGTGATCGGCGTAATAATCACA
The DNA here is from genome assembly GCA_016124415.1 of Gammaproteobacteria bacterium. Classification (GTDB taxonomy): domain Bacteria; phylum Pseudomonadota; class Gammaproteobacteria; order SZUA-140; family SZUA-140; genus RI-283. The sequence goes on along the minus strand of WGNS01000074.1, from coordinate 11,544 downwards.
GGCGGTTACGCATTTATCCACCTCGGCACGCGCCTCAACGATGAGCTTACCCATCTCGAGTGAGATGATCTCGGCCAACGTATCGCGACGTTCCTTGAGTACCTGGCCCGCGGCCCGGACGGCCTCGCAACGGTCGACGACGGGCGTGGCGGCCCACTCCCCGGCGCTACGATGGGCGCGTGTCAGCGCTTGCTCGAGCTGCCCTTCGGACCAGTGCTCAAACGTCCCCAGGTATTTGCCCGTGGCGGGATTGAGTGAGGTGAATGACATCGCAGCGGCCTACCCAACCTCACTTCAGATATTGCGACCAATCATACTGAGCCTCTCCGGACACAAAAAACGAGGGGTTCAGGAGCGATTCCTTGGTGTTGTAACGCAAGGGCTTCATGTGGGTGTCGGTCAGGCTGCCGCCTGCCTCGTTGACGATGCAATGCGCCGCGGCGGTATCCCACTCCGAAGTGGGTCCAAGCCGGGGATAGACATCGGCCTTGCCTTCAGCCACCAGGCACGACTTCAGGGAACTGCCCATGCTGACCAGTTCGTGTTTCCCGATCCGATCGAGAAACGCCACGAGTGAATCGCTGGCATGGGAACGGCTTCCTGCAACGATCGTGAACTCCGGATCACGGGGCCGTACATGAATTTCCGTAACTTCGTCGTCCACGACCTTCCAGGCGCCGTTGCCGCGCGCAGCGAAATAACTGACGCCGGTCACCGGCACGACGATGATACCGACGATCGGCTCGTGGGCCTCGATCAGCGCGATATTGACGGTGAACTCGCCGTTACGCTTCACGAATTCCCGCGTGCCGTCGAGCGGATCGACGAGCCAGTAGCGATTCCAACGACCGCGTTCCTCGAACGGAATCTGCGAGGATTCCTCCGACAGGATAGGAATATCCGGATACAGCGCTTGCAACCCGCTCTCGATCACTTCGTGCGCAGCCATGTCGGCCTCGGTCAAGGGCGAGTGATCCGCTTTCTGTTCGACCGTGAAATCGCGGTTGTAGACCGCGACGATCTTTTCGCTGGCGTCACGGGCAATCCCAAGCACGGGTTCGATCATCGCCTTGAGTTCATCCGCCTGCATTGCTTGTATTGACATGGTCCTCCCCCATCAATGACGTATTTATGAAATATAAGACAATCGTTGGTGATCAACGATCCGTCGAGGTTCCGTTCAATACCTCGCGCGCCATGAACAGCGCCGCGATGCTGCGCGCCTCCGTGCAATCCTCGCAGGCGATAAGGCCGGCAAGGTCCTTGAGCGACCAGGGCACGACCTCAATCTCCTCGGGCTCATCCCCGGACAGCCGGCTTTCGTATAGGTCCTCGGCCAGGATGATCTGCGTCACATGCCCCATGTAGCCGGGCGCGACCGTCAGGCCGGCAAGGTGCCGAAGCTTGCGCGCCCCGTATCCGGTCTCTTCCTGCAGCTCGCGATTGGCGGCGTCCAGCGGCGACTCATCGGGCTCGATACGTCCCTTGGGCAAAGCCAGTTCGTAACGGTCGACACCCGCGGCATATTCACGGATCAACAGGACCTCGTCGTCCGACCGCATCGGGACGATCAGGACCGCGCCGTTGCCGCCGGTACGTCCCAAGCGCTCGTAGCGCGTCGTGACTCCGTTGGCAAAGCGAAGATCCAGTTGCTCGACGTGAAAGAGCCGGGTCCTCGCCAAGGTCTCGGTCGCCATGATTTCAGGTTTCTTGCGCATTTCGAGATTGCGTCTCCCTGAGAAAACCCGCAGGTTAAGCCATCCACCGCACGTGGTCAAAAGCGGAACAGGATATGTCATTATAGGAAACGGCCCCCAAGGCGCGACACGTGTGTCCGCCGAGAGACGTGTTCCGGAACGACAGGTGACCATTTTAACCGATATGCGGTGCCCCATGCTCCCCTGGATTGATATCGACACCGTCCTGCTCGATATGGACGGCACGCTGCTCGACCTCCATTTCGACGACCATTTTTGGCGCGAACACCTGCCCGCGCGCTATGCAGAACAGCATGGGATTTCGATCGACGTCGCGAAATCCCGTCTGCAATCCCAGTATGAGACCGCCGCGGGCACGCTCGAGTGGTATTGCCTGGATTACTGGCGGCGGACGCTCGATCTCGACATCGTCCGCCTGAAGGAAGAGGTCAGGCACCTGATCGCTTTCCGCCCCGAGGCCGTCGAGTTCCTGACCGCGCTCCGGGCGGCCGGCAAACGCGCCGTGCTGGTGACGAACGCGCATGGCGAGAGCCTGGCCCTGAAACTGCGCGAAACCGGGCTGGACGGACATCTGGATCGGGTGTACTGCGCCCACGACTTCGGTCTCGCCAAGGAGGATCCGGCTTTTTGGGGGAAACTTCGGGAACCGGAACCGTTCGACTTCGAGCGAACGCTCCTGATCGACGACAACCTCGAAGTCCTCGAAAGCGCGCGCAAGGCGGGCATCCGCCACCTCCTGACGATCGCCCAACCCAACTCCCGGCTGCCGGTCCGACAAACCGACCGTTTCCCAGTCGTCCACGCGTTCGCCGAAATCGCGCCCCGGACGTGATCACGGGTATGTCCATCGCCATCGAGGTGCCTGAGTGCTCAACGTCGTAGTGGCGCTGCACTGCGAGGCCGCGCCGCTGATCGACGCCCTTGGCCTGAAACGAGTCGGCGAACCCGCTGCGTTTCCGGTCTTCGTCGAACACGATACGCGTCTTGTCCTTTGCGGGATCGGTAAACGGAACGCCGCCACCGCCACCAACTGGCTCCACACGGAATACGGCGGCGCGCAAGGCCAAGCGTGGCTGAACCTCGGTACCGCGGGACACGGCATGCACCGCCTCGGCACCGGGGTTCTTGCCCACCGTGTCAGAGATGCGGCAAGCGGACGGTCCTGGCATCCGTCATTGTCCTTTGCAACCCCGCTTGTAACCGACGAGATCATCACCGTGGATCAAGTCCAGATGGGCTATCCGCTGACCGGCTGTTTCGAAATGGAGGCCGCCGGCTTCTACAGCGTTGCGGAACATTTTTCGACACCGGACCTCGTACACTGCTGCAAGGTCATTACCGATAATCCCAGAAACATTTATACCGAGATCACGGAGGAACTCGCGACCGAACTCGTCGCGGAACGTCTGCCCGAAATCCTCGAACTCTGCGAGACGCTAAGGGAAAAGGCACACGAACGAAAGCGGTGAGGCGATTACCTCTCGGCCGCTCTCAAGCATGCCCCCAAGGACGCTCCCCTTCTTGGAATGATGCCGAATCCGATCGTAGCGGATACGACAAATACACCTATCTGCGTTATGCTAATGGCGCCCGGATCACCGCCACTTTGACAGAGGCCGATGACGGCCGACGGACCGATCCGGCTAAAGGACTCGCGCGCGACAACGAAAACAAAGCGCGGGTCTTAAAAGGTACAACCTGGGAAGACGGCTCGGCGACTCGTTTCCACGGCGAACGAGAAATGTCTTCCGCAATGTACCGGGGTCTATATCGAATACCAACGGAGGCATCGAACGTGAAACTGATAACCGCAGTCATCAAGCCCTACAAGCTCGACGACGTCAAGGAAGCCCTGCACGATCTGGGTCTGACCGGCCTGACCGTGACCGAAGTCAAGGGCTTCGGACGTCAAAAAGGCCATACCGAACTCTATCGCGGCGCCGAATACGTCGTCGACTTTTTGCCCAAGGTCAAGATCGAGGTCGCCGTCAAATCCGACATCGTCGACCAAGTCATCGAGGCCATCAAGAAATCCGCCTCGACCGGCAAGATCGGCGACGGCAAGATCTTCGTCTGTCACCTCGAAACCGTTGTCCGCATCCGCACCGGTGAGGTCAACGAAGATGCCCTTTAAGCGTGCCCTCCTCGCCTCGCTGTTTCTACTGGTCGCACCCGGACTCGCAGACGCGGCGGAGGCCACGTTAAACGGCGCCGATACCGCGTGGATCATGGCCTCGACGGCCCTGGTTCTGTTCATGACGCTGCCGGGACTGGCGCTGTTTTACGGTGGCCTGGTGCGCACGCGCAACGTATTGTCCGTACACATGCAGTGCTTCGCCATCGGCGGCATCGCCTCGATCATATGGTTTGCCTCCGGCTACAGCATGGCGTTTTCGGAAGGCAGTTCCTTCCTCGGCGGTCTGTCGCGGGCCATGCTCGCCGGGATCGGCGAGGATACGGTCTCCGGCACGATCCCCGAGTCCCTGTTCGTCCTGTTCCAGATGACCTTCGCCGTCATCACCCCCGCGCTCATCATCGGTGCGTTCGCCGAGCGCATGCGCTTTGCGGCCGTACTGCTGTTCAGTGCGATCTGGCTGATCACGGTCTACGTCCCGGTGACGCATTGGGTTTGGGGCGGCGGCTGGCTTCAGCAGCTCGGCGTGCTCGACTTCGCGGGGGGTATCGTCGTCCACATCACGGCCGGCGTGGCGGCCCTGGTGGCGGCACTCGTGATCGGGCCCCGCAAGGGCTTCCTGACGACCCCCATGCCGCCTCATAACCTGACCATGGCCGTGACCGGCGCCGGCATGCTGTGGGTCGGCTGGTTCGGCTTCAACGGCGGCAGCGCGCTAGCCTCCGACGGCAACGCCGCCATGGCCATGCTAGTGACCCATCTTGCGGCCGCGACCGGGGCGGTGACCTGGTTGGCATTCGAATGGATCCGCTTCGGCAAACCGACCGCACTGGGTACGATCACGGGCATGGTCGCCGGCCTTGGCACGATCACCCCGGCCTCCGGCTTCGTCGGTCCGGCCGCAGCGGTGTTGATCGGATTTGCGGCAGGCGCCATCTGTTTCAATGCCGTCCAGATCGTCAAACAGAAGCTCAAGATCGACGACTCGCTCGACGTCTTTCCGGTTCACGGCGTCGGCGGCATGCTCGGCACGCTGCTTGTCGGTGTGTTCGCGAGCACCGATCTCGGCCTGTTCAGCGGGCAGGGGTTTGCGGATGGCATCGAGAGCATCGCCCATCAGTTCGGCGTGCAGCTCCTGGCCGTCGTGGTCGTGACCGCCTATACCGCCCTGGTAACGTTCGGTGTGCTCAAGGCCGTGGACGCGATGGTCGGCCTGCGCGTGAGCCCCGAGGCGGAGACCGAGGGCCTGGATATCGTGTCCCACGAAGAACGCGGATACGACCTGTAACGGAAATAAAAAGGGGCGATCGCTCGGATCGCCCCTTCCCCCCTCTCGATTTTGTGAAACCCGCCTCCCGCCCGGTTCCATTGGCGATAAAGGCTACCAATCAGGTTCGATGCGGCGCAACTGGCGGTTGACCGCAATCAGCGACCCCACGATACCGAGCGATACCCCTGCGAGCAGGACCGTCGCGCCAAGTGTGAAATCGATACCGCTGAGCAGACTGTCGTTGTCATAGAGGCGCAGAAGCTCACGGACCGGTCCATCCAGCAAAAGGGTCGCCAGCGTGATCAGCATGATGGCCGTTGAGGCGCCCGCCAGCCCCAGCCAAAACCCGGAATACAGAAAAGGACGCCGGATAAAGGCCGTCGTGGCGCCGACGAGCTTCTCGACCGCGATCTCTTCCCTGCGCCGTTCGACTTCGATGCGCGCGCTGTTGCCGATCGTCAGGAGGACCGCGATCGAAAACAGCGAGGCCAGGATCAGAGTGGCGCGCTCGCCCAGGTGCGCGATCGCGTGCAGACGCTGAATCCAGCGCAGATCGAGCTGAGCGAGGTCGACCTCGGGCAAGGCTTGCAGCGTCGAGGTCATGGCCTCGAGCGCGGCGGGATCCATATCCGGTTCCGGATACAAAATCAGCACGACAGGCAACGGGTTCTCGCCCAGCACTTTGACCGCCTCCGAAACGCCGACCGCCTGTTTGAATTCATCGAGGGCCGCCTCGGGACCCTTGGCCTCGATCCGAATCTTCCCGACCTGGGCCTCGATCCGGCCTTGCAGCGTGGGCACGTCCTTCAAGGTCATGGACGGATTCAGAAACAACGAGATTTGGGTGGCGTCGTTCCAACCTTCGGCCAGCCCCTGCATGTTCTTCAAAACGAGATGCAGGCCCACGGGAAGGGCCATCGCGATACCGATGATCGTGATCGTCAGCAGGCTCCCGAAAGGTTCGCGGGCCAAGCGGCCGAGCCCGTGAAAAAAGGCCAGGACGTGGGCGACCCAAAAGGCCACGAAGGCCCGGCCGATCGGCGGCCGAAGCTGTTCGGAGCGGAGCGACGCCCCGCCCGGTTTCTTGCGCCGGTTTTGCCGACGCTTCACCGGTTTATTCGCTCGATTCTTGCGCATCGGGTACGAAATCCGAGATCAGGTTGCCGTGCTCGAGTTTCAAACGCCGGCGATTGAAACTCGTGAGCAGTTCGAGGTCGTGGCTGGCGATCAAGACCGTTACCCCAACCTGCTGAAAACTCAGGAACAGATCGAAAATATCCCGCGACAGATCGGGATCCAGGTTGCCCGTGGGCTCGTCGGCCAGTAGGAGCGGCGGTTTGTTGACGACGGCCCTGGCGATGCCGACGCGCTGCTGTTCTCCGCCGGACAGGCTTGTCGGATAGCTGCGTTCCCGGTTCAGAAGACCGACCTTGTCGAGCGCGGCGCGCACCATGCGCTGCAGTTCGCGATGGCGATGACATCCGTCGATGACGAGCGGCAAGGCCACGTTATCGAACACCGTGCGATCGGGCAGCAAGCGGTTATCCTGGAAGATGACGCCGATCCGACGTCTGTGACGCGGGATGTCGCGCTCGGACATACGCGAAACATTGCGCCCGTCGACCATGATCTGGCCGCCGCTGACCTTTTCGAGTCGCGTGATGAGCTTGAGCAGAGTACTCTTGCCCGCGCCGGAATGTCCGGTCAAAAAGACCATTTCGCCTTGGTCGATCTGTAAATTCACGGCCTTGAGCGCCTCGTGGCCCCCAGGGTAACGTTTGCTGACATTGTTCAGCGTCAACATCGTCAAGGCCTCGCGATCACCGTTCGAAGATCGCCCGGACGAAGTCGTCGGCGTCGAAATCACGCAGACCGTCGATATCCTCGCCGATCCCGATATAACGGATCGGCACGCCCACGCGTTTCGCAATCGCGAAGATGATGCCGCCCTTGGCCGTGCCGTCGAGCTTGGTCAGCGTCAGCCCCGTCAAACCGACCGCCTCGTGGAACTGCACGGTCTGGGACAAGGCGTTCTGGCCGGTACCGGCATCGACCACGAGCATGATTTCATGGGGCGCGGTCGGGTCGACCTTGGCCATGACGCGCTTGATCTTGCGCAGTTCTTCCATGAGGTGCCCCTGGGTATGCAAGCGCCCCGCCGTATCGGCGATCAGCACGTCGATACCGCGCGCCTTCGCGGACTGAATGGCGTCGAAGATCACGGCGGCGGGATCGGAGGCCCGGGATTGGGCGACCACGGGGACGTCGTTGCGCTCACCCCAAACCACGAGTTGCTCCACCGCCGCGGCGCGGAACGTATCTCCGGCAGCCAGCATGACGGAATGCCCCTGGGCCTGAAAACGCTTGGCGAGCTTGCCGATCGTCGTCGTCTTGCCCACCCCGTTGACGCCGACCATGAGGATCACGAAGGGCTTGTGCGCCGGATCGATCACGAGCGGACGGCTGCAAGGCGCAAGGATGCCGGCCAGGTCTTCCTGCAAGGCCTGATAAAGAAGATCGCCGTCGGTCAATTGCTTCCGCGCCACGCGCTCTGTCAGGTCCTTGATGATGGTCTGCGTGGCTTCGACACCGATATCGGCGGTCAGTAGCACCGTCTCGATCTCCTCGAGCAGCTCGTCATCGATCTGCTTGCGCCCCTGGACCAGACTGGCCAGGCCTTCTGCGAGATTGCTGCGCGTGCGTTGCAGACGATCCTTAAGTCTGCCGAAAAAGCCCTTTCTGCCGGATTTGGTCTCCGCTTCGTTCTGTGTCTCAGCCATGCCTGTCGATCTGAATTTTCTTTATGGTAGGTCGGCCCGGATGGGTCCCGAACGGCCGGTTTATCGTTCGTACAATTTCACCGATAATGAGCCCGCCGCTATCCTAGCACGAAGCGGCCGCACAGAATAAATGAACCCCGCGAGCGAGGCCGGAAACGGCGCATGACGGTCTCTATGTGAATCGGCTAGATGCCGGTCAAGAACTCTCGGCGGAAACGGCTGTCGTACCCAAATCATCCAGTGGGAGATAATGCCTTGAAGAAGACCCCTATCTTTTTGTCCCTGATCGCAACGGCCGCGCTCTCGGCGTGCAGTCACATGCCTTCGACCGCAGCCACTCCACCTCCCGCCTCGGAGGCGATGGAGCAAGGCGATGCTCAGACCCACGTCTACCATCTGGATAACGGACTCAAGATCGTCGTCCGCGAAGATCACCGCGCACCGGTGGTCGTCTCCCAGGTGTGGTACAAGGTCGGCAGCAGCTATGAGCCGCCTGGGATCACCGGCATCTCTCACCTGCTCGAACACATGATGTTCAACGGCACCAAGAACCACCCGCCCGGCGAGTTCTCCAAGATCATCAGCGCCAACGGCGGCCGCGAGAACGCCTTTACCGGAGAAGACTACACCGCCTACTTCCAGCAGATTGAACGCAGCCGTCTCAAGGTCAGCTTCGAACTGGAGGCCGACCGCATGCGCAACCTAATCTTCACGCCGGAAGAGTTCGCCAAGGAGCGCCAGGTCGTCATGGAGGAACGCCGCATGCGCACGGACGATAACCCCAACGCACTGACACAAGAGCAGTTCTCCGCCGCCGCGTTCACGAACAGCGGCTATCAACACCCGGTGATCGGCTGGATGAACGACATCGAAGCCATCACGATCGACGATCTGCGTAACTGGTACCATCGCTGGTATGCGCCGAACAACGCGACCGTGGTCGTGGTCGGCGACGTGACCGGTCCCGAGGTCCTGAAACTGGCCCAACAGTATTTCAGTCCGGTTCCGGCCAACGACGCATTGAACGTTCGCCCACCCGCCGTCGAACCCGAACAGAACGGTCGCCGCGAAGTCGTGGTCAAGGCGCCGGCAAAACTCCCGTACCTGCTCATGGGTTACAAGACCCCGGCCCTACACGGCGCCAAAGAGGCCTGGGAGCCATATGCGCTTCAGGTCCTGGCGGGTATTCTAGACGGCGGCGACAGCGCCCGTTTCGCACGCGACCTGGTCCGCGGCAGTCAGATTGCATCCCAGGTGGACGCCGGCTACGACATCAGCGGACGTCTACCCGGCCTGTTCGTGCTCGACGGTACGCCCAACGAAGGCAAGTCGGTGACCGATCTCGAGCGGGCGCTGACCGATCAGGTCAAGGCGCTTCAGGATCAGCCGATTTCGGACAGCGAACTCGACCGGGTCAAGGCCCAGGTCATCGCAGAGGACGTCTATGACCGCGATTCGGTCTTCTATCAGGCCATGAAACTCGGCATGTATGAGACGGTGGGTCTAAGCTGGCGGGATGTCGACAACTATGTCGACAATATCCGCAAGGTCACGGCCGAACAGGTCCAGGCGGTCGCCCGCAAATACCTGACGGAGGATCATTTGACCGTCGCCGGGCTCGTCCCCCTGCCTATGACGAACCCGGATCGCGGCGCCATGCCCATGACCGGACCGATCCGCTAGTCGCTTTCTACAGGATATCGCTCATGCTGAACGTAAAGACTTCCAGACCCGCGTTTCACCTCTTGCTGGCCGGATGGGTCGCCTGTTTCGTATCCATGTCCGCAACGGCCGGGGTCCATATCGAACATTGGAAAACCGCCAACGGCGCCAAAGTCTATTTCGTAGCTGCCCCCGATCTGCCGATCGTCGACGTCAACCTGGTTTTCGACGCCGGCAGCGCCAGAGACGGTGATCATCCGGGCATCGGCCAGCTCACCGCCAATCTGATCGAAGACGGAACCGCCACGCTGAACGCGGACGCCGTCGCGAGTAAGTTCGAGGCGCTCGGCGCGCGTTTCGACACCAGCAGCCTGACCGACATGGCCACGATTGATCTCAGGAGTCTGTCCGATTCCGCCCATTTACAGCCCTCGCTCGAGACGTTGGCGGAGATCCTGAAAGCGCCCGCTTTCGCCGAGGACGATCTGCAGCGCGAACGCCGGCTGCAACTCTCCAGAATCAAGGCCGAAGAGGAATCGCCCGAGGATATCGCGCAGAAGATGTTCATGGCGGACCTGTATGGAAATCATCCCTATGCCGCAGATCCGCTGGGTACGAACGCGACGCTGAATGCGATCAGCCGTGACGATGTTCAGGCCCACTATCGGAAATACTACGTGGCCGCCAATGCCGTGCTCGCCATCGTGGGTGACCTGGATATCTCTCACGCCAAGCAGGTCGCAGAGCAACTCAGCGGCGCGCTGGATGCGGGTACCGCGCCCGCCCCCGTGGGGCAAGTCACGCCACTTACGCAAGCCGTGACCCAAAGCCGCGAATTTCCGTCCAGCCAGACCCATGTTCTGATCGGTCAACCGGGCATGCGACGCGACGATCCGGATTACATCCCGCTCTACGTCGGCAACCATATCCTGGGCGGTTCCGGACTGGTGGCGCGAATCAGCCAGGAAATCCGCGAGAAACGGGGACTTGCGTACAGCGCTTACAGCTACTTCATGCCCATGCGCGTCGACGGACCGTTTACGATGGGTCTTCAGACGCGCAATGAGAAGGCCGACGAGGCACGCAAGATTATGATCGAGACCTTGCGCACATTCATCGACAAGGGCCCGACGGAAGCCGAACTTCAGGCATCCAAGCAAAACATCACCGGCGGTTTTCCGCTTAGGATTGCGAGCAACAAGAAGATCGTCGGCTACTTGGCCATGATCGGCTTCTACGGCCTCCCGCTCGACTATCTGGATACCTTCAACGACCGCGTCGAAGCCGTGACGGTCGCGCAGATCATGGATGCGTTCCGGCGCCGTATCGATCCCGATCGCCTCGTCACGATCATGGTGGGTGGAGCCGCCAAGCCTTCGTGAGCAGGACGATGCCGAAATCGCCCGAGGGCATTGTCCGCATCATCGGCGGACACTGGCGCGGACGCAAACTCAGTTTCCCGCAACAGGCCCAGGTACGTCCCACGCCGGACCGGGTTCGTGAAACCGTGTTCAACTGGCTTCAGGGCTGGGTCCACGGCGCCGTTTGCCTCGACCTCTACGCCGGAAGCGGCGTACTCGGCTTTGAGGCGCTGTCACGGGGGGCAAAGTCCGTCACCTTGGTCGACGAGGACTTGAGGGTCGTCCAGCAACTTCAGCGGTGCTGCGAACAGTTGGAAACCGAAGATGCCCGCATCGAATGGACTTCGGCGGGTGAATTTCTCCAGAAGGTACGCGGAACCCGCTACGATATTGTCTTTCTCGACCCTCCATATCGCGACCAGCGGCTGGCTCAAGATTGTGAACGACTGGAACGATATGGTTTACTCTCGGATGAGGCATGGATCTACCTGGAGGACTCGGCCGATCACGACCGGCCGGAACTGCCCGAGAACTGGTCCTACCACAGGGAAAAAAAGGCAGGTCAGGTCTGTTACCGGCTGGCTCGGAGAAGTACAGGAAAACAGGATGGAAGCACATC
>WGNS01000032.1 GCA_016124415.1 Gammaproteobacteria bacterium | reverse complement strand
GCGCAAAAATGCAATGCCGGGGGGTGAGCCGCACCGGCGTAACTGAAACGCCGACTGTTGCGATCGATAAGCACGCAGAACAGCGACGCATATATGCCCGTGTCACCGAGGTTGTCGCATAGGAAATCATTGATCGACTCAAGCAAACCGCAGGGATCGCCATCCCCGATATGGGTCATTGTCGCCAATGTGTTGATGCGCGATGACAATAAGGCGGATACGATGTCATGTCCGACGACGTCGCACATGCAAAGCAGGACGCGGTTGTCGTCCCGAACATTGATACTGCAGTAGTCCCCCCCGATCAGATCGAGCGGTTTCATGGCGACATCGATATCGAAATCCCGGTCGCGATAGGACCGCGTCATGAAGCTATAGTGCACTTTGGCGGCAAGACCCAACTTACCGTCCCAGGGGGATTCCACTCCCTGCTCCACCAAATTACGGGCCTTCAGCTCCATGATTCCGATCCTTCGATATCCCAATCAAAGCTTCAGCCGTTCGACGACCTGTCCGGCGGAAAGGTGTTGATCGATGATGGCATCGAGGTCGTCACGTCCCGAGTAACTGTACCAAACGCCGTCCGGATAGACCACGGCCACCGGACCGGCTTCGCAACGATCGAGACAACCCGCCTTATTGACCCGTACGCCGCCCGGCCCGCTCAAGCCCAGCTCCTTGACCCGGCCCTTGACGTACTCGAATGCATCACTGGCCCCATGATCTTCACAACACGATTTTCCCTCGGGCCGCTGATTAATGCAGAAAAATATGTGGTAGCGATAATACATGATGAATCTCGCGCAGTATTGGCAAAAGTGTCAGGCGACAGATGCCTGTGCCGAGGGATTGTAGCATGTGTCCCCAAGGGGCCGGCAGCAAACGAAAATTCGTCGGAACGATTGCCGAACAGGGGCAATTGGTATACCCTTTGCGTTCTTTTGGGGCCCCGGCGATTCTCCCGTTCCCGTCCCAAAGCAGCGAAATCAGGAGAGGTGTCCGAGCGGTCGAAGGAGCACGCCTGGAAAGTGTGTGTACGTCACAAGCGTACCGAGGGTTCGAATCCCTCCCTCTCCGCCATTACGCTGCCTGTCTCAATGGCCCTTCCGCGCCTGCAGTTTCGTTCAGACACCCTGGGTTCGACTACCGGAGCCTCGCCCCTTACCGTAGCCGATTATCGCCTGATAAGGTAAGCTCTTGCCCTGGTCGTTTCCCGGCCATCGTCTGGACTAGAGGTATCCCACATGCAACCTTATCAACGGGCCTTTTTCGATTTCGTTATCAGCAGCGGCGCCCTGCGCTTCGGTGAGTTCACGCTGAAGTCGGGACGCGTCAGTCCGTATTTCTTCAACGCCGGGCACTTCGACCACGGCAGCAGCATCGCTCAACTGACCCGTTACTATGCCGCGGCTATCGAGGACGCTCACGTCGCGTTCGACATGCTGTTCGGCCCCGCCTACAAAGGTATCCCGCTGGCCGTCGCGACGAGTATCGCCCTTTACAACCATCATGAACGCGACGTGCCCTTCGCTTTCAACCGTAAAGAGGCCAAGGACCATGGCGAGGGCGGCATCATCGTCGGCGCCCCGCTGCAAGGACGCGTCATGATTATCGACGACGTGATCTCGGCCGGGACTTCGGTCCGCGAATCGACGACGATCATCGAACAGGCCGGCGCGACGATCGCGGGCATCGCCATCGCGCTCGACCGCCAGGAACGCGGCCAGGGTTCGAAATCGGCCATCGACGAGATCCGAGAAACGCTCGGCGTGCCCGTCATCAGCATCGCATCTCTGCAACATCTCTGCACCTATCTCCAGGAAAAACCCGCGATGAAGCAGGTCCTCGAAAAGATCGAGGCCTACAGGGAGTGCTACGGGTCGGAATCGAGTTCACAGTAAAGTAGTCTCCAGAGGCTGTGAACACCCCTGCGCCAATCCAATCGATACCGGAAATGAATCTGAACCCCGGACGGCCCTTGGTCGTCTGTCAAGTCGTACCGGCGCTCGAAGGCGGCGGCGTGGAGCGCGGCACACTGGAACTGGCTCAGGCCCTGGTCAAACAGGGTCACGAATCCATCGTCGTCTCGGGTGGCGGTAGACTCGCCAAGACCCTAGTGCGTCAAGGCAGCAGACACTTCACGCTACCGATCGGCCGAAAGTCACTGGCCACGTTGCGCTATGTCTATCCCCTTCGCCGCATACTCCGGACCGAGGGCGTGAACATTCTGCACGTACGGTCCCGGCTGCCCGCCTGGATCGCGAGATTGGCCTGGAAGGGAATGCCGGCCAACCATCGCCCGCACCTCGTCAGCACGGTCCACGGCCTTTATTCCGTGTCGGGCTACAGCGCGGTCATGACCCGCGCGGAACGCGTCATCGCGGTGTCGGAAACCGTCAGGGAATATCTGCTGGCGAACTATCCCAAACTCGACCCCGATCTGATCCAGGTCATCCATCGCGGTGTCGACACGAATGCCTTCCCCCTCGGCTATCAGCCCACGCTCGACTGGTTGCTCGGCTGGTACCGGCGCTTTCCGATGCTGGAAGGACGGCCCGTGATCCTATTGCCGGGCCGACTTAGCCGCATCAAGGGCCACGATGACTTCATCCAGCTCATGACCCGTCTCCAAGCGGCGGGTTCAAATGCGATCGGGCTCGTCGTCGGCGGTTACGATGCGAGCAAACAGGGCTATGTCGACGAGCTGCAGAAATCGATACAACAGCGGAAGCTCGACAACATCGTCTTCGCCGGCCAGCAGGATGATATGCGCGAGATCTACGCCACGTCGGATATCGTGCTTTCCCTGTCCGCAAAACCGGAGTCGTTCGGGCGAACCGTCATCGAGGCTCTGAGCATCGGTACACCGGTGATCGGCTACGATCACGGCGGCGTCGGCGAGACCTTGAGACAAGCCTTTCCGCGGGGACGAATCCTGCTTGGCGATATCGACGAACTGACCGGCCGGGTCATGGAATTTCTGAAGCATCCGCCCGCCATCGAGTCGCCGCCACCGTTCACGCTTCAGGACATGACCGACAAGACCATCCGCCTTTACCGGGAACTGGTCGGATGAACACTGCCGCAGTCGCCCGGCCGGCGCCGGGGATGCAACGGATTTGCCGTTGGCTTATGGTCGCGATGCCCGGTCTGCTCGTTCTGGGTCCGGCACCCGCCGATATCGCCGCAACCTTCATCGCCCTGTGCTTCCTATGGAACAGCTACCGGCAACGGGATTGGTCCTGGTGCGAGACGTCCTGGGTCAAGGCCGCGCTCGGAGTGTGGCTCATGCTGCTCGCACTAAGCCCGTTCGCCTACGACGTCGGCCAAGCCTATGAGGGCGTACTACCCTGGCCTCGCCTGATCCTGTTCGCCGCCGCGATCCAATTTTGGCTACTCGACGACTTATGGCTTCGGCGCCTGATCCGGACGACGGCCGTCGTGCTCGGCCTCGTCGCCTTCGACGCCTTGTGGCAATACTGGATGGGCGCCGACCTTCTCGGGCACGCGCCGTCCGATCCCGGTCGACTGAACGGTCCCTTTGTACGCCCCAAGGTCGGCATCTTTCTCGCCAAGTTCTACTTCCCCACCATTCTGGGCCTTCTGGCCATGAAACGCATCGCCTTGAACCTGCCACAGCCTTCTCGACTGCCGGCGGTCGCCGCCGTCCTGCTTGGCGTTGTACTGGCGGTCACCGTCTTTTTGAGCGGGGAACGCATGGCCTTCATCATGATCGCGTTGGGCCTTTGCATGGGCGGACTTCTCCTGCGTGGGGCCATCAGAAAAATCCTGATCGCCCTACTGATAGCGGGTCTCGTTGTGACCGCCGGCACAGCGGTCTTCAAACACGAACTGGTCGGGCGGCAGCTCGACTCGACCGTCGAGACGCTGAAACACTTCAAGGATTCTCCCTACGGCCAGATTTGGCACAACAGCCTGCACTTGGCTCTGCAACGACCTTGGACGGGTATCGGATTGAGAAACTTCAAGCTCGCTTGCGACGACGCCCAAATGGCGCTGCCGGATACCTATCCCCTACGTTGCGCCACCCACTCGCACAATATCTATATAGAGTGGCTGACCGAAACAGGGTTTCCGGGTTTGATCGGTTTCGTCGTCGTGATTTCGCTTTGGGGACGCGAGGCCTGGCGGGGACTGCGTAGCGGCAACGAACGGACAACGCTCGCCGGCCCCGTCATTGCCGTAACGCTCATGCTGTGGCCCGTCGCCACGACGGGAAGCTTCTTTACGAATTGGAACGCAGTACTTTTCTGGCTGGTGCTGGGTTGGGCGCTGGGCGTGTCCAGGCTCGCGCAATCGAGACCCCGTTAGCCGGGCAATCAGGTCAGGGCAACAGCGAAGCGGTATTGCCGAAGACGGCATGCCCGTGGTCGATGGGCCAGCTCAACATGGACATCCTGAGATCGTCCAAACGCCCCGAGGTGATTCGAACGTCAAGATCCTTATGCGCGCGGTCGGCCGCCAGTACCTGCAGATCACGACGGCGCGCCTCGTCGCCAAGTAACGCCAGGATCTCATGCGTCAGCGCTTCGGGCGTCACGTCGTCGATCAGTACACCCGTATCCTGAACCAAGGCAGGCAAGCCGCCACGGCGAGTGGTCACGACGGCGCAACCCGCCGCCATGGCTTCGATGGCCACCAAGGGACACGGATCCTCCCAAAGAGACGGGATCACGACCAGTTCGGCCGCTCTCATGCGCGCAAGGACTTGCTCACGCGTCATGTAACCCGCGATTTCACCTCGCTCGCCCAGCGACTTCATGGTCGCGAGCACTTCGCTATCGTAAGGCTTCATGCGTCCGGGCTCGTCGAATTTGAGCGCACCGATCATGACGGCCTTCCAGTCGGGCGCCGCCTCGAGTACCTGACGCATGGCCTGCGCGTAGATCAGCCCACCCTTTTCGGGAATCAGTCGCCCGACGTAAAGGATTTCCTTGCGCTTTTCGATCGGTTCGTTGAAAACCGCCTGCGCGGTGTCCACACCATTGAGATTGACGACGACCCGATTGCGATTCGGATGATCCTCCAATCCTTCGAGCATGCGGCGACATATGTAGTCGCTGACACCGACCACATACCCCCCCCGATCCAGGAGCTCCTTGCGCGTGCGCACATCGACGAACCCCCGCATATTCAGCGGATCGTTGTGCAGATAGAGCAGCACCGGATAACCGGTCGAGTGTCGGAGCTGATCGAGCGCGATCAAGGGACGGTTGTGGACCTCCACGAGCGACGGCCTAAACGTTTTCATGCGCTTACGTATCGACAGCAGATAACGCAGGGTCCTGCGCCGGAAAGTCGGCGGCGCCAGAGGCACGCCTTCGAAGGGCGGGAGATCGAACGGCGCATCGATCGGGTCGCCGAATACGTGCAGCTGAGGCAGATAACGGCTATAGGTCGCGATATCGTGGACGCAAAAAGCCACCGCTCCGCCACCCGACTGCTGGTAGCGTTCGCGATGCGGCAGGATGATCGCGATCCCCGAGTGCATCATGTCGACACCGCCGCTTGCGGGTTGGACTTCGCGTCCGTAACACCGCGATAGATATCGAGAAACTCCGGGATGACGCGTGCTTCGCTGTAGGTCTCGAGGAAATGCTCATGCGCTTTCGCGGCAAGGGCGCGACGCAGGTCTTCGTCCTGATGCAAGGCCATCATGGCCTCAGCAAGCGCACCGGCGTCGCCGATCGGAACCAGACGCGCCATGGATTCATCCAGGACCTCCACGGGTCCGGGGGTTTTGGTCGCAATGATCGCTTTCATACAGGCCATCGCCTCCAAGGTGACAATGCCGAACGGTTCATCGAGGGAAGGCAGAACAAAGGTACCCGCCCTAGCGAGAAATTCAGGGACATTATCGACCCACCCGGCAAAACGGACCGCGTCAGCGATCCCGAGGTCACGGGCGAGCCCCTGCAACTCTGCCATCTCCGGGCCGTCACCGCCCAACGTCAGGCGCGCCCGATCGAACCGGGCATGAACCACGGAAAAGGCGTGCAACAGGACATCGAAGCCCTTCTTCCTGACCATCCTGCCGTATGCGACAAACCCCGAATCTCGAATAACATCGGCAGCGCCGTCCTGCGCCTGAACTCGGGTAAAATGGGGAATGACCCGAATCGAGCGATCCGGAACCCCGTGCGCCAGGAGATATTCCCGCTGATCGTCGGTCCCGGGGAGAAAACAATCGACATCCCGGTAGTACTTCAGGTCGATATAGTTATGCAGATTCGCCACGAGCGGAATACACAGACGCCTGCTGCAACGCCCGGAATAGAGCGCACCGCGCGCCAAATGTGAATGGATGATCGTGGGACGAAACCGCTCGATGGCCTTGCGAATCCTGCGTTCGGCAAGGAAATCCCAATTGCCTCTGACCGGTATCGCGGTCAACTCGATTTTCTCATGATCGGCCAGGTCCCTCGCCCGAACGAAGTCCTGGTGACAAACGGCCTGGGTGGGGATACCGCGCTCCGCCAGTGACAGGCACAGGTCGACGAACAAGCGCTCGGCGCCGCCGAATCCCTTGGACAACATGACCTGAGTGACACTCAACCCCACATCGGTGTCCGAGGCAATACGATATGAGGCGCTTTGGCGACAGCTGACACGTATTCAAGGCCCCCCAATAAGCCTTTGATTAAAGCTGCTTATTATACTGTTTTTCGTCGCTTGACTCCAGATCGACCGCATGTGATAGTCGCTGACAGCATCGAGCCGGCACCCGACCCAGGCCGCGCACCGTCATTTCAACGCAAAGCGGACCATGGAAAAGCTCTCCGTATTCATCACAACCTACAATAATGCCAAGACCCTGCCCATCTGCCTCGAGAGCGTACGTTGGGCGGATGAGATCGTGGTACTGGACTCCAACAGCACAGACGCCACACCGGATATCGCCCGCGGCTACGGCTGTCAGCTGTTCTTTCACGAATTCCTGGGATACGGCCGCCAGAAACAGCTGGCGCTCGACAAGACCACGCATGAATGGGTCCTGCTACTCGACGCCGACGAGGCCTTGTCGCCGGAACTGCAGGAGGAAATCCAATCACTCCTGAAGACGACACCCGCCGCCGACGGCTACGAGATACCGCGGCTTGAGCAAGTCTTCTGGCGTATGTGCAGTCCGAAAACGCGTCTCAATCATTTCCTGCGCCTGTTCCGCAAATCCGCCGGCCATGTCAGCACGATGCCGATCCATGCCGCGCCCAAGGTGGACGGCAAAGTTGCCCGAATGAAGCATGCCTTCTATCACTTCGGCGAGATCGACATCCACACGAAGGTCGAGAAGATCAACGGCTATTCGACAGGCTTGGTCCAGGACAAAGTCGCCAAAGGCAAGCGACACGTGGGCCTGACGATGATCCTTTATCCGCCCATCTATTTCATCAAGACCTATATCTTCAAGCGCAATTTCTACAACGGCTGGGCCGGGTTCATCACGTCCGTCATCGCCGCCTTTTATGTCTTTCTCAAGTACGCCAAGGTCCACGAATACCATCAGGATAGATCGAGCCTGCCGGTCGATCTAAAACAGGATGACCGGGGGCCCTGCTGAAAATGAACGCGTTTCTGCGCGCGGTAGACGCTCCGCAGTTAATCCGCACCTTTTAGTCGGCGTTCAATATCGCTAGGGCACGGCACGCCGTGCCCCTACGGTATCTCCGCCCAATCAATGGCTTCCCGCACTTCCTGAATCTGCCGGTCATGGTTCATCCGAGGCAATGTTGATCATCGCCAACGGTAGGGGCACGGCGTGCCGTGCCCTAGCGATGACTCCGGACAACCGAACGCAAGAGGCGGTTCACCACCTTTCCGGTTTTCTGTCGCTCAGTTTTTCGCGTCAACTCACAGGTAGGGCGAGGACTCCCCCTCCGGCCGCGACTTGAAGCGGCGATGAACCCATAGGTACTGCTCCGGCGCCAGCCGGATCTGGGATTCCAGAATGTTCATCATGAGTTGCGTGTCGGCGACCTCATCCAGGCCTGGAAAAGGCTCGAGGCGGGGATGGAAAATGAGCCGGTAACCGGCGTCGTCCGGAAGACGCAAGGGCATCATCGGCACGACCGAAGCGCCCGTGCGCTTGGCCAGTTGCGTCGTGGCGGTCGTGGTCGAGGCCTGATGACCGAAAAAGGAAACGAAGGCGCTCAGCTTGCCGTGATAATCCTGATCCGGCAGGTAATAGAGGGTACGCCCGGCGCGCAGCGCCTTGATCATGGCTCGGGTATCGGAGTTGGGGATCACTTCCTCGACATGGCGCAGATGGGCCGCATACTGAACCGCGTCGATCAAGGGATTGTTGTGGCGCCGAAAGATGAAACGGATCTCGGGGATATGGAGCGACAAGAGCCTCGCCACGAGTTCGAGCGAGGTGAAATGGCCGACGTAGAGCAGCACACCATGCCCCTCGGCCTCGGCACTCTTGAGATGATCAAGCCCTTCCACCTGGCAAATGGCCCTCAAGCGACGGTCGCTGCCCCACCAGCAGATGGCCATATCGACCAAACTGACGCCGATCGACTCGAAATGCCGGCCCACCAGATCCGCTCTGGCCGCATCGTCGAGATCCGGGAAACACATGGCCAGATTGATCGCGGCGACCCGGCGCCGGCGACTCGCCAACCGGCCGACCAGGCGCCCGATCCCACGCCCAAGCGCGCACTGCCAGGCGTAGGGGAGTGGCACGATCGAACGCATGACGGCCAGGGCGACCCAGATCGGCCAGTAGCGCGGCGCCAGAAAGCGCCACCATTCAAGTCTCTTCTGTGTCAAAAATGCTTCCCACTCCGACCAGTCCGCCGATGCCGATAATCATATGACCACCCGCCCGTTTCCGGGGCCAAATCTAGCGCTTTTTTAGGCAAGAGTACAACGCTCGTGACTGACCGAAGGAATCGAGTTAAACTTTCCGACGAGGGTCTCCACCGGGATCGGGTCTTTGACGGCGTTCCAGTGGTAGGCGTCAGGATCCCCTCCGATATGCCGAAAAACCTTAAGCCAAACAAGCATATCGTTCCCGGAAGCTCCGGCCCGATGCCGGATCGGGAGAGCCGGCAGCCGTAAACAAGCCTGGGAGGATAGACCATGTACCTCAGACAGATCAGTACCGGAGACAATATCGAGATATTGGATCCCAAGGAGATGTTCGATCCCTTTCAGAGCAGCATCCGAGGACGCCGCCATGCCGGCGAGGAAATGCAGGATCCGGAGTCTTTCGCAAAGGCCGATCTCCGTTTCCTGTCCGAAGAGGCTTTGCCGCGCTGTTGGACCGACCCGAAATATCACTCCGGATAATTTCCATTCACTCCGAATCGATTGACAGAGGGCGATCGAGAGATCGGCGTCCCCGTTCGCGTATCGGGGTGGAGATTCCGTGACCGTGATATTTGCACGATACATGAAGAACTAAACTGGATACTCAATGACCGTTACGATCAAGACCCCCGATGAAATCGAAAAGATGCGAGTGGCCGGCCGCCTGAGCGCCGAAGTCCTGACCATGATCGCCCCGCATGTCCGGGTGGGCGTCACGACCGAAGAGCTGGACCGGATCTGCCACGACTACATCGTCAATGTACAAAAGGCGATCCCGGCCCCGCTCAACTATCACGGTTTTCCCAAATCGATCTGCACGTCCGTCAATCACCAAGTCTGCCACGGCATTCCTGGTGACAAGCGCCTCAAGGACGGGGATATCATCAACGTCGATATCACGGTCATCAAGGACAGCTATCACGGTGACACGAGCATGATGTTCCTGGTCGGATCGCCGTCCGTGATCGCCAAGCGTGTCTGTCAGATCAGTCGGGAATGCATGTGCATCGGCATCGAGATGGTTCGCCCGGGCGTACAACTCGGCGATATCGGCCACGCCATTCAGCAACACGCCGAGCGCCAGGGCATGTCGGTCGTGCGCGAGTACTGCGGGCACGGCATCGGCCGTCTGTTCCACGAAGAGCCGCAGGTGCTTCATTACGGCTACCCGGGAACGGGCCTCGTTCTCGAAGCCGGTATGACCTTCACGATCGAACCCATGATTAACGCGGGCAAGCGTTATGTCCGCCAGCTTTCGGACGGCTGGACCGTGGTTACGAAAGACCGTAGCCTGTCCGCACAATGGGAACACACGATCCTGGTCACCGATGACGGTTTCGAGGTGTTGACCCTGCGCGACGGCGATTCCATGTAATCGGACTCCCCATGCGATGCCTATGAGCGACCGCAATCAATCCCCGGAACAACCACGTCGCGCCGTCGACCAACCCCCATCCGAAAACGGGGCTAAGAATATCGACCTGCCGACCATACCCAGCCTCGACACACTGAACCCCGGTGATATGCGCGCGCTCGTCAAACAAGGCCGCGAGGCCTTGGCGGAACAGTTCCGGCAAGGTGTCCGCGCCGCGGACCTGATACACAGACAGAGCGATTTCATCGATCAGATCCTGCATGCGATCTGGCAGCAGCACTTCCCCAACGCCGACGGCGGCATCGCGCTTGTCGCCGTCGGCGGCTATGGCCGCGCCGAGCTGCACCCCAGGTCCGACGTCGACATCCTGATCCTGATCGACGGAGCCAAGTTTGACCATTACCAGCACCAGGTGGAGCCACTCGTGGCCGCGCTCTGGGACAGCGGCCTCGATATCGGACACAGTGTCCGCAGTATCGAAGAATGCGTCGACGAGGCGGGACGTGACGTCACGGTCATCACCAATCTGATCGAGTGCCGGCTGCTGTGCGGCGATGCCGCGCTCTACGCCGACCTCTGTCAATCGATCTCTACTGAGCATCTCTGGCCGGCCGACGCGTTCTTCACGGCCAAACGCGATGAACAGGCCGCCCGCCACCGCAAGTTCCGCGATACGGCCTACAATCTTGAACCCAATATCAAGGAAGGACCCGGCGGCCTGCGTGACCTGCAAATGATCAGTTGGGTCGCGAAACGCTATTTCGGCGCCAACACGACATCGGAACTCGTACAACATGGCTTTCTGACCGAAAGCGAGCATTACGATCTCATGCGTTGCCAGGACCACCTCTGGCAAATCCGCTACGCCCTACATGTCCAGACTGGGCGCAACGAAAATCGCCTGCTTTTCGATCTCCAGCGCGAACTCGCCGTGCAGTTCGGTTACAAGGACGACAAGACCTCGATCGCGGTAGAGAAGTTCATGCAGGCCTATTACCGCGTCATCACGACCCTGAGCCGGCTCAACGAGATGCTCTTGCAGATCTTTGAGGAAGTTACCCTGAGTCACACGGAGCCTGCCGGGATCACGCCGATCAACCGGCGCTTCCAATCCTGCAACGGCTTCGTCGAGATCACGCATCCCAACGTCTTCAAGCGCTACCCGTTCGCCCTGCTCGAAATCTTTCTGCTCCTTCAGCAGCATCCCGAGCTCAAGGGAGTACGCGCCCAGACGATCCGGATGATCCGGCAGCACACCTATCTGATCGACGACGAATTCCGTGACGATCTGCGCTGCCGAAGCCTCTTCCTCGACATCCTGCGTCAACCCAGCGGTATCACGCACGAACTGCGCCGAATGAACCGTTACGGCGTCCTGGCCGCCTACTGCCCGCCGTTCCGCCAGATCGTCGGACGTATGCAGTACGACCTGTTTCACGTCTATACGGTCGACGAACATACGCTCAATGTCGTCAGCAACGTACGCAAGTTCACGCTTGAGGAATTCGCCAACGAGACCCCGCTCTGTCACGAGGTCATCGCGGAGATTCCGAAGCTCGAGGTCCTCTATATCGCCGCCTTCTTCCACGACATCGCCAAGGGGCGCGGCGGCAATCACTCGGAACTCGGCGCCATAGACGCGGTGGACTTCTGTATCCAGCACGGCTTGAGCCGCTACGATACGGCGCTCGTCGCCTGGCTCATCCGCCAGCATCTGGCCATGTCGCAGACCGCCCAGAAGACCGATATCGGCAACCCCGAGGTCATCGGCGACTTCGCCCGCGAGATGGGCGACGAACAGCATCTGAATCATCTGTTCCTGCTCACCGTTGCGGACATCCGCGGCACCAACCCGGAGATTTGGAGCAACTGGAAAGCGACGCTGCTCAACGGACTCTACCTGGCCACGCGGCGTTACCTAAGGCGCGGTCTTGAGACGCCCTGGGATCGCCTGGATCAACTTCGCGAACAGCAATCCCAGGCGAGGGGCCGTCTCGGCAACGTCCCGGAATCCGATATCGACCGGATCTGGAAACGCTTGGACGACGGCTATTTCGTCCGCCATAGCGCGGAAGAGATCGAGTGGCACACCCGCACCCTGCTCGGCATTCACGACGATGCTCCTTACTCCGAGGTGCACTATGATCCGATCCGCGGCATCAGCCAGGTGCTGGTGTATTGCAGGGACACCCGTCATTTGTTCGCGGCCACGGCCGTAACGCTGGACCGCCTTGGCCTGAATATCGTCGACGCGCGCGTCAGCACGACCAGTGACGGCTACGCCCTCAATACCTTCGTGGTGCTGAACGAAGAGAACGAACCCATTCTCGAACCCGGCGACAGCGCTCGCGTGACCGACACCCTGACCAAGGTCCTGAACGAAGGCAAGATCCCGCCCGTCAATACGGCCCGGCGCCGCTCGCGCCGCCATCGCCATTTCGATATTCCGACCGAGATCCTGTTCAGCGACGATCTCCGCCATCGTTTCACGATCGTCGAACTCAGCACCGCCGACTATCCCGGTCTGCTGGCCCAGGTCGGTCTCGCCTTCATGGATTTCGGCGCCCGTCTGCACAGCGCCCGGATCTCGACCTTCGGTGAGCGGGTGGACGATATCTTCGAGATCACCGACCAAAACGGCCAGGCGCTTCAGGACGAGGCCCAGATGAATACCCTGAGCGCCATCATCCGCGAGCGCCTTAGCGTGTTTTGACGACCATGTCATTCATCCCGATGGATCGGCGCCGGCTGCTCCTGCCCTTCACGCTGACGATCCTCTGCACCCTGGTCCTCGCCTTCGGTGATCAGGCGGCCCTTTTGCTCCGATACGATCGACCGGCAATCCTCGACGGAGCGGTCTGGCGCCTCCTGACCGGCCATCTCGAGCACCTCGGTTGGCCGCATCTGTTCATGAACCTGGCGGGTTTGTGGCTGCTGTGGCTGCTGTACGGCGACTGCATGAACGACCGCCTGTGGGCCGGCATGCTGGCCGCGACGGGCTTAGGGATCTCGGCCGGACTGCTCGTGCTGGATCCGAAACTCGTCTGGTATGTCGGACTGTCCGGCATCCTGCACGGGGTCTTCAGTTGCGGTATCATTTGCCGCTTACGGGCCGCCGCGCGGGGAGAATGGCTTATGCTGACCCTCCTGACCGCGAAACTCGCCTGGGAACAGGTCAACGGCAGCGTCCCCGGCTCGGCGGAATTCGCCGGCGGCCCGGTAATCGTCGATGCGCACCTTTACGGCGCGATCATCGGCGCCGTATTCGGCCTGCTGGTCCCCCGTGGCGGATTGACCGGGGCCTCTCTGCAAACGAACATGAAATATCCGGATGAATAGCGATCTCGACCGTTTACAACCCTACCCGTTCGAACGTTTGGCCACGCTCAAGGCCGGCATTGAACCCAGACGACGCGACGCCATCACGCTCGCGATCGGCGAACCCAAACACCCGCACCCCGATTTCGTCGGCCGGGCGATCCAGGGACATCTGGACGGACTGGAGCGTTATCCGACCACACGCGGAACCACCGAACTTCGCGAGGCGATCGCGTCATGGCTTTGCCGGCGCTTCAAACTCCCCAACGACGCCGTCGGGGGCGAACGTCACGTGCTGCCGGTCAACGGAACCCGCGAGGCCTTGTTCGCGTTTGCCCAATGCGTGGTCGATCGCCGGCATGATCCCGTCGTGATCATGCCGAATCCTTTTTATCAGATCTATGAAGGCGCCTGCCTGCTGGCCGGCGCTGAGCCGTGGTACCTGAACACGACCGCCGAAACGGGCTGGCTGCCCGATTTCACGGCAGTGCCGGAACGCATCTGGCGGCGCACACAGCTCGTCTATATCTGCTCGCCTTCCAATCCGACGGGCAAGGTCATTGCGATCCCCCAACTGCAGCAGCTGATCGAACTTGCGGAACGGTACGACTTCGTCATCGCCTCGGACGAATGCTATTCCGAGATCTATCAGGACGAAGACGCGCCGCCTTGCGGACTGCTCGAAGCCTCAGCAGGCATGGGGAACAACGAATTTCGCCGTTGCATGGTCTTTCATAGCCTTTCCAAGCGCTCCAACCTGCCGGGCATGCGCTCAGGCTTCGTGGCCGGCGACGCCGATCTGATCGCGCAATTCCTGCGCTACCGAACCTATCACGGCTGTTCGATGTCCCCCTACCACCAACTCGCGAGCCTCGAAGCCTGGAAGGACGAAGGACATGTTCGCGAGAACCGCGTGCATTATCGCGAGAAATTCGCGGCCGTCGCCGAGGTGCTGAACGGCGCGCTCAGATTCGAGGTGCCCCCCGCGAGCTTCTATCTCTGGCCGCAAACCCCGATCAGCGACACCGAGTTCGCCCGCGGGCTTTTTGCCGAACAAAATGTCACGGTCCTGCCCGGCAGCTATCTGTCCCGCAACGCCCATGGGGCCAACCCCGGCGCCGATCATGTCCGTATCGCCCTGGTTGCCCCGCTCGACGAGTGCGTTGCCGCCGCACGGCGTATCCGCGAGTTTGTCGACGGGCTATAATCCGAACATCCCCACATCTCAACTACAAGAAACGCCGGTGAGACGCCCGGCAGTCAAACGAGGAACACGCTATGAACGCATTGCAGACCATCATCGAAGAGGCCTTTGAAGATCGCGCCGCCATTACGCCCCGGACCGTCGACACGCACGTCAAGGAGGCCGTCAGCGAGGTCATGGACCGCTTGGATGACGGCGATCTGCGCGTCGCGGAAAAAAAGGGCGATGAATGGGTCGTGAACCAGTGGCTCAAAAAAGCCGTACTTCTGTCCTTCCGGATCGAGGACAACACCTTTATGAAAGGCGGCTTCACGAACTACTTCGACAAGGTGCCCTCCAAGTACAGCGATCACAACTCGCGCTCTTTCCGCGACTCAGGCGTCCGCGTGGTACCGCCGGCGACCGCGCGTCGCGGATCCTACATCGCCCCCGGCGTCGTGTTGATGCCGTCCTACGTCAACATCGGCGCCTACGTCGACAGCGGCACCATGGTCGACACCTGGGCAACGGTCGGCTCCTGTGCGCAGATCGGCAAGAACGTTCATCTGTCCGGCGGCGTCGGCATCGGTGGCGTACTCGAGCCCTTGCAGGCCAATCCCACGATCATCGAGGACAACTGCTTCATCGGTGCCCGTTCCGAGATCGTCGAGGGCGTCATCGTCGGTGAAGGCGCGGTCATTTCCATGGGCGTATACATCGGCCAGAGCACCAAGATCTACGACCGCCACACGGGCGAGATCAGCTACGGCAAGGTCCCGCCTGGCGCCGTCGTCGTACCCGGCAGCCTGCCCGCGAAGGACGGCAGCCATAGCCTTTACTGCGCCGTGATCATCAAGCAGGTGGACGAGAAGACGCGCGGCAAGGTCGGCATCAACGAGTTGCTCCGGGACATCTGATGACGGTTCTGTACGGCATCCGGCAGTGCGATACATGTCGCAAGGCGATCCAATGGCTCGACCGCCAGGGCGTCGAATATCGCTTCCACGACCTGCGTGCGGACGGCCTGGACGCGGGCATGATCGAGGCGTGGTTGAAACATCAACCGCTGGATACCCTGATCAACCGCCGCAGCACGACTTGGCGCGCGCTGGACAAATCCGTCCAAGCGCGCCTCGATGCCGGTGACTGGCGGGAACTGCTGCCGGAACATCCGACCCTGATCAAACGTCCCCTGATGACGCGTAACGGCACGGTCGTCGTCGGTATGAACGATCTCCAGGCGGCCACGCAGCCCACCGGACAACCCGCATGAGCCCTACCGTCGAACTCGCCCGGGAATTGATCCGACTCGCCTCGGTCACGCCCGAGGACGCCGGCTGCCAGGAGCTCATGATAGAGCGGCTCTCTGCACTGGGTTTCCGGATCGAATGCTTGCCTTTCGGCGAAGTGAAAAATCTGTGGGCGGAATACGGCGAAGCGGGTCCGTTGTTCGCCTTCGCCGGACACACCGACGTCGTTCCGACCGGACCTGAGGCACGCTGGACCCACCCGCCCTTCGCCGCCGAGATCGTGGATGGCAGACTTTATGGCCGCGGCGCGGCCGATATGAAGGGTAGCCTGGCGGCCATGATCACCGCCTGCGAACGCCTGCTAACGGAAAACCCCGGTTTTCCCGGCCGGATCGCCTTTCTCATCACGAGCGATGAAGAGGGTCCGGCGGTCAACGGAACTCGCCGTGTCGTCGACTGGCTCGTTGAAAACGGACGCACGATCGACTGGTGCCTCGTAGGGGAACCCAGCAGCGAGAAAGCGCTGGGCGATACGATCAAAAACGGCCGCAGGGGTTCTTTGAGCGGTACGCTGACCGTGCGGGGCATCCAGGGTCACATCGCCTATCCACACCTTGCCCGGAATCCGATCCACGACGCGGCGCCGGTCCTTGGCGAACTCTGTTCACGGGAATGGGATTCGGGCAATCAATACTTCCCGCCCACGAGCTTCCAAATCTCCAACATCTCCGGCGGGACGGGGGCCGAGAACGTCATCCCCGGACAGGTCGAGATCATGTTCAACTTCCGTTACTCCACCGAACAAACGGCAGCCGGGCTTAAGGATATCGTCGAACAAACCTGTGCGCGACACGGACTCGACTACCAGATCGACTGGCGACATTCCGGGGCCCCGTTCCTGACCCCCGTTGGCGACCTCGTCGAGGCCAGCAGCGCGGCCATCGCCAACGTCACAGGCATCGAAACCCGCTTATCCACCGCGGGCGGCACATCGGACGGCCGTTTTATTGCGCCCATGGGCGCGCAGGTCATCGAACTCGGCCCCCTAAACGCAACGATCCATCAGGTCGATGAACATGTATCGACCCACGAGCTCGACGCGTTGTCGCGGATATACGAGAACATCATGCAGCGTCTCTTTGATTCGAAATAATGCGAGGATTAGAATAGATCACAAGGACAAGGTGTCGGGTGTCACGTCAAATGGACCACGACGCGACCACGGCGTAGGTACCATCAAAACCGAACTAGAACACATAACGACGGAGAGGCGCCCTATGACTACCGAGGACACAGATCAGAGACGGTTTCACCGTTTGCCTTTCAAGGCGAGTGTCGTCATCAAGGACCCCCAAAGCCAGCAGTCGTGGCATAGCAATCTTGTCGATATTTCGCTGAAAGGATTGTTGATCGACGCACCGGAAGGCGCCCCCTTCAAACTGAATGAGTCCTACCACGTAGAAGTGCAACTGGGCGATGAAGAAACCACGATCGCCATTCCTGATGCCACGATCGCACATATTACCGCCGGTCATGTCGGCATCGCGTGTCGACTCATCGACATAGACGGCATCAGCCACCTGAAGCGCCTGTTGGAACTCAACTTCGGCGATCCGGATCTCGTCTTCCGTGAACTCGAACAGCTCGCTCCGCGGTAAAGTTTTTGCGCAAATACTTCGATCGAGATATTGACGGCGCCATGAGTTCACGGCTTACTTAAGAGGCCTTTGATCAGCTTTCAACAAGGATTTGCGTGTGATAAACCGAAGTTGCCAAAACCACGCAAGAAGTCTTAATTCCGAGTTTTACTCAACCTGAGGGAACAACCATGTTCAAGCGAATCATCAATGCGGGTCTGGCCTTATCGCTCGCTATAGCGGCGAACACCAGCATGGCCAGTGACGGGGCCGCCATATACAACCGTTCGTGCAAGATGTGTCACGGCAGCGGTATGATGGGCGCACCCAAGGTGGGCGACAAGGCCGCGTGGGCCCCGTTGATCGAGCAAGGCACAGACGCCCTACTCGCATCAACGCGTAGCGGAAAAGGAAAGATGATGCCGCGTGGTGGTTGTCGGACTTGCAGCGACGAAGACTTATCGGCCGCCATCGGTCACATGATCGAGATGTCAAAGTAACCGCGTTGATAAAGACCACGGGCCGACCGGTTTCACGGCCGGCCCGTTTGTCCCGTAACTTCGGTTAGGGACCGCAGGTCGTTACAAGTTATCGTTGTAGATGACGATCTTTGCCCTTTCCTTCAGACCGTCGAGAAGCGCGGCATTTTCCCTTTGCACCCAGGAAGAACGTAACGCATTCTGGTCCGCCTGACGCTGCCTGAGCGTCTCGGCGACGACATCGGCATCGGTCTGGCCGGGTTTCTTGTCCACACTGCCGGTGTCGTCAACCGTGTGCAACCGAATCAAGGCGTAGCCGCCGTCATTCAGCGCAACGCCGCCTACGACATCGGACCCCGCCTTCGCGGGTTTAGCCATCGTAAAGGCCCGCTCGCGAACGGCGTCGGGGACCCCGCCACTGTTTCGTCGGATCAAACCGGAAGCCTGCCAACTCTGGCCCATTTCCTTGGCCACCGTCTTGGGCGCTGCTCCGTCCCGTAAAGACTTGACGAGTTCCGCTCCCTTCTTTCCGGCCTGTTCGCCGGCTTCCTTGGCTACGAGCGCCTTGCGGATCTCGGCACTGACTTCCTTGATGTCCTGTTGATGCGACGGCTCATGATGTTTGACGCGCAGTACGACAAGGCGATTACCGCCGTCGAGCTGAAGTGCCTCGCTGTTGTTGCCCTGAGTCAGGACTTCGGATGAGAAGGCAGCGGCGCGCACGGCAGCTTCGTCCGCCACCCCGATCCCGCGGTCACGAGTGAACGGCTCACTGGTCTGAATCTCGAGGCCCAACTCCTTGGCGGCGATTTCCAGAGTATCCGGATGTTCATAGACCAGATCGGTCAGACGATCGGCATTTTCGAAGAACTCGTCCTCTGCCTTGCTCGAACGATAGTCACGCAACAGGCGACCGCGCACTTCTTCGAAAGGCTTGACCGCCGCTTTCTTGACGTCGTCAAGGCGTATGACATGAAAACCGAATTCCGAACGGACAGGCTCGCTCAAATCGCCCTTGGCCATAGAGAACACCGCATCCTCAAACGGCTTCGTCATCATGCCGCGCTCGAAGAAACCGAGATCGCCACCGGACTGGGCGGAACCGGTATCGGCGGATTCCTTCCGCGCAACCTTCTCGAACGACGCACCGCCGAGAATTTTTTTACGCAACGCCTCAGCCTTCTTGCGCGCCTTTTCGACCGTCGCTTCGTCCGCGTCCTTGGCCACCTCGATCAGGATATGATGGGCGTGGCGCTGTTCCGGTTGACCGAATTCAGCCTGACGATCGGCGTATAGCTGCTTCAATACGTCATCGGACGGCGCAGGGATCTTCCGCGCGAGCGCCTGCCGACTTAACTCGATGAACGAAACGGTTACCTGTTCGGGCGTCTTGTAACGCTCCTGATCCTGGTCGTAGGCGGCCTTGATATCGGCCTCGCTGACCTGGATTCTCTTTTCGAATCCCTTGGCCGGAATCACGAGATAGTCGAAACTGCGCCGCTGGTGATTGAGCTTGCCGTAGGCTTCGGCCTCCTTTGCCAAAACGAATTCGCCTTCGTTGATGCCGCTCATGAGTTCCTCGGTCAGGAACTGCTGACGCAATTCGCGCTCGAACCCGGCCTGACTCAGGCCCAAGCTCTGCAACAACGAGGCATAGCGAGCCTGATCAAAACGGTCATTGACCTGGAATTCACGCATGTTGCGGATATCCATCGCGAGCTGCGCGTTGCTGACCACGAATCCGGCATCGGTGGCGGACTTGGCCAGGAGGGTTGCGTTCACGAGACGTTCGATGGCGGTTTGCTTGACCTCCGCGTCGTCCAACTGACTGGGGTCAAAGTTGTTCCCCAACATACGCTTGCGAAGATTGCGCTCGTTCTGATAACTGCGCTGAAAATCCTGTAGCGGAACCTCGACGTCGTCGACCTTCGCGGCCAACAGCACGGTGTCATCCTGAATATACTCATTGATTCCCCAAAGCGCGAAAGGGACGACGATAAGGATGATGATGATCCAGGCTATGACGCCTTGCGCCCGATCGCGAATGACTTGCAGCATGACAAATTCCGGAACAGATAATTTGTATGGAAAAAGAGGGAAAGATGTCCCTACTCAGCGAATTCAATCCCTCTAACAGAAAAAAAGGTACATCGCCCTTTGGCGGTGTACCCTTGATTCATCAATCATGGCGGAGTGGACGGGACTCGAACCCGCGACCCCCGGCGTGACAGGCCGGTATTCTAACCAACTGAACTACCACTCCTGATGACTTTGCTGGATGCTTGGTGGGTGCTGAGGGGATCGAACCCCCGACATTCGCCTTGTAAGGGCGACGCTCTCCCAGCTGAGCTAAGCACCCTGTCGAGGCATTATTGTAAAGCGTCTTTGAGCGCCTTTCCAGCCTTGAAAGAGGGCTGCTTGGAAGCAGCGATCTGAATGGTGGCTCCGGTCTGGGGATTTCTGCCCTGACGCGCAGCGCGCTCCTTGACCGCGAAGGAGCCAAAACCAACCAGGCTGACCTGATCACCAGACTTCAGGGCATCGGTAATCGCCTGGATCGTACCATTAACGGCCTTGGAAGCATCTTCCTTCGTTAGACCAGCCAATCGGGCTACGGCATCAATCAAATCAGTCTTTGTCACTATCGTTTCCCCTTTTTATGTTTCATTGATCTTGCTGATCGGAATCCGGTACCGACACAACGGTAGGGCATTTATAACAACGCCTCGATATGCAGTCAAGCGAAGTTGCGCGTGATTGTAAAAAAAGCCCGCCCGCGTCCCAAAAGAACGCTCGGCGGGCCCTTTTTCAATGGGAAATCAGCCGTCCGCTTGCCTTCTTCCCCTTTCCTGTTGCCTTTTTAACGCCCACCTCGCCGGCTACCGCGGCGTCCGAAACCACCGGCGTAGGCATGTGTACCAAGGCCGTTTCCAGCACCTCGTCAATCCACCGTACCGGCTTGATCTTGAGATGCTGTTTTATGTTCTTCGGAATCTCGGCAAGGTCACGCTGGTTCTCCTTGGGGATCAACACCGTCTGGATACCTCCACGATGAGCGGCCAGCAGCTTCTCCTTGAGTCCACCGATCGGCAGCACTTCGCCGCGCAAAGTGATTTCTCCCGTCATGGCGACATCGGCATGGACCGGAATCCCCGTCAGCGCCGAAACCAGCGCCGTGCACATGCCGATACCCGCGCTCGGCCCGTCCTTCGGAATCGCCCCTTCGGGGACGTGGATATGGACGTCGCGGGTTTGATAGAAATCGTTCTCCAATCCCAGCAACTGAGCGCGACTACGAACCACCGTCATGGCCGCCTGGACGGACTCCTGCATGACGTCGCCGAGCTGGCCGGTGATCGTAAGCTTGCCCTTGCCTGGAACGATGGCCGTTTCAATCGTCAGCAAATCGCCTCCGACCTCCGTCCAGGCAAGACCCGTGACCTGCCCGACCTGATCGAATTCCTCCGCCAGACCATAACGGAAGCGCTTCACGCCGAGGTACTGCGTCAGATTGCGCGTCGTGACCATGACCTGCTGCTTCTTGCTCAACAGGATGTCCTTGACCACCTTGCGACAGATCTTGGCGATCTCGCGCTCCAGGTTGCGAACGCCAGCCTCACGCGTGTAATAGCGAATGATGTCGCGCACCGACCCCTGGCTTATGGAAATCTCGCTTTCGGCGAGTCCGTTTGCCTTGATCTCTTTCGAGATCAGGTAACGCTCCGCGATATGGAGTTTTTCATCCTCCGTATACCCGGACAAACGGATGACCTCCATGCGATCCAAAAGCGGCGCCGGAATGTTCATGCTGTTCGCGGTACAAACGAACATGACGTCGGAGAGGTCGTAATCGACTTCCAGGTAGTGATCATTGAAGGTATTGTTCTGCTCCGGGTCGAGCACCTCGAGCAACGCGGACGCCGGATCGCCCCGAAAATCCATGGCCATCTTATCGATCTCGTCGAGCAGGAAGAGCGGATTTTTGACCTCGACCTTGGCGAGATTCTGGATAATCTTGCCGGGCATAGCGCCCACGTACGTCCGACGGTGACCGCGTATCTCAGCCTCGTCGCGAACGCCGCCAAGGGACATGCGCACAAACTTTCTGTTGATCGAACGCGCGATCGAACGCGCCAACGAAGTCTTGCCGACGCCAGGAGGCCCCACTAGGCAAAGGATCGGGCCCTTGAGCTTGTCCACGCGTTGCTGAACGGCCAAATACTCCAGGATCCGCTCCTTGACGCGTTGCAAGCCGTAGTGATCCTCATCCAGGATGGTCTCCGCGTGCCCCAGATCGTGACCGATCTTGGTGTGCTTCTTCCAAGGCATGCTGACCATCCAGTCGATGTAGTTGCGAACGACCGTCGCCTCCGCCGACATCGGGGACATCATTTTAAGCTTGTTGAACTCCGCAAGCGCCTTCTTCTTGGGCTCGGCGGGCATGCCGGAGCGCTTGATCTTGCGCTCAAGCTCCTCCAGTTCATTGGGCACATCCTCCATGTCGCCCAACTCCTTTTGGATAGCCTTCATCTGTTCGTTCAGATAATACTCGCGCTGGCTCTTCTCCATTTGGCGCTTGACTCGTCCCCTGACCCGCTTCTCGACTTGAAGCAGATCGACCTCGGACTCGATCAGCGCCATAAGGCGTTCCAAGCGAACCTTGACGTCAAGCAACGTGAGCAGTTCCTGGCGCTCCTCGACATTGAGCATCATATGCGCGGCGATCGTGTCGGTGAGTCGTCCCGCGTCGTTGATGTTCATGAGCGAGGTCAGCACCTCAGGCGGGATTTTGTTGTTCAGCTTGACGTACTGTTCGAACTGGGCCAGCACGGAGCGGGCCAATACCTCGGTTTCCCGATCGGTGGACTCGATCGCCTCTTGAACAACGACCTGAGCGACGAAGTAATCCTCTCCACTGACGTAGTGAACGATTCTGGCGCGATCGATGCCTTCTACGAGCACCTTGACCGTGCCATCGGGCAATTTGAGCAGTTGCAAGATCGTGGCCGTAGTGCCCATCTCATGGATATCGCCTTCGGAAGGGTCGTCCTGTGATGCGCTTTTCTGGGCGGCAAGCATGATTTTCTTGTTGCCGGTCATGGCCGCGTTTAGGGCCTGGATGGATTTCTCTCGCCCAACGAACAGCGGCAGCACCATATGGGGATAGACGACGACGTCGCGTAACGGCAGGACCGGGAGAATGGTCTGATCTCCGCCGATTACACCTGAATTCACTTCCTCGCTCATGGAATCACCTTGAATGTAATGATAGACATTGCGCGGCAAGCGCGCCGGATGTCAGTGGCATTAGCTTGGATATAAGGACAGTGTACGCCCATTTCAATCGCCTGGGGCACACGAACTTCACAAACAGGACGGACGATGCCCCCCGGAATCCGGAAAGCCAACTGAGGATCCGTCTACGAAAGATCGAGATAAAGAGAAGCCCGCCTTGAAACGAAGGTAACCGGCTACCTTGCGCCATACGGTCCGGGGTTGAGTAATGGGAAAACAACCGATCCGGAGAACTCGGTGTCTACCGAGTCTCCGGATCATGGCGATCAATGATCCTTGCTGGCGGATCCCGCGCTTTGCGCCTCGCCACCCTGATAGATGATCAGGGGGTCGGCATCACCGTTGATGACACCCTCGTCGACGACGACCTTTTCCACCCCTTCCATGGAGGGTAGATCGTACATCGTCTCGAGCAGTACGTGTTCGAGGATGGAACGCAACCCACGGGCGCCGGTCTTGCGCTCCATAGCCTTGTGCGCGACCGCCTTCAGGCAATCCTCGCGCAGGATCAGTTCGCATTGCTCCATGTCGAACAGCTTGACGAACTGCTTGGTGATCGCGTTCTTGGGCTCGGTGAGGATTCGAACCAAGGAAGCCTCGTCCAATTCGTCCAGCGTGGCGATGACCGGCAAACGGCCGACGAACTCAGGGATCAAACCGAACCGGATGAGGTCCTCCGGCTCGACCGTGTGGAGAATCTCTCCGACGGTCTTCTGCTCGGACTTGCCCTTGACCTCAGCCGAAAAGCCGATACCACCCTTTTCGGAGCGGTCACGAATAATCTTCTCAAGACCCGCAAAAGCGCCGCCACAGATGAACAGAATGTTGCTCGTATCGACCTGCAGGAACTCCTGCTGTGGATGCTTGCGGCCACCCTGAGGCGGGACCGATGCGACGGTGCCCTCGATCAGTTTCAAGAGCGCCTGCTGAACGCCTTCG
>WGNS01000041.1 GCA_016124415.1 Gammaproteobacteria bacterium | reverse complement strand
AGCGATTTCGGCGCCGGATGGCCACAAGCATGCGCAATGGCAAGCGGAAAATCAAAGTCTGGAACCATTGGTAAAATCGGTCGACGTGGTATTTCCTTCAGCATACACATTTTATCGTGATCAAGCCGGTTGGAAACGGATGGCTGTCGCTCAGATTATGGCGGCAAGGTCTTATGAAAAGCCTGTGTATGTTTTTTTGTGGCCGCATTATCATGACTCCAATAAATTTTTGAGTGGGTATTATATTGGGGATGAGTATTGGCGGATGGAACTGGAAACGGTTCGTCAGTATGCGGATGGAGTTGTGATTTGGGGTGGATGGGGTAACGGGAAACCTCAAATTTGGGATGATCATGCTGCTTGGTGGGAGGTTACCAAAAAGTTCTTGAGAGATCTTGGGCATTAGTCGATGACAAGGAATGTCATCGCGCTTCTGACCTGGAATGGAACGCCCGTCTCAGTAATTAAGTGGAAGAAGCTATGCGCGTAATCATCCAATATAATTGCATTCCCCATTATCGAGCCAGAATATTTGAGCTTCTGTCGAATTATCAGGATATCGACTTTTCTATTGTGGCGGACTCTAAACCAGATACACCGCACCTTAAGACGATTACCAACGAAGACGGGCGTGAGATTCGCTTTACGGAAGCGAAGACGCATATTTTCCGCCTATTCCTGTTGCCCGCGCTTTATTGGCAGCCGAGGGCCGTGACGACGGTATGGTCTGAAAATCCCGATATTATCATAGCGTTGGGTTCTCCGTATTCTATCACCGCGTGGGTCCTCTTATTGATCGGGCGGATTCGGAAGATTCCTGTCTTACTTTGGGGGCACGGTCTTCTTCAGGACGAGCATGGGCCGAAATGGTGGCAACGTAGTGTTTTATATCGGCTTGCCACGGGGCAATTATTATACGGGGAACGGGCAAGGGAGTTGCTGGTCAAGAAAGGCTTTGACGAGAATTCTTTGTTTGTGGTTTACAACTCGTTGGATTTTGATGCTCAACGGTGTGTTGCCTCCGAAATTGGCGAAGATGAAATTCTTGCTTTCAGAGCTTCCCTGAGTGTGGGTGCCAATGAGGGGCTTGTCGTATTCACGGGGAGGTTGCAGAAGACTAAACGACTGGATTTACTAATTCGGGCGTTGGCTGCCTTGGCTGCAGCAGATCAACGTGTACATGTTGCGCTAGTGGGCGAGGGTGACGAGGAAATCGCGTTGAGGGATCTGGCTATGGAGCTTGGACTCATGAGTCAGGTACATTTTCTCGGTTCTTCGTATGACGAACGGTTTTTGGGGGTAGTTATCTCCGCCAGCGACGCTAGCGTTATACCCTCTGGGGCTGGATTGTCCGTAATGCATGCCTTGGTCTACGGTACACCGGTAATTTTGCATGACCGGACGGAGTACCATGGTCCCGAATGGGAGGCGGTAACCGAACGCGAAACTGGGTTTTTCTATCATTACGGCAATATTGACGATCTTTCAGAAAAGATTCGTTATTGTGTATTTGAGATGAAGGACAAGACCAAAATGGCTGCCGATTGCAAGGCTGTAATAGAGCATAAATACAACCCTCACAACCAGTTGGATACGTTTGTTCGTGCCGTGAAATGGGCGTGGGAAGCAAAACGAGGGAGACTGCTTTGACGCTATCGGACCGGTTTCGCGAGTATCTGAAATCGCTACGAATGTGGTTTTTGTTGCGAACCCGCTATCGCCACGCCCGGGTTGGGAAAGGCTTTCATGTGGCTTGGGAGGTTCGGATCCACGGCCCCGGTTTTCTTGCGGGAGACTATGTATATCTAGGTCCTTTCGTGGAGATCGCACCGAACGTCAGCATAGGTAACTATTCCAGTTTGTCTTCCTATGTCGTAATTACCGGCAACGATCATCGGTTCGATATTGTTGGATGTCCGATACGTTTTTCAGGGCGCCCGGACACTGTCGAAACCGTGATTGGTGCCGATGTCCTGATTGGGCACGGGACTACCGTAATGCGCGGCGTCAAAATCGGTAACGGCGCTATTGTCGGTGCCGGTGCAGTCGTTACCAAGGATATACCACCATATGCGATCGCAGTTGGTATCCCGGCCAAGGTTGTCGGCTATAGGTTTAGCGGGCAGGATGTCGCGGTGCATGAGGAGATGTTAGCGAGGGAAACAAATTATGGTGCTCCGCCCGGACCACCCAGATAGACGTCTATGAACACCTTCGAATCAAATCTCTCCGTAATCATCCTTACTCGGGACGAAGAATTCAATATCGGTAAATGCATCCAGTCGATTTTGCCGCTTACTGACAAAATCTATATTGTTGATTCAGGTAGCATCGATCGCACCGTCGAGGTGGCGACGGGGATGGGCGCGCACGTGGTTCAGCGGGACTGGACCAATTATGCCGATCAGATGAACTGGGGATTGGGTCATTTTGACTTTTCGACGGATTGGATCATGCGTATGGATGCCGATGAAACTTTGACCCCGGAGCTCGTCCGATCTTTGGCGGATTTTCTGGCGTCCCCGGATCCAAAGGTCTCCGGGGTCTATGTTCGTCGCCGCGTATATTTTATGGGGCGTTGGATTCGTCATGGAGGGTACTATCCGACATGGCTGTTGCGGGTATTCCGAAAGGGTATCGGTAGCTGTGAAGCGCAGTGGATGGATGAGCATATTGTGGTATCGGAAGGTAATACAGTATTTCTAAAGGCGGATATCATTGACGACAATCGAAAGGACCTTACCTTTTGGACGGACAAGCATAATCGCTATGCCAGCAGGGAGGTGCTGGATATCCTAAATAAGGCCCGACAGTCCGGTGATGACTCGGATACGAATCTGCATGGGCAGGCGCGTCTAAGACGATTGATCAAAGATCGGGTTTATGGGCGCATGCCCCTCTTCGTCAGGCCTTTCCTCTATTTTCTATATCGTTATTTTATTCGTCTCGGTTTCCTGGATGGTCGCGAGGGCTTGATCTTTCATTTTCTTCAGGGTTTCTGGTATCGCTTTCTCGTGGATGCCAAGGTATATGAGCATCGAAGGCAGCAGGCCGTCGAGAAGGGGCGCGCGCAATGAGCGATACCAAGGTGGATTTGTCCGGATATGATCGGGGTGATTACCATCCGGGCAGAGGCGTTTTCATCCGGACGCTTTGGTACTGCTTAAACGCGCTTCTGATGGATTCCTGGTTATGTCCGGTATCGTCGATAAAGTGTCGGCTGCTCAAAATGTTCGGCGCCAAGGTCGGGCGCGCGGTGGTCGTCAAGCCGAGGGTGAATATCAAGTACCCGTGGCACCTGGAGCTCGGGAATCATGTCTGGCTTGGAGAAGGCGTATGGATCGATAACCTGACATCGGTCAGGATTGCATCGAACGTTTGTCTTTCGCAGGGTAGCTATCTTCTGACAGGGAACCATAATTACAAAAAGAGTACGTTCCCACTCATGGTCGCGGGCATCGAGATCGAGGCTGGTGCATGGGTAGGTGCTAATGCGGTCGTGTGCCCGGGGGTCAAAATAGGGGAGGGCGCGGTGCTTTGCGTGGGGTCGGTGCTCGCTTCGAATGCGGAGGCCATGACTATTTATCGTGGGAACCCCGCTGACAAGGTCCGGCGACGCGAAATAGTCTCCTAGCTCGATGAAGCTGATTTTCGTTAATCGCTATTTTTACCCGGACCAGTCCGCCACCAGCCAATTGCTGACCGATCTCGCGGTATATCTGGCCGATCAAGGGCATCAGATTGATATTGTCTGTAGCCGACAGATCTACACTGATCCTCAGGCAGCGTTGGATGTGTTCGAAAACTATAGGGGTATCCGGATCCATCGCGTCTGGACATCCCGGTTTGGGCGCCGCCATCTTCCCGGCCGGGCGCTGGATTATCTGACCTTTTACCTGACTGCTTTGTTTTGTCTTCTGCGTATTGTCAAGCGGGGTGACATTGTTGTCGCCAAAACGGATCCGCCGTTGATCTCGGTAGTGGCGGCTTTTGCGGCGGGTATCAAGGGGGGTGTGCTCGTGAACTGGTTGCAGGACCTATTTCCCGAGGTGGCCGAACGTTTAGGCGTCAGGGGTATAGGATGGCTATCACCAGTTTTACGGCGATTGCGCAACTACAGTCTGAATCATGCGCGCTGGAATGTCGTCATAGGTGAGCAAATGGCCGCACTACTGGCGCGTACCGCGGAAAATCCCGACGCTATCCGGGTGATCCCGAACTGGGCGCTGACCGAGATAGGACCGGATGATGCCGCCCTGGCGAACATGCTTCGTGAGCAATGGGGTGTGAGTGATCGCTTTGTCGTCGGATACTCCGGAAATATGGGGCGTGGGCACGAGTTTGAAACGATCATGTCGGCAGCCGTGGTCCTCAAAGATAATCCTAGCATCGTCTTCTTGTTCGTTGGGGACGGTGCGCGGCGACCGTGGCTGGAGCAGAAGGTTGCCGATGAAGGACTCGGCAATGTGTTGTTTATGCCTTATCAGCCGATCGAACGGCTCAGTGCCAGCCTTTGCGTGCCGGATGTGCACCTGATTTCGCTGCTGCCTGGAATGGAGGGGTTAATCGTACCAAGCAAGTTTTATGGGGTGGTGGCCGCAGGGCGCCCGGTCATTTTCGTTGGCGATATTGCCGGCGAACTGGCTCAGCAGATTCGGCGCGCCTCCATTGGGCGCTCTTTCGAAATCGGGGATACAGCTGGTCTTGCGGCGTTTCTTGGGCGCCTGAGCGTTGAAAAATCGACTCGTGACCAACTTTGCGCATATTCCCGAAAACTTCATCAGTCCGAAAATCGCAGCGAGAACCGCCTGAGATCCTGGTGCGAGCTGTTGACTGACTGCGGCCCGCGCTAAGCTGTGGGGGGCGTTCAGTCTTTGCGAAAGACCATGACCATGCTTTTCCAGAGCCAAGGCAGTCTACCTATGCCGTAAAAGCCTTCGGTGGAAAAGCCATTTTCCTTCATTAGCCGGCTTAGTGTGGTCTTGCTCCAGAACTTGATATGACCACCTTCCCAAAGCGCCGTATGGTGCGCATCCCAGTGTCCGGTCAACGAGATCGCAAGGTTTTTCAGGTAACCATGGTATGGCGTCGAGACAATGAGTCGCCCGTGCGGTTTCAATACCCGGGCTGCATATTGTGGAAGGAGTTGTGGTGAGTATAGGTGTTCAATGACCTCGGTTGACACGGCAAGGTCGAATTTGTCGCCGACTTGCGTTAGTAGGGTGTCCGGGTTGTCCTGAACACCATAATTGAAGATGCGTGCTCCGGGATTCGACTCCTGCGCAATTCTGGCACCGTGTTCGTCATACTCAATGCCCACTACCTCACAGGAAAGGTTGCGCATGAGAGCGTGACACAAGGCCCCGTTTCCGCAGCCGAGGTCCAGTATACGGGCATGTTCGAATTGAGGGGCCAGTTCGAGGATCTTGGGAGTAATGTAGTTACACGAGTTGGGGTCAAGGGCGTTTTGCCACCCATAGTTCTTGTGTCGCATGCTTTTTCTCGGCCAACGGCGTCAGTGATCGAGTGGTATCCACGTTCGGATCATGGTTTTTCCGAGGAAGTGATGAATCGAGCAAAAGTATAGCATTGCCGCCTCTCTAGTTTCAGCTAAAAATATGACAGTATTGTGACGGGTTTGCAGTCAGAATTATTTGATCATGAAGAGGTTTTTGGGTTTTTGTGCTAGAATTCCCGGCTACGATGTATAGATGTTTAACTCTAAGGCGGCGCTGTCTTATCGATGCCCCTTGAACCGTTTTCTATCGTTTTTCTTCGCGAGCAATGACTTCGACCCTATCTTTTAATGACGGTAGCCGAACGCAAGTTTGGCAACTCTCTACCAACCAATGGCTTGCTCTGTCCTTTCTTGCCGCGGTGTTGGCGACGATGTTCGCCGGCGGGCTGATCCGTCTTGAGCGAATTTGGTACGGGCAAGCGGAATATAGTTACGGCTACATCGTCCCGGCAATCGCCCTATTTCTGATCTGGCAGAATCGGGATTACCTGGAGCGGACGCCTTTCACCGGCTCATGGGTGGGATTCGGAGTGGCTTTGGCGGGAGCGTTTCTATATGTTCTGGGCGAGCTCGGTGCCATGTATACCTTGGTTCAATATGCTTTCGTTATTGTTTTGGAAGGTGTCGCCTTGGCCTTCGTCGGCAGGCAGGCCTTCCGCTATCTGTTTGTTCCGCTCCTAATGCTCGCTTTTACGATACCGTTACCGGGGTTCATACTGAGCGGGCTTTCGCAGCAGTTGCAATTGATCTCCTCTCAGTTGGGAGTCTTGGTCATCAAGCTATTCGGGATCAGTGTCTACCTAGAGGGTAATGTAATAGATCTCGGGGTATTCAAGTTGCAGGTGGTCGAGGCCTGCAGCGGTCTTCGCTATCTCTTTCCACTTATGACCATTGGATTCATGCTGGCCTATTTTTATCACGGCCATATGTGGAAGCGGGTGGTTTTGTTCCTGTCGACCATCCCGGTAACGATCTTGATGAACAGCTTTCGGATCGGTGTGATCGGAATCATGGTCGAGTATTGGGGGCAGTCGATGGCTGAGGGATTTCTGCACGACTTCGAGGGCTGGCTCGTATTCATGGCCTGCACTGCGATCCTAATGTTCGAGATCGTCGTTCTGGCTCGGATTGGCTCCGATCGGATGTCTTTTTCCGAGGCGTTTAATATTCGCCTTCCTGCTCATCGTCCAGTAAATGTGGAAGTGCATTCACGCGACTTTACCCGACCCTTTATCGCAAGCTTACTTTTAATGTCCGTGGTTATGGGGGTGATGCAGGCTATACCCAATCGTCAACCTGTAGAGTTGGCGCGTAAGGACTTCGCCGTTTTTCCGATGCGCCTGGGCGATTGGGTTGGAAAGTTCAGTCCGTTGGAGGCTCAATACATCGATGCATTAAATTTCGATGATTATGTCATGGCCAACTACCACGAACCCGATGGAAGTGCAGTCAATTTCTACGTCGGGTACTATGCGACTCAGCGTAAAGACAAGGTGCCGCATTCTCCCGAAGCCTGTATCCCCGGTGGCGGTTGGGAGATTACTAAGCTGACACAGGCCGTGCCCGGCTCATTTTTGAAGCGGCCGATTCCGCTCAACAAAGGACAGTCTCCGTTGCAGGTGAACAGTCTGATTATCGAGAAGGGAAGTGATCGCCAATTGGTCTACTACTGGTTCCAGCAGCGTGGGCGCGTTCTCACGAATCAATGGGCCGTCAAGTGGTACATCTTCTGGGACGCGTTGACGCGCAATCGAACCGATGGCGCTCTGGTTCGGCTCGTAACGCCTATTGGGCCTGGTAGTGCAGCGCTGAACGAAGCCAATCAGCGCCTGAGCCGGTTCGCGGCACAGGTGTATCCGTTGCTCCCGGCCTACGTGCCTGATTGATTGGGGCACATGATCTATTTCTTTGTCGCCCTGACCGCATTGGCCATTTCGATGGTCATGATTTCGCCCTTGATCCACTATGGGCGACGCCTTGCCTTGATCGATATACCCGACGAACGCAAAGTTCACTTGCACGCGGTACCGCGTGTGGGGGGTATCGCTATTGCGCTGGGAACCTTCCTTCCGTTACTCCTTTGGTTGCCCATGTCGCAGGAGTACGCGGCATTTTTGCTTGCGCTTGCAATGATTTTTCTGTTCGGTCTGCTGGATGATTGGCGCGATCTGAGTTACGGCTGGAAATTTCTTGGGCAGGTCGTTCCCGTGCTCATCGTCGTGCTTTACGGCGGCGTTCGGGTCAAGTATTTGCCGCTGGTCGGGCTTGAGGAAATCCCCGATTACATTTCCATTCCGATCACGGTGATTGCCATGATCGGGGTGACCAATGCCGTCAATCTGTCCGATGGGCTCGACGGGCTCGCCGGCGGCCTGAGCATGTTGACGCTGGTAGGCGTTGCAATCATGGCGTATTTGGCCAATGGCGATCAGCTTGTGATGGTAGCGCTCGCGATCATGGGCGGCATCATGGGCTTCCTGCGCTACAATACTTATCCTGCCCGCATATTCATGGGGGACGGCGGTAGCCAATTCCTCGGGTTCTCGGCGGGTGTCTTGGTCATCATCCTGACCCAGCAGGTGCATGAGGCCATGAGCCCGGTCGTGGCGCTGTTCTTGTTGGGGATGCCGATTCTGGATACGCTGGCCGTCATGTCGCAACGCATCCTGGAGGGGCGGTCGCCGTTTTCTGCCGACAAGAACCATATCCATCATAAGTTGTTGGCGTTGGGGCTCGATCACTACGAGGCCGTGTTCATTATCTATGTAGCCCAGGCGACGATGGTGTGTTGCGGCTATATCTTTCGGTATTTCCCGGACTTCTGGCTCGTCACCTTGTATTTGGCCATCAGTGTGTCGATCCTGACTTTCTTCAACCTGGCTCATATCAGGGGCTGGAAGGTAGAGCGGGGGGCGGGGCTCAGTAGTCCTACCTTGTCGCGCGTCATCGCTCGTCTCCG
The DNA here is from genome assembly GCA_016124415.1 of Gammaproteobacteria bacterium. Lineage (GTDB taxonomy): Bacteria > Pseudomonadota > Gammaproteobacteria > SZUA-140 > SZUA-140 > RI-283. The sequence goes on along the minus strand of WGNS01000041.1, from coordinate 17,243 downwards.
GCAGACGGGTTTGTTGACCCACATCGTCTATTGGGGGCTAACGCTGCTGGTTGGGGGCGTGTTCCTGACTTCCGCCTTGGCCGCCGGGAACGTATCCGACGATATCATCGTTGCCTCAATCCTGATGTTGGCATGTTTGGTCCTGGCCAAGACCTTTCCCCGGCTGCGTGGACTGCACCTTGTTGAGCAGGTGGTGGTGTATGCCACGGCCGTTTTCACCGTCTATCTGGTCCACACGGGAGAGGCGGGTTCGTCGTTGACGCACGCATTGGATTTGCCGGTGTTTGTCGCCATGGCGGTCTTGCTGGTCGTGGGCATGCGTTTGACGCGGAGCAATTTTTTCCGTGTCACGCCCATGGATTTCCTGGTGCTGTTCCTGGCAATCCTGGTGCCCAATCTGCCGGATTTTCACGACCAAAACAGCGCTCTCGCCACGGCGGTACCCAAAGTCATCTTGCTCTTTTACGGTTTGGAGTTTGTGCTCAATGGCGGTATGCCGATACAGCAGAGACTTCTGCGCTATCTGACCATGGCGGCGCTATTAGTCGTGGGTCTACAGGGTAAGACTTGGTTATAGGATCTTAACGGAGTCGCGTTATGATAGGCGGTGTTTTGACATTGAACATGATGGGGAAAAGTATGAAGAGACTTGTAACCTCCGCGCTTGGAATGGCTTTGTGCTGCGTGTCGCTGAATGTGTGGGCGGCCGACGGCGCTGATGTCACGGCACTCGCAAAAGACGTTATGCCGGCAAATGACACCGCCGACAACGTGACACAGCCGTATCGTCTGGGACCAGAGGACGTCTTGTCGATTTCCGTTTGGCGTGAAGATGGCTTGGAAAAGGAGACCATGATTCGTCCCGACGGGATGCTGAATTTTCCGCTGGTGGGCGCGATCCGGGCGGTAGGTAGAACAGTCGAAGAAGTGCATGACGAGCTTGTGGCCCGTTTGCGGCGTTACATCCCGGATCCGGTCGTTTCGGTGTCGTTGCTGCGCATCGGCAGCAACCGCGTCTTCGTCATCGGCGAAATCAACAAGCCGGGTGCCTTGGTCGCGGGGCAGTACCTCGACGTGATGCAGGCCTTGTCTTTGGCCGGCGGATTCACGGCCTTTGCCGATCGTGACGACATCCGTATCCTGCGCCGGGTCGACGGGCAGGAAACCGTGATCGATTTCGACTACGACGATGTATCGAAGGGCAAGCATCTGGAGCAGAATATTCTCCTTAAGAACGGAGACGTCGTCGTCGTTCCCTGACCGTTATGCGCGTTACTTCTTCTGATCGCTACGCCCGGCTGTTGGCGCTTGCAGCTTCGTTTGCATTGCCTGTGCGAGGCGAGGCCGCCATCGCCTACGATTTGTCGCCGAAGTTCTCGATGCGGGAGGAGTACAACAGCAACGTGACGATGCGTCAAACCACGCCGGATGCCCGCTATCAGACGGTCGTCAGTCCCGGGCTCAATTTCTACACTGCGGGACAAAGGCTACGCCTCGACGGGGATCTGTCCTATGCCTCCAGGCGTTACAGCGGGCAAGGGCTGGACTCGAACGATTGGACGGCGCGGGCGACGACGCAATATCGCCGGCAGACCCAGCAATGGTCACTAGGAGGCGGATTCGTCCAGAACTCCACGTTGCAGTCGGAGCTATTGACCTCCGGGCTTGTGCAAAATAGCGTAAAGCGCTTTGAGCGTTACGCCGCGCCGGGGTGGCAGGGGTATTTTTCCGACCGCCTGACGGCGGACGTGAACTACCGTTACAGCCTCGTCGACTACGGCAAGGATGCCAATAGACTTGGCTTGTTCGGCTATCGTTTGCAACAGGCCGACGCGGGGCTGAAGTATCAGGTTTCGGCGGAGGATCGTGTAAGCGTCCAATCGTCGCTGCTGTACTATCGAACTCGAGATGAGACGACGAAGTCCGACGACCGCAGCCTGAGTTTGGGTTACGACCACTTGTTTTCTCCTACGACCCGTTTCGGCGCGACGCTGGGTTTGCGGCAAACCGAGACGAGTTTGCGCCAGACGATTCTCGTGATCATAGGCCCCAGCATCTTCCCGATCCAGCAAGTCTCCCACGACAGGAAAAACGGGATCATCGCGACGGTCGATTTAGGGCATGCATGGCGACAAAGTACCGCTGATCTCGGCTACCAACGCCTTGTGCAGCCGAGCGGTGGGGGCAATTTATTGCAGAATGATCAGGTGTCGATGGATGCCGGTTACCGCTATCGAAGGGACCTGAGTTTGCATGCGTCGTTATTGTACAGCCGTAGCCGGGGTATCGGTGATCTGGTGCGCACTACCGACTACGACTATGTGCGTCTATCGCCGTCGCTGCTCTGGCGCATCGATCGGGAGTGGTCGTTGCGGGGCTATTATTCCTACGGCAGACAAAGCTACGCCAACCTGAGTCAGCATGCGCAGCGGCACATCGTGGGCCTGACGATCTCCTATTCGCCTCCTACCCGAGCCGGGGCGCTTTGGTGAGCGAAGCCGTTTGTCATAACGCCTTAATATTCGGCGGCGCTGATTCGACGCCCCTGTATGCTAAAATGCCGACCATAACAATGTTTATGCCCAAGGAGGCGGCCTGGCAACCGGAAGGATGCCGGGTTATTTTATCGGTTTACCGAACCGCATCGTCGTCAAACGGAACTCTTATCGCATGAATACACCAGCAGACGCCCTCTCCATGATGGAAGCCCAGCCCGGAGTGAAGGACTATATCGCGGCTTTGTCCCGGAGACGGGGGCGAATATTCGTGGTCGCCGGTGTGGTCCTGCTCATTTCGCTTGCGCTGGCCTTCGGGTTGCCGTCTGTGTATCGCTCTTCAGCCACCATTCTGATCGAAGAGCAGGACATCCCTTCGGACCTTGTCCGTTCGACCGTGACGAGCTTTGCCGATCAGCGTATTCAGGTGATCAGTCAGCGGGTCATGACGCGCGCCAATCTGACCCGGATCATAGAGAAGTACAATCTCTATGCCGACGATCGCAAGGACGCGACCATGGAAGAGGTCATCGATCAGATGCGTAAGGACATCCAGCTTAACCGCGTTAGCGCCGATGTGATCGACCCTCGCAGCGGGCGCCCGACCCAAGCCACGATCGCCTTCAATATCAGCTACGACGGTGAGACTCCGGAGGTGGTACAAAGGGTCACCAATGAGCTGGTGTCTCTCTACCTGACGGAGAACATCCGTAATCGGACGCAGAAGGCCGAGGAGGCGACGGACTTTTTGGCTGATGACGCCAAGCGCTTGTCCGACCAGTTATCCGAGATCGAGACGCGTCTGGCGGCCTTCAAGAAAAAGAACATGGATCGGTTGCCCGAGCTTGTGGATCTGAATATGACCTTGCTGGATCGCACCGAACGCGATTTGCAGAGTGTCAAAGCGCAGATCACCTCCCACGAGGAGCGAATCATCTACCTTCAGGGGCAGCTGGCGCTCGTCGATCCCGTTGCGGCGGCGACCTCCCAGGACGGCATCATGGAGCCCAAGGCTCGTCTGAAGCTGCTTGAGCTCAAGGCCTTGAGCATGGCTTCGAACTATGGCGAAGACTACCCCGATCTCGTGAAAGTTCGTAACGAAATTAAATCGTTGCGCGAACAGCTTGGCATCGCGACAAGCGTTGATTCAGAGGCTCGTGCCAAGCTGAAGGACCTTCAGGATCAACTTGCGGCTGCGAGAGCGAGATATTCCGAGGAACATCCCGATGTCGTTCACCTTCGCAATGCGGTGGCCGGCCTCGAAGCGCAGATTGCTGCCGACGAGCGCAAAGCCGATGAACAGGCTGTAGCATCCGGTGCGTCGGGCGCTGGGGTGGATTCCGATGCGAACAACCCAACCTATATCACTTTGCGGGCTCAACTGGAGTCGGCCAATCTAGAGCTCAAGTCGCTCAAGACCCAGGAGCGCAAGCTCCAAGAAAAGATGACCGACTATGAGTCGCGCTTGCAGAAAACGCCGGAAGCCGAACGGGAATATCGGGATTTGACCCGCGAGCATGACAATATCCTGCAGCGTTTCCAGCAGGCCAAGGCCAAGCAGATGGAGGCCCAGATCGCTCAGGAGTTGGAGAAGGAACGCAAAGCCGAGCGCTTTACGCTGATCGAGCCGCCCGAGCTTCCGGAGCTTCCGGTCAAACCTAATCGCAAGGCATTGATGTTTCTTGGCTTTGTTCTTGCCATCGGCGCTGGCTTGGGATACGGCTTTTCCGCGCATGCCCTTGACGGTTCGGTGCGGGGGTTGGGCGCGGTCGAAAGCCTGACCGGCGAGCTGCCCTTGGTGGCCGTTCCTTATCTGAAAACCGAAAGCGAGCGCCGCCGCGATTCACGTTACCGGGCCAGGGCAACCATGGCATTCGTCGTCGCCGTGCTCGGCGTGCTCGCCATGGTCCATTTTCTATGGAAACCGCTGGACGTGATTTGGTTTGTGTTATTGAACCGGCTTGGCGTTTCCTGAGGACGTGTCCGTTAGATCGCATACGTCACTTGGGAACGGATGGAGAGCAAGCCCGTTTCGGTCGATATTGAGACATAGCAATTGAGCATTTGGGGAAACACGGTATGGAACGGATAAAGAAGGCGCTAGACAAAGCGAGAGAGCAGCGCGCTTCCGGAACTCAGGCGACTGTGACCGCTGCGCCGGCCAAGCGAACGGCCTCTCAGTCCGAACAGATTACTTATACCCAGACCCGTCAGGTCCAGGTGCGTGACGAGGTCCTGCGTGAGCATCGGATCATCAGTTCGGTGGATCCGGATTCCGATTTCGCGCAGTCCTACAAGATCCTGCGTACGCGTGTCCTGCAGCAGATGCGCAAGAACGACTGGAACGTACTCGCGGTGACCAGCCCCGGCGAGAACGAGGGCAAGTCGTTGACCGCAATCAACCTGGCGCTCAGCATGGCCATGGAGGTAACGGGTACGGTCTTGCTCGTCGATGCCAATCTTCGTCACCCTCAGATCCATCAACTGTTCGGGTTTACGCCGGAGCGGGGGTTAGGCGATTATTTGCTCGACCAGGTGGAGATTCCGGACATCCTCGTCAATACCGGCGTGGACCGCTTCGTGATCCTGCCCGGCAAGGATGCGCTGGCGAATCCGGCCGAACTATTGGGCTCACCGAAGATGATCAGCCTTGTCGAGGAGCTCAAGAACCGCTATTCGGCCCGAGTGGTGATCTTCGATCTACCGCCGGTGCTGACGGCCGCCGACGTGCTGGCGTTTTCGCCCTTTGTCGATACCACGCTGTTGGTCGTCGAGGACGGCAAGACCCAAGGCGAAGAATTGGCCCGGGCGCGGGAAATGATCCTGCAATCGTCCAACATCATCGGGACGGTGTTGAACAAGGTCAGGGATTGAACTTCGCCGTCCCGAATTCATCGAGATGTATACCGCTTACTTCGGGTTAACGGAAAAGCCCTTCGCGCTGACTCCCGACCCGGCCTTTCTCTATCCGAGCCGTCGTCACCAGACGGGGCTCATGATGCTCGAGTACGGTCTGATGAATCAGGCCGCCATCAGCGTCATCACGGGTGAGATCGGCTCCGGCAAGACTACGCTGATCCGCAAGCTCCTGGACGACATGGACAAGGAGCTTACGGTCGGGCTGATCTCCAATACCCACCGCTCCTTCGGTGAGCTGCTGCAATGGGTGCTCGTGGCGTTCGGTCTCGAATGCGACAGTCTCGACAAGGCTACCCTATACAGGCGCTTCATCGATTTCGTGATTGACGAATACGCCAAGGGTCAGCGCACGGTCCTGATCGTCGACGAAGCTCAGAACCTCGATCCCGAGACGCTCGAGGAGCTGCGCATGCTGTCGAACATCAATGCCGACAAGGACTTGGTCCTGCAGCTCATCCTCGTTGGTCAACCGGAACTCCGCGAGACGCTGCGTCGACCCGGGCTCGTACAATTTGTGCAGCGTATCTCGGTCGATTTTCACCTGGATCCGCTGACTCACGAGGAAACGCGTGCCTATATCGACCATCGGATCAGAGTCGCGGGTGGACCTGAAGGGATTTTTACGCTTGACGCCTGTGACGAAGTCTATGATTTTTCGGGGGGGGTGCCGCGGCTCATCAATCAGATTTGCGATACGGCCCTGGTCTATGCCTTCGCGGACAGCCTTTCCGAAGTGACGCCCGACATCGTCACGGCGGTCGCGAAGGACAAGCAACGGGGCGGACTATTCCCCGTCATGAAAAAGGCGGAGTGACATCAGGTGCCGGCGTTTTTCAGCGTCGGCCGAGAGTTTGTCATGCAACCGTAATACTTGACGCCGTGCGTTTTTTTTCAGGCATGGTAGGATGTGCGCAATTTCCCATTCAATAGATCCGGTATCTCCAACATGAAAATCAGACGGATTGTCCGCGCGACACTACTGCTCACCTCGCTCGGCGTTGCCTTGGCCGGCTGCAGCGGCAGCGAAGAAAGAAAGGCGGCTTATCTGGAGCATGGCAAGCAGCTCTTCGCCCAAGGCAATTACGTCAAAGCTCAGCTCGAACTCAAAAACGCCCTGCAGATCGATCCCAAGATCGCGGAAGCGCATTTTCTGTTGGGGGAGATCGCGGAACAAAAGCAGGACTGGCGGAGCGCCTTTGCTCAATACAAGGCTGCAACGGATCTCAAGCCCGGTTATCTGGAGGCGCAGGTCAAGCTGGGTCGACTGTATCTTCTCGGCGGCGACAGCGATCAGGCCATGCAGATGGCGGATGCGATTCTGACGATCAATGCTGCCGATGTCGAAGGCCGTTTACTCAAGGCGCTCGTGCTGGCCAAGAAAAACGAAACGCAGTCGGCGATCGATATCGTCAAGCCCATAGTGGCCGGCGATACGGGTAACGTGGAGGCTGTGCTCACGCTGGCGACGCTTTATGTCCGTACCCAGAACGAGACCGAGGCGGCGCATGTGCTCAACGCCGCGATTTCCGCTACGCCCGGCGACGCTCGTTTGTACCTCGCGCTCGGGCAGCTCAAGGTGAATGCCGATCCCGTGGAAGCCGAGCGCCTGCTCAAGAAGGTCATGGAGCTGGAGCCCGATAATTACGCGTACCGTGCCCGCCTTTCGGGATTTTACATCCAGCAGAACCGGCTCGACGATGCCGAGAAACTGCTTCGCGACGGCGTTGTGGCTGCACCGGACGACTATTCCCGTGTCCTGTTGCTGGCGGATTTCCTGACCCAGAAGCGGGGGACCGTTGAGGCGGAAAAGGCCCTCAAGGACGCCTTGAACGCCAAACCCGACGACAATAACCGCAGCTTCGGGCTCGCCAAATTCTATCTCGCTACGCGGCAGCCCGATAAGGCGGAAGCCATCTACAAGGACGTGTTGACGCGCGTCACCGAAGGTCCCGCCTGGGTTGCCGCCAACAATGGCCTGGCCGAGCTGCTGATCGGCAAACAGGACCTGAACGGTGCGAACGAGCTGATCTCCCGCGTGCTCAAGGAAAACTCGAAGGACAGCGGGGCCCTGTTGTTGCGGGGTAAGATCGCCATGATCAACAAGGATCCGGAAGGCGCGATCGCGGATTATCGCCAGATCCTTCATGGCGACCCCAATTCCACGCCCGTTTTGAAACTCCTCGCCGAGGCGCAGTTGGCCAACAACCAGCCTGAGCTTGCGAGCGATAACGTCGACCGCGTCATCGAGGCCGATCCCAACGACGTCAGCGCCCGCATCGCTAAGGTCAGATTGCTGTTTGCAACCAAGGATCTGGCCGGCGCGTTGAAGGCTTGCTCGGAGGCGCTGACCCTGTCGCCGGGCAATCCCACGGTACTCGAGCTCAAGGTACAGATCCTCACCGAGCAGAAAGAGTGGAAGCATGCGATCGAGGCGGCCAATGAGCTTCAGAAGGCCGCTCCGAAGCTGCCGGCCGGGCACATACACCTGGGGCATATCTATGCGCTTCAGAATAAGTTGGACGCCGCGGTAAGCGAATTCGAAAAGGCCGTGGCGATGAGCCCGGACAGCCCTGACCTTTGGGCGGTGTTGATTCGCGCCGATCTGGCGCAAAAGCATATGGACAAGGCGGTCAGCCGTATGCAGGCGCTGACCAAAAAGAACGCCAAGCACCCGTTCGCGCACGAGCTTCTGGCAGAACTCTACGACGAGCAAAAGCAGCACGCAAAGGCCGAAGCCGAGTTCCGTAAGGCGATCGATGCCAATCCGAACTGGAGTGTGCCCGTCGTCAAGCTCGCCGAGTTTTATCAAAAGGCGGGGCAGATCGATAAGGCCGCCGCTGTTTATCGCGACGCCTCCTCCCATACGGAAAATCTCGGATTGATCGTCAAGCTTGCCGAGTTGTACGCGGGCAACCAGCGGAAGAGCGAGGCGCTGGCGTTATACCGGGAGGTCCTGAACCGTCATCCCGACGCCGACGTCATCGCCAACAACTTGGCCGCTTTGCTGCTCTCCGAACCCAAGGCGGACGCCAAGGAGGTCGATGAGGCCTATACACTGGCCAAGCGTTTCCAGGACTCGGAAAATCCCTTTTATCTGGATACCCTGGCCTGGGTGTTGTATCAGAAGGGAGACTACAAGGCCGCGTTGCCGCTGCTGGATAAGGCGGTCAAGCGGGCGGAACGAATCGGAGTGCTGCAATATCACCTTGGGATGACCCGTTATCGCCTCGGCGACAACGCGGCCGCGAAACTGGCGCTTGAGAAAGCCACCGGTGCCGACGTCGGCAAATATCAGGGGCTCGAAGAGGCGAAGGCGACGCTCGCCAAGCTGTGAGTGTCGGAGAGCTCCCCGGATTCCAGAGGGGGGCACAAGGGCACGGCGCGCCGCGCCCCTACCACCAGACGAAACGTTCCCGGCGGGCGGCTGTAGGTTGGGCTGAATGGAATGAAGCCCAGCCTACGAGTCTAAGGACATGCTGTGAGACGTAGGGGCACGGCGCGCCGTGCCCTTACCACCGAGACGAAACGTTCCCGGCGGGCACTGTAGGTTGGGCTGAATGGAATGAAGCCCAACGGACGGCAGGTTACGTTGGGCTTCGCGAGCTCAGCCCAACCTACGAGTCTAAGGACATGCTGTGAGGCGTAAGGGCACGGCGCGCCGTGCCCCTACCACCAGACGAAACGTTCCCGGCGGGTGGCTGTAGGTTGGGCTGAATGGAATGAAGCCCAACGGACGGTAGGTTACGTTGGGCTTCGCGAGCTCAGTCCAACCTACGAGTCTAAGGACATGCTGTGAGACGTAGGGGCACGGCGTGCCGTGCCCACATCGACGCGCGTTAGATATTCTCGGACTGCTTGGTGACGTCGATGAACAGCGTCAGGTGCTGACCGGGCTGCAGGTACTTGCCTTCGGGCAGATCGTTCCAGCGGCGCAGTTCGGAGATTCTGACCTTGAATCTGTTGGAAATCCTGGCCAGGGAATCCCCCTTGCGGACCACGTAACGAATCTTGCGCGTCGAGTTCGCCGCGGCCAGGGAGGTCGATGGCCGCTCGACGTCCGATTCGGCGGAATGAGGCGTCTGCTGCCAGATGACGAGATGTTGTCCCGGCCGCAGATAGTCCTTGGGCGACATGCCGTTCCAGCGCGCGATCTGGGCGCTGGAGACACGATATTTCTTCGCGAGCTCCCAGAACGTGTCGCCTTTGGTGACGGTATGCATCAGTTTTACGCGGCCCGGAGCGGGGCGGTGGTCCTTCAACTGGCTCAGGCGTTGGCTCGTGCTCAGCCGGTAATCGGTGAGATCGCGCGTCGCCACGGGGATCATGAGGCTTTGTCCGCTCCGGATCATGTATCCCTTGATGTTGTTGACCTGTTTGATGACCTTCAACGTGGTGTGATAGTCGCCTGCGATATGGCCCAGCGTTTCACCGTTCTTGACCCGGTGTCTGACCCAGCGGATGCGGTCCTTGTCGTCGATTTGAGCCAGTCTTTCCCGGAAACCTTCGACCTTGTCGACCGGAAGGGCCAGGGTCTGTGTACCGTTCGGGTCCGTGGCCCAGCGGTTGTAACCCGGATTCAGGCGGTAGAGTTCATCGAGTTCAATGTTGGCCAGGTCGGCGGCCAGCGCCAAATCGATCTGCGATTTGATTTCCACCGTCGCGAGGTAGGGCTCGTCCGGGATCGGCATCAGCGAAACGTGATAGAGCTCGGGCTGGGCGATGATGGCCTTGAGCGCCAGCAGCTTCGGGACATAAGCCCGCGTTTCCTTGGGAAGGCGCAACGACCAGAAGTCCGTCGGTTTGCCCCTCGCCTTGTTCTTGCGAACGGCCTTGTGGACGGTGCCGGAGCCTGAGTTGTAGGCAGCGAGGGCGAGTTCCCAGTCGCCGTCGAATTCCTTGTTGAGGTTATCGAGCAAAGTCAGGGCCGCCTCCGTCGAGGCGATCACGTCCCGGCGTCCGTCGTACCACCAGTTGAGCGTGAGGCCGTAACGCTTGGCCGTCCCGGGGATGAATTGCCAGAGTCCCGCCGCCCGGCCGTGAGAAAACGCGAACGGCTGATAGGCGCTCTCGACGATCGGCAACAATGCGATCTCCATCGGCATGTGATGGCGATCCAGGGCTTCGACGATGTAATGCAGGTAGGGTTCGGCGCGCTCGATCGTACGGTTGATGTATTCCGGGTGCCGACTGTACCAAGCGGCCTCCAGGCGAACCCTGTGGTTGATGTCGACGGGCAACCTGAAGCCCGCGCGTATGCGTTTCCAGATATCCGCCGGCTCGGTCGCGCCGAAGGAGACCGCTTCCTGGGAGCTTGCCGTAACCGCTGCGTTATCAGCGTTCTGCTGATTCGAGGTTTCAGGGTTTTGAACGTCGCTTTCCGGTCCGGTCTCGTCTTCGACGTGGTGTTCGGGATCGGGCGCGGAGATCTGGGTCCTGAATTTGCCCCAGAGCATGGAAATCGTTTCGGCGCTGCCGTCATCGCCGGCCTTGGCGGCATCGCCTTCACTGTCCCCGACGTCGGCGTCGGTCGTCACCAGCGCAACGGTCGCCTCGTCGTCGGCCTTGGGCGCGGGCTGTTCCTCGTGCGGCTGGGCATGCCACGGCTGCCCCGAGCATGCGAGCAGCGACGAGGTTAAAATGATGTAACAGAGTGTTCTGAAGGGTTGATTCATTCGCCGAAGTGTCGATAGAGTCGATAGAGAAGGCATATCTTCGCCTATTCTATGTGAATAATCATCGACCGGATACTATTTATATTGAGTCGGAAAGAGCGTATACGATCACAGAGGAGACACGCGATTGGATGAATTGGCAGCAAGTGGGGTGGTTGGCGAGGACATGCCCAAATGGGATGTCGCTTTGGAGGCGTTGCTGGTGGACGAGGCGAGATTGCAAACTCGCCCCCTGAACATTGAGGATTTCAAAGGGCTCGCCGCGCGTTATCAGATACGCTTCGACGATATCATGGCGACCGTTCTCGAGCTTACGGTGCACGGCCTTTGGGGGTATATGCGCGCCGACGGCGTCATCGAAGTGTTGTCGCGAAAGAAGGTCGACGGCCTCTACAAACAGGGGCGTCTCTACGCCGAGGATCTCGCATCTTTCGATGGGGGATGGTATCCCAGAGACAATGCGCTGGCGGATTCAGTCGCGAATTAATTTTTAATCTTTCATCTTAAAATAAAGCCATAACACAATGATTAAAATGGTGTTATGGCTTTATTGCTATGGTTATTTCTGAACCTTCGGATTCTTGCGATACGTCAGATCCCAATGGGCGTGTCCGAGGCGGTCGCCGCGGCGCTCGAAGCGGCTGATGGTGCGATAGTCGGGGCGGGGCGCGAAATTGCCCCGGCCGGATGCGTTGGTAAATTCGGGCATGGCGTCCAGGACCGTGCGCATATGCAGCGCGTAATGTTCCCAATCCGTCGCAAGATGAAACAACCCCTCGGGGCGCAAACGGCTCGCGATTAACCGAGCGAAGCCGGTCTGCAACAAGCGGCGCTTATGATGGCGCTTTTTGGGCCAGGGGTCGGGATAGAGCAGGTAGACGTGATCGAGCGATTCGGCCGGGATGACGCGTTCGAGCACGGTGACCGCATCGCCACAGAAGACCCGGACGTTTTCGATCCCGTTTTCGGCGAGCCGGCCGAGCACGCGTCCGATACCGGGGCGATAGACGTCGATCCCGATGAAGTCCTGATCAGGGTTTTTCGTCGCCAGATCGACCAATACGTCGCCCATGCCGATGCCGATTTCGAAATGACGCACGGCCCGACGGCTGAAGACGGCATCCAGATCCAGGGGCGCGGGTTCACCCGTCAAGTCGACGTCCAAGCCGTAATGCGGCCATAGTTCCGCAAGCGCCGACCGTTGGGCGTCGGTCATGCGACCTTCGCGGCGAACGTAGCTGCGTATCCGCTCCAGGCGTGATTCCTCTATGGGTTGGATCAGGCCATGGGTCCGCGACGGCGCGGAGACTTTAGAAGAACAGTCCATCGAGCGGCGACGATGCGTTGGCGAAACGGCGACGCGGCATGCGGCCGGCCAGATAGGCCTCACGGCCGGCTTCGATCGCCTTGCGCATGGCCGATGCCATCAGGATGGGCTTTTGGGCGCCGGCGATGGCGGTGTTCATGAGCACGCCGTCACAGCCGAGTTCCATCGCCACGGCCGCGTCCGAGGCGGTGCCGACGCCGGCATCGACCAGGATGGGCACCTCGGCGTTCTCGACGATCGTGCGGATGTTGTACGGATTGCGAATGCCGAGACCCGAGCCGATCGGGGCCGCCAGCGGCATGACTGCAACGCAGCCCATGAGTTCGAGGCGCTTGGCCGCGATCGGATCGTCATTCGTGTAGACCATGACCTTGAAACCGTCATTGATGAGCTGCTCGGCGGCGGCATAGGTTTGGACGATATCCGGGAACAGCGTCTTGTCGTCGGCCAATACTTCGAGCTTGACGAGGTCGTGACCGTCGAGCAGTTCCCGGGCCAGGCGGCAGGTACGCACGGCGTCCTCGGCCGTGTAGCAGCCGGCCGTGTTCGGCAGCAGCGTATAGCGATCGGGCGGGATCGCATCGAGCAGGTTGGGTTCGCCCGGTTTCTGGCCGATGTTGCTGCGGCGGATCGCCACGGTCACGATTTCGGCGCCGCTGGCCTCGGTGGCCAAACGGGTCTCTTCGAGGTCCTTGTACTTGCCGGTGCCGACCAGCAGCCGCGACTTGTAGGTTTTGCCCGCGATGACGAGCGGCTTGTCTTCCGGGGTAGTGCGAATTTCTTGGTTCATGATGTCTCCTGTCCGCCACCGATGGCGTGAACGATTTCAATCCGGTCGCCGGCCGCGATGGCGGTCCGGTCGTATTGGCTGCGTGGAACGATCTCGAGGTTGACCTCGACCGCAACGCGCCGGTTGGCCAGGCCCTCCGCGCTGACCAGATCGGCGATAGTGCTGCCCGGGGCGACCTGTTTCGGCTCCCCGTTGAGTTGTATTTCGATCATGTTTCTAAGGGTTACTCAAGTGATGGAAAGATCTTTGACGCGGCCCCGGTTTATGGCGACAATAGCGTCGCCGCGGGTGTAGTTCAATGGTAGAACATCAGCTTCCCAAGCTGAATACGAGGGTTCGATTCCCTTCACCCGCTCCATCCCTCATTTGCCGACGAATCCCATCCAATACAACATCAGGAAGATGGTGGCCGAACCGGCCGCGATCATGACGAGCACAATGATAATGGCGAACACCGCGCGCGCCATGTTTCCAAAGGATGAAGCGGGTGAAGACATCAGGCCTCCTCTACGGGCACGATATGGATGGGGTCGCGGTGCGCGCTGCAATAGGTCCACATGGGCAGCTTGTCACCGCTCTCGAGTTTGTTCTCGGTGCTCTCGCCGCAGATCGGGCAGGAGCCGTTCACCTTTTTGGGGACCGATTCGATCTTGAAGTAGCGCCGTGCCATGAAGGGGCCTGCGATCAGGAAGCCCGGCACCAGCACCCAGTGGGCGATGATCAACGGGATGGATGCGACAGCGAGCGCCCAGCTGATGACCCAGGCCTTGGCGGCGCGTTTGACGCGGTCGTTGTGATCAAATTCCTCGATCAGGACCTGGCCGTCCGCGCTGACATCAGTTCCATCCTCCTTCCTGCCTCTAATCGATACGGGCTTTGAAATCTCGGTCGACATCTTCCCCTCCTTAAGTTCAACGGTTCGATTATGGGGGTTCGTTACCGTAATTTTCGAACCCTTGGTAAGCGGCTTCCTTGGCCTAATGCGGCTTCCGTTGGCGCCCCCGGCCTTTACCCCGGCCGCAGGAAGCGGTCATTATATAGAATCCTTCGCAACACGTCCCGAAGTGGCGCTTTGCGAAGGAATTTGTCACACTTTTGCCTGCGGTCAGCGCCGTTTCCCATCGAGGTTTTTCCTTGTCAATCAGCCTTCATAACGGTATTTCGGCTACCGATGCAGCGTCGTTTCAGGATCGTCTGCTGACCTGGTTCGACCGCCATGGTCGCCATGATTTGCCGTGGCAGGGCCATGCGGACAGCTACCCGATCTGGATCTCCGAGATCATGCTGCAGCAAACCCAGGTCTCGACCGTGATCCCGTATTACAAGCGCTTCATGGCGCGTTTTCCGGACCTGGCGATGCTCGCCCGCGCGGATATCGACGAGGTGCTCGCGCATTGGGCGGGTTTGGGCTACTACAGCAGGGCGCGCAATCTGCACCGCTGCGCCGGGCTCGCCAGTGAACGCTACGGCGGAGCGCTGCCGGACGATATCGACGCCCTGACCGAACTGCCGGGCATCGGCCGTTCGACGGCCGGCGCCATCCTGGCCTTCGCGCATGGCCAACGGCATCCCATCCTCGACGGCAACGTGCGCCGCATCCTGTGCCGACATTTCGCGGTGGAAGGTTGGTCGGGCGATCCCAAGGTGCAGGCGCGTCTATGGGCGATCGCCGATGCGCTGACACCGGACGATCGTGTGGGCGACTACACCCAGGCGGTCATGGATCTCGGCGCGACCTTGTGCCGTCGAGGCAAACCGGACTGCGGGCGCTGTCCGCTGGCGGATACCTGTCAGGCGCTGGCTCAGGAACGGGTCGCGGAACTCCCATTTCCCAAACCGCGCAGGGAGAATCCGGTGCGCGAAACGGCAATGTATCTCTGCGAGATCGAGGGGCAGGGCGTTCTCGTCGAGCGCCGCCCGCCGAGCGGAATCTGGGGCGGCTTGTGGTCCTTGCCGGAACGGCCCGTGGCAGGGGATTTCGATGCGGAAACGGCCGCCTGGTTTCATGACACCCTGGATCTCCAGGTCGAAGCTTGGCGTGGGCTCCCGGTCCTTCGCCACAAGTTCACGCACTTCACACTCGACATTCACCCGTATCACCTCCGCGTGCGCCGGACATCCGATCGGATCATGGAGGCCGACGGGGTGCTTTGGTATACTCGACCGACACAGGAGGGAATTGGCCGCGGCGAAGAAGTGGCCGTACCGACCCCCGTACGTCGATTGCTTGACCTGATCGAGAACGATCGAGGCCTGCTTGAGCTTTGGAACAAGGTAGAGAACGAATGACCAAGGTAAGAATCCAATGACCAGAATGGTTCAATGCGTCAAATTGAATAAAGAAGCCCCGGGTCTCGATTTCGTGACCTATCCCGGCGAACTGGGCAAGCGCATCTACGAAAGCGTCTCCAAGGAGGCGTGGCAGCAGTGGCTACGGCAGCAGACCATGTTGATCAACGAACACCGCCTGTCGCCGATCGAGCCGCGTGCGCGTCAGTTTCTCGAACAGGAGATGGAAAAGTTCTTCTTCAGCGGCGATTCCAAGCCGCCCGAGGGCTTCGTTCCCGAGAAGGAAGAAGATTAACCCGGCTATTTCAGGGCCCGGCGATATCCCGGGCGCAGCGAAATCCCACATCGGTGCTGACGGCCTCCGGCTTCGCGTGACCGCGTCGCGAGGCGCGAAAGAACACGCTGAGCGCATAGTGCCCCAGGCCCGCGCCGCCGCCCTTGATGACGCGTTGGCCTTGTTTGAAGTCCGGGTAGGCATCGTCAATGGGCGCGTTCGGATAGGGCAGATATTCGTCGGCGACCCACTCCGAGACGTTGCCGGCCATATCCAATACCCCGAGCGGCGTGCGATCGTCGGCCGAACTGCCCGGCGGGCTTAGCGGCTCGTCCCCTTCGGATTCATCGCCGCCGTTGGCCGCGCCCTGCCGCCAATCGTTGCCCCAAGGATAAACGTTTGCGTCCGGTCCCCGGGCCGCCGCCTCCCATTCTGCCTCGGTCGGCAGGCGTTTGTCGCGCCAGCGACAATAGCTCTCGGCGTCGAACCAGCTTACCGCCGCGACCGGCAGCTTGTCCCGCTCCGCTTGGGCCGCGAACAAGGCGTCGAGCAGGGCGGGCTTGTCCATCTTAGTGGTATCGACGTCGAGCTTGAAGTAATCGGTCGCGATCCAGCGCAGGTTGTCGACGTGGGCGCTCCTGAGCTTGTCCTCGTGAACGTTGTATCCGTTCTGTACCCAGGGCTCGGGTTCGGGATACCCCGTGGCTTCGACGAAACGCTTGTAATCGCCGTTGACGACCTCCGTACGGTCGATGAAAAATGCGGCAACCTCGGTCGTATGGCTCGGGTGCTCGTTGACATAGAGAGGCTTGGTGAACCCATAGCGCGTTTGCAAACCCTCCTTGTCGACGGTATCGCTCCCCATCGCGTAGGCGCCGCCGGGGATATAGACCATGCCTTCCGGCGCCTTAGGGATTTGGGTAGGCGCGCGCGCGGGGCTTGATCCGTCGGAGCACGCCGCCAGGCCAAGGGCCAGCGAGATCAGCCATAGCGCTGGGTGGGTGGTTCGGAGGCGTCGCATCATGGCCAGCACTCTACCATCGGACGCCGTAGCGCCAAAGCCGATGCATACCATCACGTCGTGCTTGACGGGGAGGGGGCAGAAAGGGTTTAATTATGCCCTTCGATACGGAGGCGCCCAAGCGGCTCCAAGACCGGAATAACCCAAAACAACCGGTCCCGCCCGTATCGCCCTCAAAGGCATTCGCCACAATGGCCAGGTAGCTCAGTTGGTAGAGCAGGGGACTGAAAATCCCCGTGTCGGCAGTTCGATTCTGTCCCTGGCCACCATAAATTTCAACGAGTTACGTGATTGTATTTCATGGCCGAAAAGTCCATTACTGCGAGCCATGGAGAGCGACGCGAAGGCGAGTAGACCGGGATAGGTGCAGCTGGATTTAGATGTCGGAATCCGGAGGGCGGAGCCTGACGGGTGTAGATCATCTAAATTCAGCTATATGCGCCGTAGAGTCATTGT
>WGNS01000093.1 GCA_016124415.1 Gammaproteobacteria bacterium | reverse complement strand
ACCACGTGATACCAGTGATTGGCGCCGGTCCCGCCGGCGTCGCGAACGCTTGCGAAGGCCGCTTCACCGTCATCGAGTTCGACACCCTCCTGAAGGCGCTTAATCATGGCCTCATCAACTTCACCGAGGATGCGCACTGCGTATTCTCGCTCGATCTCGCTTGAGGGATGCATGAGACGATGGGCCAACTCGCCCTCGTTAGTCAGGAGCAGGAGACCGCTGGTATTCAGATCCAAGCGTCCGATGAGGATCCAGCGTCCCTGCCTGAGTGCGGGCAAATGCTCGAAGATGCTGGGCCGGCCCTCGGGGTCCTTGCGCGTACAAACCTCGCCCACCGGCTTGTGATAGATGAGCACTCGCGAACGGTCTGTGGCCAATGCCGAAAGATGAACCGTGCGGCCGTCGAAACTGACGCGATCCGAAGACTCGACCCGATCACCGAGCTTGGCCACCTGCCCGTTGACGCGTAAGCGGCCCTCGGCGATCCATCCCTCGATCTCGCGCCGCGAACCCAGGCCGAGGCCGGCCAGCACCTTTTGCAGCCGCTCGCTCATTCGAGTTCGGCCTCGGAAACCAGCTCGACCGCCTGATCCTCATCGGCCAGAATCTCATCTGCCCGATCTTCTTCAATCAGATCGGCCGCTTCCGCTTCCAATTCCGCCTCCGGACTTAGGGCGGCATCCGAGGCCGCGACATCATCGTGCGCAAACTCTCCCGGCAGATCCAGTTCCTTCTGCAAATGGTCATCCGGCGACAACTCGGCGAGCGGCGGAAGATCCGTCAGGCTGGACATATTGAAGTCGTCGAGAAACTGTTTGGTCGTGCCGTATAGGGCCGGCTTCCCGGGGACGTCGCGATGTCCGACGATGCGGATCCAACCGCGCTCCATCAAGGTCTTGATGATGGTTGTACTGACGCTGACGCCGCGGACGTCCTCGATGACCGCGCGCGTGACCGGCTGGCGATAGACGATTACAGCCAACGTCTCGAGGGTCGCGCGGGAATACTTGGGAGGCCGTTCCTCGAAAAGACGCGCCACCCATTGCAGATAGCCCTTCCGCGCCTGAAAACGGTAACCGCTCGCCACCTTGACGAGTTCGAGCGTGCGGTCATTCCAACGCTCAGCGAGGTCCTCAAGTGCGTCCTTCAAGTCTTTCGTCGCCGGCGCCTCACCCTCGTCGAATAAGGCCTGCATGTCATCCAGGCTCAAGGGCCGCCCGGCGACCAGCAGGCAGGTTTCCAGGATGTCGATTAATTGTTCTTGATTCATCAGCACTGCGCTCTAACGTAGATGGGCGCGAAGGCCTCTTCCTGCATCAGTTCGATCATGCCGTCCTTGGTCATCTCCAGGATCGCAAGCAGGGAAACGACGACCGCCCGGCGTCCTTCCTCGGGCTTGAAAAAACGAATGAACGGCTTGATCCCGCCGCCGTTCAGGATGTCCAGGATCTGGCTCATGCGCTCCCGGACGGATAACGGCTCGGTCAGGATATGGTGGTGCGCATACTGTTCGCTGCGAACGAGCACCTCCTGGAACGCGAGCACGATCTCGGCCAGATCCACCTTGGGCTGGAGACGTACGACCGAGCCGTCGGGGATCCCCACCTCGGCCGGCATGATCTCACGACCCACGCGCGGCAAGACGTCGATGTCCTGGGCAGCCTTGCGGATCTGCTCGTATTCGCGCAAACGGCGGACAAGTTCCGCGCGCGGATCCTCCTCGGTCTCGTCCTCGCTGACGGGCCGGGGCAGCAACATGCGTGACTTGATCTCCGCCAGCATCGCCGCCATGAGCAGGTAGTCGGCCGCGAGCTCCAGGCGCAGGTAATGCATGAGTTCGATGTATTCGATGTACTGTCGCGTGATGTCCGCGATCGGAATATCGAGAATGTCGAGGTTCTGGCGCCGGATCAAATAGAGCAGAAGATCAAGCGGACCCTCGAAGGCCTCCAGAAAGACCTCCAGCGCATCCGGCGGGATGTACAGGTCTTGCGGCATCTCGCTGACCGCCTCGCCCTTGACGAGCGCAAACGGCATTTCCCGCTGCCCGGGCACTAATTCGGGGCGGGTCAAATATCGAGCTCCAGCCGCATGGCGGTGCGCACCTCTTCCATCGTGCTGCGCGCCACGGCACGGGCCGACTCGCAGCCCTCGGCGATGATGTTCCTGACCAGTTTGGGATCCGACGAGAACTGCTCAGCCCGCTCTCGGATCGGGGCAAGCTCGGTCAGTACCGCGTCGACGATGTGCTGCTTGCAATCGAGACAGCCGATACCGGCGCCGCGACAGCCGGTCACGACCCACTGCTTGACCTCGTCTGAGGAATAGACCTCGTGGAACGGCCAGACCGGGCACTTATCCGGATCGCCCGGGTCGTTGCGGCGCACGCGGGCGGGATCCGTCGGCATCGTACGGATCTTCTTCTCTACACTGTCCGCCGACTCCCTGAGGCCGATCGTGTTGTGATAGGACTTGGACATCTTCTGTCCGTCCAGCCCCGGCATCTTGGCCGTCGGCGTCAATAGGGCCTGCGGCTCGGGCAAGACGACCCGGCCTTCGCCTTCCAGATAGCCGAACAGGCGTTCCCGGTCGCCGAGCGTGACGTTTTGTTGGACCTCGAGCAAGGCCCGGGCGCGGCTCAGCGCCTCGTGGTCACCTTGTTCCTGATACTGCTTTCGCAACTCCGAATAGAGCTTGGCGTTCTTCTTGCCCATCTTTTTGATGGCAGTGTCCACCTTGGCGGCGAAGTCCGGCTCACGACCGTATAGATAGTTGAAACGGCGGGTAACCTCGCGCGTCAGCTCGATGTGCGCGACCTGATCTTCCCCGACAGGCACGAGTTCGGCCTTGTAGATCAGGATGTCCGCACTCTGCAGCAGCGGATAGCCCAGAAAGCCGTAGGTATCGAGGTCTTTCTCGCGCAACTTTTCCTGCTGGTCCTTGTAGGTCGGTACACGTTCGAGCCAACCCAAAGGCGTTACCATCGACAGCAGCAGATGCAGCTCGGCGTGCTCCGGAACATGGGATTGGATAAAGAGGTTGGCCGCGTTCGGACTCACGCCAACGGCCAGCCAATCGATGACCATGTCCCAAACGCTCTCCTGAATGATGCCCGGGGTTTCGTATTCGGTGGTCAACGCATGCCAGTCGGCGACGAAAAAGAAGCACTCGTATTCATGCTGCAAGCGGATCCAATTCTTCAGGACCCCATGATAGTGTCCCAGATGCAGACGCCCCGTGGGCCGCATCCCTGACAGCACACGCCTACCCTGCGCGTTCAGACCTAGCACAATACCCCCTACTAAGAGACTCTATTAAAAAACAATCGGTTAACGAGGACTTATCGTCCGAACTATTTGATCGAACACGTCCAATGGAATTTGGCCCGCGTAGCATAGCACAGTCTCGACGCCCAGGATGAAAGGCCACAGGATCATCCCCAGCATACCCGTAAAAAACAGGGCTAGAATGATCCACATCCCGTAGGGCTCGATACGACTGTATTTCCAGGAGAGCCGGTTCGGCAACAGCGACACGACTACCCTGCCGCCGTCGAGCGGCGGCAACGGCACTAAATTCAACACCATGAGCACCACGTTGATAACCATCCCGGCGCCGCCCATGTAAACGAGCGGACGCCCGGTGCTGGATCCGAGGTCCACGAGCCAAAATCCGAGATGAACGACCAGCACCCAAAGGATGGCCATTCCCAGGTTGGCCAACGGTCCCGCGAGCGCGACGAACGCCATGTCCCTTTTGGGATTGCGCAGGTTCTCCCAGGTGACGGGTACCGGTTTGGCCCAACCGAACACAAAACCGCCCATCAGGAGCATCAACATGGGCAACAGCAGGGTTCCGATCGGATCAATGTGCTTGATCGGATTCAGCGTGAGCCGGCCCAGCATCATTGCGGTTCGATCGCCGAGTTGTTTCGCGGCCCAACCGTGCGCCGTCTCGTGCACCGTGACCGCGAGCAGAATCGGGACGACCCAGACCGCGATCTTTTGTGTCGTGCTTAGGATCTCCATATCACGCCCCCAAAGATCCGACTAGCCCTCAAGGAACGAGGTATCGCCCTTACCCCGCCTGACGACGTACGGAACCTCGCCGGTGCAATCGATGACGGAGGTCGGCTCGTGTCCGCAGGGACCGCTATCGATGAAAACGTCGATACGGCGAGCCAATCGCTCGCTGATTTCGTCCGGATCATTGAGCGGAAAATCGTCATCCGCAAAGACCAACGTGACGCTCATCAGCGGTTCGCCGAGGATCTCGAGCAACTGATTGACCACCGGATGATCCGGCACCCGGATGCCTATGGTCTTGCGCTTGGCGTGCTGTAGGCGTCTAGGCACCTCCCGGGTGGCGTTCAGGATAAAGGTGTAAGGTCCCGGGGTAAGGCCCTTCATGAGCCGGAATTCGGCCGTACTGAAACGCGCGTATGTCGAAATCTCGGAGAGGTCTCTGCAAACAAGGGTAAAGTGATGCCCGTCGTCGAGATGACGGATCTGGATCACCCGATCCATCGCCGCCTTGTCGCCGATCATGCAACCGAGCGCGTAACAAGAGTCCGTGGGATAGGCGATCACGCCGCCCCGGCGCAGTGTCGCGACCGCCTGTGTCAGCAGCCGGGCCTGCGGATTTTCCGGATGGACCTGGAGTGTTTGCATGCGCTAGCCCGTACGGCCGACACGATATTCACGAGTCTCGGCGCAATGTCCCCAGTCATGCCAAACCGGCGTGAGGTTCTCCGGCAAGGCGGGCAGACTCCCGAATCCCAACCAGGTCTGCGCCGGGTCGTGGAAATCCGAGCCCTGGGATGCCAACAGTTCGAAACGTTGAGCCATCCCCGCCGCCATGGCGTTGTCGTGCGGAGTATGGGTCCCCGACACGACTTCGATTCCGTCGCCGCCGAGGCTTTTGAATTCTTCGCAAAGCCGCCCCATCTTGGTCGCCGTCAAACGGTAGCGTGCCGGGTGCGCGATGACGGCGCGCCCGCCTGCGCCCTTAATCCAAGCCACGGCCGATTCAAGCGAGGCCCATTGACAGGAAACGTACCCCGGTTTACCCGGCCGCAGGAACTTCCGGAACGCCGCAGCCCGATCCTTGGCAAAACCGCGCGCAACGAGATCGGCCGCAAAATGGGAACGCCCGATCGAGGAACCACCGGCATATCCGCGAGCACCATCCAGGCATCCTTCGATACCCGACGCGGCCAGCCGCTCACCCATCGCGACCGCGCGTTCTTCCCGGCGCTCACGCAGGAGCGCGAGTCCCTGCTGAAGGGTCGGATCGCGAAGATCGACGCCAAGCGCGAGGATATGCAAGAGACCGCCCTGCCAACTGACACTGATTTCGGCACCGGCGATGACACGCACGCCGCGCGCGAATCCGGCGCGCGCCGCCGCCTTCACGCCGTCCGTCGTGTCATGGTCGGTCAAGGCCATGACGTCGATGCCGGCTTCGGCGACCCGTTCGACAAGGGCTGCGGGCTCGAGTATCCCGTCCGAGACGGATGAATGCATATGCAGGTCGTACCTGAGCGGCCTGCCATGATTCACCTTGTCGTGATAGACTTTCTCAATTGTCGTATACATCGTTGCGTATCGCCTGTTTGGGCGCATCCGTCAAATCGGACACCTGAATGAAAATACTGATCGAATTCCTGCCCATTGTTATATTCTTTGTAGCCTTCAAGGCCTTCGACATCTATGTTGCCACGACAACGGCCATCTTCGTCTCTCTGTTGCAGGTCATTTACGATCGCATCTGGCTGAAGCGTTGGGTCAACAGCCATTTGCTGACCTTCGCGGTGATCGGCATTTTCGGCGGAGCGACGTTGCTGCTACAGGATGAAGTATACATCAAGTGGAAACCGACGGTCCTGAACGGCCTGTTCGCCCTCGCCTTCCTGGCCAGTCAGTTCATCGGCAACCGCACGCTCGTCGAGCGCATGCTGGGCAAACAGCTGGAACTCGTCCCCGCGCAGTGGGCCCGCCTGAACATCGCCTGGGTCGGATTCTTTGCGTTTTGCGCCCTGCTCAATATCTACGTCATGCGGAATTTTGACACCGAGACCTGGGTAAACTTCAAGCTCTTCGGACTGTTCGGCCTAACGTTCGTGTTCATCGCCGTGCAAATGCTGTTCGTGTCGCGGTCGCTCAGGCCGCAGGCCGAGATCGACGACGGGGGAACCTCCAAGTGAATTACGCAATCCTGGCCGAAGACCGTCCCGACAGCCTGCAGGCACGCCTGGCGGCGCGCCCCGCACACCTGGCGCGCCTTGAACGTCTCAAGGACGAAGGCCGGCTGATCCTCGCCGGCCCGCATCCCTCGGTCGACAGCGAATCGCCCGGTGACGCCGGTTTCACCGGCAGTCTGATCGTCGCTGAATTCGACTCTCTGGACGCCGCCGAGCGCTGGGCGAAAGACGATCCGTATCTCGCGGCGGGGGTTTACGAGCGGGTTCAGGTAAAACCATTAAAGATCGTCCTGCCTTGACCGAGAACTAAACATAGACTTTTCTGTCAAATTGGACATTCAAAAACGCACGACGCGACCACGGCCATCCAAGAGAGCATCCTCATGTCTGTATCTAAGCATCGTTTATCCACGTTGAACCGCGCACGTCGCCCACTGGCTCGTCAGGTCAAAGCGACCATCACCGCACTCGTCCTGGGCGGCCTCGCATTAGCGCCGATCGCGGCGTTCGCGGCCGAGCCCGCAAACTCACCCGATGTCATCGCGTCGATCAACGGCAAAGCACTCATGAAGGACGGCTTCTTGGTGTTCGTCAGCAGCAGGGTTCCGGGAGACCAAGCCGCACATCTCAATCAGCATCAGCTTCAGGAGCTGCTGCACGAATACATCAATCGGGAACTCATCTACCAGGACGCCGTGGCAAAAGGCCTCAATAAGGCCCCCCAGGTCACCATGGCCATCGCCAACCAAAGCCACAACATCGTCGCCAGCTTCGGCGTTCGCGAAATCCTGAGCAAATCGCCCGACGAGGCGACGCTGAAAGAAATCTATCAGCGGCTATACGACAAACCCACTACGGAATACAAAACGCGGCATATCATGGTCAACGACGAGGCAACCGCCAAACAACTGATCGACCGGCTCGATCATGGCGAGGATTTCGCGAAACTGGCGCGCGCAAGCTCCCTCGACACTTCGGCCAAGAACGGCGGCGAGCTCGATTGGTTCTCTTCGCAGCAGATGACGAAGGAATTCAGTGACGCGGTATCGGGCATCAAGGCCGGGGAATATACCCATACGCCCGTTCAAACCCGCTACGGCTGGCATATCGTTCAGTTGCTGAAAACCCGCCAGATTCCGGCCCCGTCCTTCGAACAGGTCCAGGGCGAAATCATCGCCCAATGGCAAAAGGAAGCGATCACGAACTATATCAACTCATTGCGCAAACAGGCCAAGATCGAACTCAAGTAGGCAGGAAACGTCCCCGGCATCCCGAACGGGTCGCTGTTCGGAAAGATCTCGAATCTCCTCTCGTACGAAAGTTTTACCTCACGCCGGACGCAACGTCTTCCGCTTAGAAGCACTATCCGGCGGATTTGAGCGACCCCGTCACCGACGAATCGTTACGCTCCGTGATCAGAAGCGCCAGATCCCGGCCCAGCAACGGCCTGCTGAACAGGAATCCCTGCATGATGTGACAACCCTCGGCGCGCAGGAATTCGAGCTGTTCCTTCGTTTCCACACCTTCCGCCACGACGTCGAGGTTCAGGCTAACGGCCATGGCCAGAATCGACCGGACGATCGCCGCATCATCGGCGTTCTCGCAAGCCTCATCGACGAAGGACCTGTCGATCTTCAATCGGTTCAAAGGCAATCTGCGCAGATAGCTCAGGGACGAGTATCCGGTACCGAAGTCGTCCAGAGAGATACTGACGCCATCGTCCCTAAGGCCGGACAGAATAGTGATCGCGTGATCGATATCCTCGATCAACGTACCCTCCGTCACCTCGATTTCCAGGTATTTTGATTCCAGGCCAAAGCTATCGAGTGCGTCTCGGATGATGTTCTTGATCGAATCGCTGTGCAACTGGCGACTCGAGATATTTACGGCAACAGGGATACAACGCAGCCCCTCGCTCTGCCATTCCGCATTTTGACGACACGCCTCGCGAATAACCCAGTGATCGATGTCCATGATCAGGCGGCTCTCTTCGGCGATCGGAATGAATATCTCCGGCGATACGTTCCCCAATTCAGGATGATGCCAACGCAGCAGGGCCTCGACCGCGATGATGCGACCGGTCTCGATATCGATCTGGGGCTGATACAGAAGACGCAGTTCCCCGTTGGCGATGGCCTGGCGCAGTTCGTTTTCGATCAACAATCGCCGCGACAAGTTGCTGCCGATATCGGCGTCGAAGAACTTGTAGTTGTTCCGTCCGCTGTCCTTGGCAAGGTACATGGCCATGTCCGCAGCCTTGATGATCGTGGGCGCATCGTCGCCGTCGTCTGGGAACACCGAAATCCCGATGCTGGGCGTGACATAGGCCTCGCAGGAGTCGATCATGACCGGCGCCTGCAGGGCGTTGATCACGCGCTCGGCCACCAGACGGGCGATATTCCGATCGGGAATGTCGCGCAATAGAATCGTGAATTCATCACCGCCGAGGCGGGCAATTGTAACCCTGCTCTCGATGTCCCAGGAACCTGGCCTGAACAGCTTGTCATCCTTTCTGATGCAGGTCTTGAGTCGGCTGGCTACCTCCTTGAGCAGCAGGTCACCCGCGTCATGACCGAGCGTGTCGTTGACCCGTTTGAATTGATCGAGATCGATAAACAACAGCGCAAGCGTGAAATCATGCTCGTGCGCCTGAACCAGGGAGTCGTTGAGACATTCCAGAAATTGATGGCGATTGGCCAGGCCTGTCAGCTTGTCGTAATACGCAAGCTCGTGGATCTTCTGCTCCGACGCCTTGCGCTCACGAATATCGCGGAAGATGGCGAGCACCCGGTCATCGCCAAGCGCGATGACCCGGACTTCGTAACAGTCTTGAGACAGGGAGAATTCGTGAACCTGCACCTGCCTCGTCGTCAGTGCCGTCTCGACGCATTTCAAACAGCGCTCCGCTTCTTCCGGGCTCAGAATATCTGTAACGGTGGCGCCCTCACCAAGCTTGAGCGTCATAAGCTCACCCGACCCGGGCAGCGGCTTGAACTCGATGATCCGTCCGTCCTTGGCAATCTGCATCATGCTGTCGGGAATGGCGTCCAGCAATGCAATGCTTCTGGTCTCGCTCTCGCGCACGTCCGCCAGAGCCGCGACCAACTCCTCCTGACGTTGTTCCAGCAGACCACGCTGCCGCCTGACCACCCGCAGAAAGATCAAGATGCTGACGCAAAGCAACAGCGCGACCGTCATGGAATACTCGCGGAAGACACCGGCGGTATGGACGTCGGCACGTTCCCAGAAGAGGCTGTTCGGCTGACCCGCCCAGAGCAGCCAGGTCCCTCGCGAATCGCTTAGATGAAGCGGGATCACCTCCGAATAAATCAGCCCCTTGTCCGGAACCTTTCTGCGAACCGCAGGCATGAATTTCTGCCAAGGCCCCGGATCAGGCGGCGTCAACAGGTGGTTCCCGTCCGGGTAGATGACCACCTGACCGATGGGAAACAGTTCGCGGCGGATCGTATTGAGATCCAAGATGGCGGTCACGAAACCGATGACCGCTGAATCGGCCCCATAGACAGGGGTCGAGTACATCATCCAATTGTCGTCGGACGAGGATATCAAGGAGGTCGTTCCCTCATAGTCGCGCACGTCGCTACCCTCGGGCAAACGGCGCTGGACCTCCTGGATATGGCGAAACAACGTGGCCTGGAGCGAACCGACCTGCTCCGGGTGCATTCGACCGACCTCTTCCGCGACACGCGCATAGACGACACGCACCGACTGACCGGCGTTCGGATCCATATAGGTGAAAAAGAAAGCGTCGCTCTCGAGCTCCTCGATAATCACGTCGTCGACGACGGCATTGAGAAATTCGCGCGCCGACCAACCTTCCTCGACCTTTGAAGTACTGAGCCGGGAAACGTCCATCTTGGCAATGGCAGCCATCTGCTCATGAAGCTCGTTGAGCTTTCGCTCGATGGCCGCGGCCCGCCAACGGGCATCTACATGCGATTGCTGGACAAACGCGTTTTTGGCGTCATGAATATCGCGCTCATATTTGAAGGGTCTACGCGGATTCATGTGGGTTGATATTGGCATTTCTAGGTAATGGTGGAAGGAAAGCAGCCACGATTTTCAGCCTGAGATATTCCTCATCACGATAGCCATAGGCCCGTCGTTGCAGCACCCTGATCTTGTTGTTGACCCCTTCGACCAGGCCAAGACTGACCTTGTTATCCGGATGACAATAGGAGGCAATACCTTCCCAATGGGATTCAATCAGCTCAGCAAACTTTCGGTACGGCTCCAGGCGTTGCCATTTCAGGCTGT
>WGNS01000097.1 GCA_016124415.1 Gammaproteobacteria bacterium | reverse complement strand
TGCGGTTTCATCCCGGTGTTGGTTCTGGCACTCGGCATCCATGGCCCGTATGAACTGCGCAAGATCAGGAAGCGCGATACCGGCCGCCTTGCCGGCCTGGATGAAGCGCAGCCGTTCCAGCGCACGGTGGTCATAGACCCGGTAACCGCAGGCCGTACGGCGGGCGGGGAGAGGATGCCTTTCAGCTCGTAGTTGCGTATCACATCCGTGCTGACACCGGCATCTTTGGCAAGCTGTGAGATCGTGTAGTCGTTGAGGTGATGATCGGAATTTGCCATGGTCATTAACCCTTCACCCCGCGCAGCACGACAGTTGTTTCACATCCTTGGTGAAGGTCTGCGCCGTCAGTTTGAGGCCTTCCACCATGGTGAGATAGGGAAAGAGCTGGTCGGCGAGATCATTCACGGTCATGCGGTTGCGCAGCGCCAGCGCCGCGGCCTGGATGATCTCGCCGCCCTCGGCGGCCAGCACCTGGCAACCGAGCAGGCGCCCGCTGTCTTTTTCCGCCACCAGCTTGATGAAGCCGCGGGTGTCGAAATTGGCCAGGGCCCGCGGCACGTTGTCCAGGGTGAGGGTGCGGGACTCGGTGGCAAGACCTTGCTCCTCGGCCTGCCGTTCCGTCAGGCCCACCGTGCCCACCTGTGGATCGGTGAACACCACCGCCGGCATGGCGGTGAGATCCAGTGCCGCGTCGCCGCCGGTCATGTTGATCGCCGCACGGGTACCGGCCGCCGCCGCGACGTAGACATACTGCGGTTGATTGGTGCAGTCGCCGGCGGCGTAGATGTGCCCGACCGATGTGCGCATGTGATCGTCGATGATGATGCCGCCCTGTTGATCGGTGGCGATGCCGGCCTTCTCCGCGGCCAGTGCTTTCGTGTTGGGTGCCCGGCCGGTGGCCACCAGTAGCCGGTCGCCGCGGATCTCGCCGCCAGCGGTCGCCAGGGTGAATGCTTTACCGTCATGGGCCACGGACGCCGGCACGGTGTGGGTCAGGACGCGAATACCTTCTTCTTCAAAGACCGCTTTCAGTCCATTACCGATTTCCGGATCTTCTCTGGAGAGCAGGGTGCTGCGGGCGAGCAGCGTGACCTCCGCGCCCAGACGCCGGAAGGCCTGGGCCAGCTCCAGGGCTACCACCGAGCCGCCCAGCACCACGAGGTGCCGGGGCAGCCCCTCGGCCGCCAGGGCCTCGGTCGAGGTCCAGTAGGGCGTGCCCTCGAGGCCGGGGATGCCGGGTATCGCCGGGGAGGCGCCGGTGGCGATGAGGATGCGGTCCGCGGTGACGGTCTGTTCCGAACCGTCTGCCTGGACAACCATCAGGGTGTGGGCATCCTGGAAGCGCGCCCAGCCGCGCAGCAGGCTGATGTCGGGATTGCCCTCCAGGATGTTTTCATATTTGCTGTGGCGCAGCTCCGCCACCCGTGCCTGTTGCTGCCGGACCAGGGCGGCGCGGTCGATGTGCGGCCGGTTCAGGGGGATGCCGTCGAAGGCGTGATGGCCCTGCAAGTGGGCGATGTGCGCGGCGCGGATCAGGATCTTGGACGGCACGCAGCCGATGTTGACGCAGGTGCCGCCGATCACCTCGCCCCCCTCGATCAGGGTCACCCGCGCCCCTTGCTCCACGGCCTTGATGGCGGCGGCGAAGGCGCCGGAACCGGAGCCGATGATCGCGATGTGCAAACCGCCACCGCTGCCGGTTACCGGCGGCGGGGAAACTTCCTCTTCCGCAAGGCTGGCGCCGTAGCCCTTGGCCCGCACGGTCTCCAGCAAGCGCCGGGTGTCCACAGCGGCGCTACTCTCTACCCGGGCGATACCTTCTGAGTAGGAAACCTCGGCCTTGACGCCGGGCAGGGCGGTCAACGCCTTTTCGACGGCGCTCGCGCAATGGTCACAGGTCATGCCAGTGATGCGGAGGGTTCGTATCGTCATCATCGTGTCCTTTTGTTCATGGTGAAGGGTCCGAACGGACGCGGGAGGGAAAACCGGCCATGGCCGTGGCCCGGGTCAGTGCGGTGATCTCTGTCTTGGCGGGGTCGAAGGTGACTTGCGCCCAGCCGAGGCCGCGGCCCTCGTATTTCGCCGTGACCTCCACCACGCCGTCCACCTTGCGCAGGGCCTTGCGCACCGTGATGGGACACAGCCGGCAGGTCATATTGTCGACGTCCAGGATGACGGTTTTCAGTTGACCACTTTCTTCAGCCAATACAACCGAAGGAGAAACCAGGATGCCGCCCGACAGGGACAGGCTCAAGCTGATGAGGAAGAACAATGTCTTATGCATAGTCTTGTGTTACTCAAGAAACAATGGCCCGTACCAGGGAAAGGCGACCATCAGCGCCACCGCTATGGTGACCAGCCAAAAGACAATGCGCTGCATGCGCAAGTTGGCCGGTTGGGCGCAAGGGGTGTCTGCTGCGCAGCGTTGGGGGACGAGATACAGCCGGCGGAAGGCCAGCCCCAGAAACAGCAGCGTGATGCCGATGAAGATCGGGCGGTAGGGCTCCAGCGCGGTCAGGTTGCCGATCCAGCTGCCACTGATTCCCAGCATCAACAGTACCAACGGACCAAGGCAGCAGGCCGAGGCGGTGATGCCGGCGATGAGACCCGCAATCAGGGTGCCCTTGGAAGAGGGATTGCGCCCGCTGACGGATGCCTGCCTGTCCGTATTTTCAGACAGGACAGGGTCGGTTTCTTCGATGCTGGACATACCTTAATCCTCCTGGACGGAACCGGTTTAATACTAGCCGCTGTACACGGGTCCGGAGTCAAGCCCTTTTGGTTCGCGCCGAGCCCCGGTCCTGTGACAGCCGCAGGGCGGTGGCCAGGGAAAGCAGGAAGACGACGGCGAACAGGAGCCATGCCCAGGGATTGCCAGGATTCACGAAGGAACCCGCCGCCGTGCCCGACAGCAGCAGGGCGTAGAGGGGGATATGGCAGGGGCAGGTCAATACGGCAAAAAAACCGGCCAGATACCCGCCGAAACGGTGTCTGTCATTTCCCCGCGACACCACCATGGTCACTACAGTGCCCGGGAGGGGTAACCGGCATTGGTGGTCGCCTGCGTCAGTTGCCGGACCTCGACCCGGGCGGGGTCGATATAGGCCGTCGCGATTCCCCTGCGCACGTCAACCGTGGCCTTGTATACCCCGGGGACTTGCTGCAGGGCCCTGCGTACCGTGGGTCCGCACGATGAACAGGTCATGTTACTGACCGCCAGGCTCACCTGCTGCGCCGATGCCGGCACGACGATCCGGGCCTGTTCTTTGGCGTCATAACAGGCGGTGAGCAATAACATCGACATGATCAGGAGCAGACTGCGCATGGTATTTTCTCCGGCTGGAATGCATCGTCTGGATGGTGTTCGCCAGACGGGATGCTCGGGTCAAAACAAAAGCTTAACAGCCGTACCCGCATACAGAGTCAAGTGTTTCCTGAATCTAGGATTTATTGGCGAGCGATTGAACGATCGGGCAGTGGCCGCGATGGTTGCCGGACCGGCACTCGATCACCAGTTTTTTCAGTGCCTTGCGCATGGCCTGGAGATCCTTGATCTGGGCCTCGATCTTGCTGATCTTGGCCTCGGCCTGCTCGCGCACGTCGTCGCAGTGACCATCCCCGAGTTCGAGCAGATGGGCGATGTCTTGCAAGGTAAACCCTAATTTCTGGGAACGCTTGATGAAGCGGATTCTGTCCACCATCTCCGGGGGGTAGATTCGGAAACCGCCGGAGGGTTTGGCCGGTTCGCGGATCAATCCGACGCGCTGATAGTAGCGGACGGTCTCGACGTTCACGCCCGCGGCACGGGCCAAGCGGCCGATGGTGAGGGCACTACCGGTCATGATCGGTCCTCTGTTGTGAGCGGAATCTCGACAGCCCTAGCCTAACACCGGAGTTGGGTACGGGGTCAACTATGGCTGCAACGCAGCTTGACCTAGAGTTGGCTCCAGGTTGTAGGCTTCTATCAAGTTCCGATTTTTCATTGGCAACTGGAACTCGGAGTCAGCACCAGATTTCCCAGCGAATTGTGTTTTGAGGTGGATATGAGGAAACCTGTTTTGATCAGACCTGTCACGGAAGCAGCCAAGTGGTCGCATCGCGGTGCCATCATGCTAACCGTGCTGTTCAGCGGTACCGTCTGGGCGCACGACCCTATTTTTGGTCTGGGACCTCACGTCCTGTACAAGGGAGGCGTCGAGGTGCATCTGGATGCCGAGCGCGACAAGGCCGGCAGCCATCGCGAAGATGCGGCCGCCGTGGAACTCACTTATGGCCTGACCGGCGATTGGGCGGCGGGCATCGAACTGCCCTACGCCCGGATGGAGGAAGGCTCGGCAAGCGCCAGCGGCCGGGGCGATATCAGCGTGTTCACCAAGTACCGTTTCTGGCGTCACGACACCCTCGGCGTCCAGGAAAGTACCGCGGTGCTGCTCAAGGCCAAGACCGACACCGGTGACGACAACGCCATGCCGGCGCTCGGGACCGGCACCACCGACACGATTCTGGGTCTGACCTACGGCTACGAAAGCATCAGGTGGTACCGCTGGGCCAGCCTGCGATACCGCCATAACGGGGGGAATGATGCCGGCCTGCGTCGCGGCGACAAGGTCCTGTTCGATTTGGTCGGCGGCTGGCGACCCACTCCCCCAAGCTACTACGAACCGGACACCGTATGGCTGCTGGAGCTGAATGGCGAGTACGGCCGCCGCGCGGAACTGAACGGTGCGGATCTGGCCAACACCGGCGGCACCGAGTGGTTCCTGTCACCGGGCATCTTCTGGACCCAGCGCAACTTCGCCGTCAAGGCGGGTATCCAGATCCCCATCGCCAGTGCTTTGAACGGCAATCAGCAGAAAACCGACTACCGCGCCAAGCTGGCGCTCGAATGGCATCTGTAATTTGACGATAAACGTAAACGAAAGAGGTGATGTGATGAAACGCTTTTTAATTCTACCGCTGCTATTTTTCTGGAGTCTGGCGGCCTTTGCCGCCGGCACGCAATACACCCTGCGAGTGGACGGCCTGGCCTGCCCTTATTGCGCCTATGGCATCGAGAAGAAGCTGAAGCAGATCGAGGGCGTCGAGAAGATTGATGTCGATCTGAAAAAAGGCATCGTGATCGTCGATGTGGCCGAAGGCGTGGCGCTCACCGAGTCGCAGATGAAGCAGCTGTTCAAGGACGCGGGCTTCACCTACCGCGGTATGGAGAAAAAGCCGTTATGAGCGGGACGGACTCCTACCGGCGTGAAAGCGGGGCGAGCTGGCTGACCCTGTTCGCCTCCACCGGTACCCTTATCTGCTGTGCGCTGCCCATTACCTTGGTGACGCTCGGCCTGGGTGCGGCCGTGGTGTCGCTCACCAGCACGTTTCCGTTTCTGATCGTGCTTAGCCAGCACAAGATCTGGGTGTTCGCCTTCTCGGCCCTCATGCTGGGCGTGTCCGGCTGGCTACTGTACCGGCCCGGCCGCGCTTGCCCCACCGATCCGGTGACTGGGCGCTTGTGCAACCGCGCCCAGGTCTGGAACCGGCGCATTTACTGGACCTCGGTCGTGATTTGGGGCACCGGTTTCTTCGCGGCGTTTTTGGCCTTGCCATTGCGTATCTGGCTCGGGTTCTAGGGAGACAACGCTATGAAAACCATTCGTCAACTGATGATGGCATTGGCTTTATTGTTGCCGCTGGTGGCAGCGAATGCCGCGTCTATGACCTACACCCTGCAAGTCGACGGCCTGGCCTGCCCGTTCTGCGCCTATGGAATTGAAAAGAAACTCAGCTCGATCAAAGGCGTTGCCAAAGTCGACGTCGACATCAAGCACGGCCTCGTCGTCGTTACGATGACCGAGGGCGCGGAGTTATCGGAACAACTCGCCCGCGACAAGGTCAAGGACGCCGGCTTCACCTTACGTTCCTTCTCGCGGATTCCATAGGCGTGCGGGTTATGAAAACGTCGCAAGCATACAAAAAGGCCGGGCGTTCCGCGCACGTCCTGGCCGTATTGTTGGTTGGTGTTGGCGGGTGGACCGGCCAAGCCCGCGGTGCGCCGATCACGTTCAATACGGCGCTACCGGTGGCCAAGGGTGAATTCTTCTTCCGTGAGCAGCTGGTCGTCAATCAATCCGGCGACGACCCGAGTGGTTTGGACCGCGACCGCCGGGCTGAGGCGGCGGTGTCGGTCCTCGGCTATGGGGTGGATAGCAAGCTTGCCTTGTTCGGTGTGTTGCCCTACGAGAGGAACGAATTGAAGCTGACGTCCAGCGGCCAACGGGTGACCCGCCGTGCCAGCGGCTTCGGTGATCTGACGGTGTTTGGGCGTTACACACTTGTTCAGCGTGACGAGCCCGGCAGCAACTTTCGCGTGGCACCGTTTGCCGGGATCAAGTCGCCCACGGGCGAAGATAAGGAAAACGACACCTTGGGTCGCTTGCCGCCCAGTGTACAGCTGGGCTCCGGCTCTTGGGATCCGCTGGCTGGCGTGGTGATGACCTACCAGACGCTCGACTATCAGGTGGATGGCCAGTTCAGCTATCAGGCAAACAACGAGGCGAATGGATTCGAGGCGGGCGACGTCGCGCGTCTTGATGGCTCATTGCAATATCGGTTGTGGCCGCGAACCTTAAGTGGCGGTGTCCCCGCTTTTCTCTACGGAGTGATCGAAGCCAATTTGATTCACCAAGGCAAGGACCGAGTCGATGGCACCACGGACCCTAACTCTGGCGGTACGCGCTTATTTCTGACCCCCGGCATTCAATACGTCACCAAACGCTGGATCGCCGAGGCCGCGATGCAGGCACCGGTGTCTCAGAACCTCAATGGTACCGCGCTGGAAAACGACTACATCGCCCGCGTCAGCGTTCGGTTTAATTTCTAATACGATGGTTCGGAAAAAACCCGTCTTCAGCAGCCGGATAACTCGATTGCGGAGGGATAGGCAATGACTCGAAACAAGGTACTAAAAATCATAGGTGCTGGCGCGGCAAGCCTCCTTGCTCTGTTGTTCATCGCCTGGCTGGCGTGGGTGCCTTTCGCCGAGGGGCCGGGTTATGTATTCGTGACGGCCTGGGGCGAGCGCGGGTCAGCGCCGGGCCAGTTTAACGATCCCACCGGTATCGCCGTGCATGACGGCGAGGTGTTCGTGAGCGACGCGCGCAATGCCCGTATCCAGGTCTTCGATCTCGGCGGGCGTTTCAAACGCGCTTTTGGCACCAAAGGCGACGACCCCGGCCAGCTCGGCCGCCCCATGAATCTGGCCATCGCGAACAACGAACTGTACGTGGCTGACTACTGGAACAACCGCATCGTCGTTTTCGGCCTCGATGGAACATTTCGTCGGGCAATCGGCCGGGAGGGCAAGGGACCGGGCGAGTTCAACGCCCCCGGCGGCGTGGGCGTGGCGTCAAACGGCGATCTTTACGTCGCCGATTTCTATAACCAACGAGTGCAACACCTGAAACCGGACGGGGGTTTCGTTTCCCAGTGGGGACAGACCGGCAAGATCGGGATCTGGGCTGGCGAGTTCAACTACCCGACCGATGTGGCGGTCGCGCACGATGGCAGCGTTTACGTCGCCGACGGCTATAACGACCGCGTCCAGGTATTCGGGTGGGACGGGAAGTTTCTGCGCAAGTGGGGCGGTCCGTTCGGGATGAACATCCATGGCCCCTTCAACGGCTGGTTCGCCACCGTCACCTCGATCGCCGTGGGGCCGGACGGCAACGTCTTCGCCGCCGATTTCTATAATGACCGGGTGCAGAAGTTCCGACCCGACGGCACCTTCCTCACCGCCTTCGGCACGCCGGCCGCCGGCCCGGCCCACACCGCCATCGCCGTGGACGTGGCCGACGACGGCACGGTCTACGTGGTCAACTACGACGCCAACCGCGTCGAGAAGTGGCGGCCGCGGGAGTGAACCATGGAACGCCAAATTGAACAATTGCATCTCAAGATCGGCGGCATGCAATGCTCGTTCTGCGTGGCCTCGGTGGAGAAGGCGCTGACCCGGCTCGACGGCGTCGAAAGCGCGAGCGTCAGTCTCGCCCATGAAGAAGCGCTGGTGCGCTACGATCCCACCCGCGTGTCCGCGCAGCCCATCCACGACACGCTGCGCAGTCTTGGCTACACCGTGCGCGATCCGCGTAAGCTGCGCGGCTTCGAGGAAGAGGAAGCAGAGCTGCGTGGCCACCGCAAGCGGCTGTGGTTGGCGGGCGGCGTGCTGCTGCTCGCTCTGGGATTCATGAGCGCCATGTGGCTGGGGCTGCGCCAGCCGTGGTTTGGGTGGGTGATGCTCGTCCTCGCCCTGGCGATGATCTTCGGCATCGGCTGGCCCATCCTGAAGATGGCCACCGCCTCGCTCAGGCGCGGCATCCTGAACCAGCACGTGCTCATGGAGTTCGGCGCCTTCGGCGGGCTGGGTGGCGGACTGGTCGGCTTCTTCATGCAGCCCTGGCCCATGGCGGACTTCCTCGGCGCTGCCGTTTTCATTACCGCCTACCATATCCTTTCCGGGTACGTCTCGCTGCTGGTGCGCACCCGCAGCTCCCAGGCCATTCGTAAACTGATGAGCCTGCAACCGGCGACGGCGCGGGTGGTGCGCGACGGTAACGAACAGGAAGTTGCGGTCGAGGAGGTGCGCGCGGGTGACAAAGTGCGCATCCGACCGGGCGAGAACATCCCCGTCGATGGTGAGGTGGTCGAGGGCGCCTCGGCGGTGGACGAGAGCTTGGTCACGGGCGAGTCCATCCCGGTCGACAAGGCGCCGGGCGATGCAGTTATCGGCGGGGCGATCAATCAGAGCGGCACCCTGCTGGTTCGGGCCACACGTGTCGGTGAGGCGAGCTTCCTGCAGCAGGTGGCCCGCTCCATCGAACGGGCCCGTGCCCTGAAGCCGGGCATCCTGCAGCTCGTCGATCAGGTCCTGAAATACTTCGTGCCGGGTGTGCTTGTGGCGGCAGTGAGCGCATTCCTGATCTGGACCGTCGGGGCCTGGCTGGTGACCGGTACGGCTGATTTCAGCCGCGCGGTGTATGCCACGCTGGCCTCACTGGTAATGGGCTATCCCTGCGCTCTGGGTATGGCCGCGCCGCTGGCCATGATCCGTGGCGGTGGCATGGCGGCCGAGAAAGGCATCTTGATGCGCTCGGGCGAGGCATTCCAGGTGTTCAAGGACGTCAAGAAAGTGGTGCTCGACAAGACCGGCACCCTGACGCTGGGCAAGCCACAGGTGGCGGAGGTGGTCGCGGCCGAGGGGTCCATCGAGTCCGAAATGCTGGCGTTGGCGGCGGCGGTGGAGCGTTTCTCCGAGCATCCGCTGGCGCGCGCCGTCGTCGAATACGCGGCGGCGCGCGGTGCAGAACGACTCGATGCCGAGGCGTTCGAGGCGCAGCCTGGGCGTGGCGTGCGGGCCCAAGTCGGCAGCCATGCCGTGTGGATCGGCAGTCCCCGTCTGCTGCCCATCGGCGTCGCGATGCCCGAGGTCGTCGAGCGCCTGGAGAGCCAGGGCGCCACCGTGGTGGCCGTCACCCGAGACGCGCAGATGATCGGGCTCATTGCCATCACCGATACGTTGAAGCCCGATGCGCGCGAGGCCGTCGCCCGCCTGAAGGCGGCGGGACTTGCTCCGGTGATGCTCACGGGCGACAACGCAAGAACGGCGCGGGCGGTGGCCGCGCAGGTGGGAATCGACGAGGTCCTGGCCGAGGTGCTGCCGGAGTACAAGGCCGCCGCGATACGCCGGCTGCAGCAACAGGGCCATCGCGTCGCCATGGTCGGCGACGGCATCAACGATGCGCCCGCGCTGACCCAGGCCGACGTGGGCATCGCCATCGGCGCCGGCACCGACATCGCCATTGAGGCGGCAGACGTGGTGCTGGTCGGCGAGCGCTTGGGCGGTGTGGTAGAGGCCTACGAGATCGGGAAGAGCAGTTTCCGCAAGACCGTGCAGAACGTTTCCCTGGCCTTCGCCTTCAATGGGATCGGTATGCCCGCGGCGGTCACCGGTCTCGTGCATCCGGCCATGGCCATGGTGGCCATGGCCGCCAGTGTGACGGCGGTGCTCGCCAACTCGTTCGCCGGGAGGTTGCTGCCCCAGCGCAAGCCAATCACGCAGCGGGAGACAACCGTGACCACCTATCAACTGACCGTGCCTACCATGCACTGCGCCGGCTGCCTGGCGGCGATCCAGGATACACTCAAAGCGCTGCCCGGCGTACGTACCGTGGAAGGCGAACTCGAAGGCAAACGCGTGCGCGTGCAG
The DNA here is from genome assembly GCA_016124415.1 of Gammaproteobacteria bacterium. Taxonomy (GTDB): domain Bacteria; phylum Pseudomonadota; class Gammaproteobacteria; order SZUA-140; family SZUA-140; genus RI-283. The sequence goes on along the minus strand of WGNS01000097.1, from coordinate 2,546 downwards.
GTCGACGACCCGGCCGTCGGGCGGGAACGGCTGTGCGCGGCCCTAATTGCCATCGGCCACGACTGCGCGGAGTCGTGAAAGACCCGGGCTGCCGGCTTACGCTTGACCTGGAGCTGGCTCCAGGGTGAACATGGGCTTGAGGCCCACTTGACTGGTTGGGTTCCGTCGGAGGCGTGTTGGAGCAGGTATGAGTATCCTGATCGAGGTGTTCGCGTCACCCGGCTGCCCCAGGTGCGGCAAAGCCAAAGAAGTATTGCAGGCGATCGCTACGGAACTTGGCGGCGGCCGTATCGAGTATCGGGAGATCGATGTCGTCGAAGATCTGGACTATGCCGTGCGCCTTGGCGTGCTGGCAACGCCCGCTATCGCCTTCGACGGACGGCTCATCTTCACCGGGCTGCCTCCGGTGCGCGCGCTGCGCGCCGAGTTGGCTCGGCGCCTCTCAAGGGAAGACGGGGTGAGGCGCGCATAGTCATGAGTACCGCTTTATCGGCAAGCGCAGCAAAAGGACGGACCCTCAACAAGCGCCGCGACCGGCGTGATGAATATCGCATTGGCGATATAGCCCGTCTGACGGGTCTTTCCGCCGACACATTGCGCTATTATGAGCAAATCAAGTTGCTGCCGGCGGTCAATCGCACCGCCTCCGGCATTCGCGTCTACACCGGCAAGGACATCTCGCGCCTGAACTTCATCCAGCGGGCGCAGAAAATGAACTTCAGCCTCGCCGAAATCGGCGAGCTGCTGAAGATGCGCGAGGACCCCCGGCGTGCCCGCGACGAGGTGCGCCGGCTGACCGCCGCAAAATTGTCGGAGGTTGAGGCGCGCCTGAACGATCTGAATATCCTGCGCAAGGAATTGCGGCTGTTGCTGAATTTGTGCAAGGCCAGTGACGACGGCTGTCCGATCATCGAGGGCATCGACCGGAAAGTCGGCGAAAAAACGAGGCAACGGCGCCGCGTCAAAGCGCAGCGCTGATACAGATGAGCGGTCATCGGCGCGACGCATCGCGCCTCGCGAGCGCCATGGCCAGCCGCCGCCCGCCGTATTCGACCATCCCCTGGATATCCTCATTCTCTCCTTTGAGATATCGGCGTACCGCTGCGATGTCGTCACGGTCATTGTCATGGAGATAGGAAAACATCATGGTTTTTTCCATGGGAAGCAGCTCAGGCAAGGTATAGTAATCGGCGCCCGGCGAGCCTGAGCGACCGACGTACATTCCGAGGAACGGACGCACCTCGCCGAGAAATCCCTGAAAGCGATAAAACGGATCATCGTCAGGCAGGTATTGCAGCGCGTAATCGACCTCCCTGCCGCCTGAATGGGGGCCGTAGACCACGTCATCGGCGCGGAGCAACGGAGGGTCGTCGCCCGACAGCACGTAGTCGAGGTGATCGAAGAATTGCACGGTGCGGCGGACTTCCGGTTGAGCGCCGCGCGGGGCGAGGTAAAGTTCATTCGAACCCTTGGCGGCCGTGATCGCGATTCTTCCATCAGGGGGCAGAGCGATATCCACCCCGATCACGTAGGCGCGGTGATAGTTGTGCTGGGCCAGGATAAGCACGACCGGTGTTTCGCGCTCGTCCAATACCAGGGTGCAGCGGGTATAGACGTCCAGCTCGTGCCAATCGTTTCTGTCCCATCCCAGTAAGGTCTCGGCGGTGGAGACCAGCAGCCTTTCCTTAAAGCCGAGTTTGGAGGGGAGGCCGCTGTGGGCGAAAGGAAACGAATAGCTGAGAAAGGTAAAGCGACGGCGGACAGGGCCACTTGTCGTGGGAAGTTCGAAGTCCCGGCGTTCCAGGCGTCCGTAGGCCGCAGGATGAATGCCGCCGAGAGGCCGGATCAGGTCGATCATGACGCGCTGATCGTCGATACGGGCTTGCAAGTCGCGGCGCGACGGCGGGTCGGCGATTACCCGGCGGCTGTCGAGATCCACCAGGCGGGTCGCGGGTAGATAATCCCGGTAGAAATCGATGGGGGGCTGGCCGACCGGGGCGAGGTAAAGGAGCGGCCGGTAACGATAGAGGAGTTGCCGGTCGGTCGCGGACGGCGTGACCCCGGAGGGTGAATGTTCGGTGAAATAGGTCTTGAATCCCGGATAGGCGGCAAAGCTCCCTGTTGCATCGTGATGGCTGCACGCGCCCGCCACGAGAGCGATGCCCAGGACGGAACAAGTGCGGGTCATCATCCTCAAGCGGCTCCACAAGGTCTCCATGGCTATCGACGTATCATGGCTATGGCTAGGCCGCATCCCGCACCCATGTAGACTTCAGTGCCGACTGAAGAGGGTTTCCAGCTTCGATTCGAGCGCGGTGTCCTCGATCAACCAAGTTTTTAACATCAATTCACCTTGCTGGTCGTAAAGGTAAATCGTGGGAGTGCCGAAGACACCGAATCGTTTGGCTGCATGAACCGCCCCGGGTATCGCGGAGGCTGTTTGGTTTAAGTCATGCCGCATCAGCGGCGTGACGGCGGTATTGCCTATAGTAGTTTGCCTCAGCTTCTGCCGGAGGGATATACCCCAAGGGCTCCATCAGTCGTTG
>WGNS01000033.1 GCA_016124415.1 Gammaproteobacteria bacterium | reverse complement strand
GCCACGGCTGTCGAGGATATGGCCCATACCGATGTTATAGGCCGCAAGCCCGATCCAGATGCGATCCTCGCCGTCGATATCATCAGGGAGCCGGTCGATGAGCGCGCGGAGATAGCGCGCTCCGGCTTCGATGCTCTGTTCCGGATCCAGGCGGCTGTTCAAGCCCAGCGTGCGAGCGGTATCCAGGGTAAGCATCATGATGCCTCTGACCCCTGTGGGGCTGCGGGCGTGATTGTTCCAGTGGGATTCCTGATAGGACAGGGCGGCCAGCAATGTCCACGGCAATTGATGCAACGTGCCGGCCTCTTCGAAGTGCGGACGGTAACGGGGTAGGCGTCGCTGGATACGGCGCTGGAAAACGCGCGTATCCACGTAGTCGAAGGTCTTGATGTGCCCATAGTTGCGTTCGTAGATGTCCTTGAGCTGACCGTTCTTGCGGATCATGTCGAACCACTGGCTGACGACGGCGTGCAACGCTGTGGCGTGTTCGGGAAGCAGCCAGGCGAGGTGTTGCGGCGGCGTCAAGTTCATCGCGACCCTGAGGTGAGGGTAGAAGCGTTGATTGATGGCGACGATATTCGAGTCGGCGACCGTGCAATCCGCTGCCCCGTTCGTGATCTGTTCGAACAATTGTTCGGTCGACAGAGAATCGGTCGTTACCCAACGCAATTCGGGCAAGTTGCGTTGCAGTTTACGGAGCGTCACGACGTAGCTCGTTCCTTCGGGTACCAATATAGAGAGTCCCGGCAAATCCTCTGCCTGTTTCGGGCTCGGAACCTCTCGTCTGCAGACGACCTGTTGACGGACGTCCATGTATGCCGGCGTAAACAGACCTATGCCGTCACGCTGGGGCAGACGGGTAATGCCGGCGGCTGCAATATCGCCCGTGCCGGAGCGAATGGCCTGCATGATGTCGTCCATGCTGTCGAGAAAGCGATAATTGACGCTGACACCCATGTATTCCGCCAGCGCTTGAGTGAGTTGGTATTCGAACCCGGTAGGGCCGTCACGACCCTGGAAGTAGGTCGTCGGCGCGTTTCTGGTCAGGACCGTCAGCGTCCTTTCCGCTTTGATCATTTTGAGGTCGCGATGCGGCGTCAACTGCGCTTCGCGCCACAGCGACCAGGCGCCAATCGACGCCGCCATGGAGCATCCCATGGCGAGGAACAGCGCAAATTGCCACTTGAAGAAGCGCATCTTCGGGGTTCAGTCTCGGGGATTAGGGCTCTAACTCTAACATAGCGGTCTTGCTCCTGTGACCTTAACCGGCGCGAGTTTGACGTAGATCACATCCTGAACACGTAATGATGGTGGATTCAGCGGCGCGCCGCAACTACGCTATCGGGAGTACTCAAGGATATGACCGAACGAGGCGCTAATATGAAGACTGATTACGGATTAAGCGCGAGGCCTCAATTCGTCGAGTGTATGTAATGGATGGCGCACTAAAGAAAAACAACGTATCGCTCCGACTCGAGCATCTATGGCAGGATTTCGTCCGCGACGTTGGATGTAACCGTATCCTGTTCCCAAGTATGCCTGAGATCGCCCTGCGCGTTCGCAAGTTGCTTTCCAGCCCCGATGTCACCTCAAATCGCCTGGCCCAAATCATCAACAGCGATCCGGTGCTGGGCTCTCGTCTGATTCGTGCGGCAAACGGACCGATGAGCCGAGGCAGGAAAAACATATACGATCTCAAGGGCGCAGTGACAAGGCTAGGGTTTGCGGGCGTGCGTTCCATCGTTATGAGCTATGCGGTCGAGCAGGTTTACGCAAACAACCTGACACAACACCCGATGCGCAAGCGCTTACTACACGAAATCTGGTCTCACAGTACTCATGTGGCGGCCCTAAGTCATGTGATCGCACGAGATCACACCCGTTTGGAGCCGGAAAAGGCGATGTTTTCAGGGTTGATACACGATATCGGCAAGTTGCCTCTCGTCGAGTACCTCGAATGCGTCCCCGAGCTTTTCGACCAGCCCAAGAACCTGCAAAAGGTGCTGTCCGTGTTGCATGGACGCGCCGGCGAGATGATCCTGCGTCGTTGGCAGTTTGCCGAAGAGACCATTCAGGTGGTTAAGGAGCACGACGACTATATGCGGCAACCGGCCTGGCAGGCGGATTATGTGGACGTCGTGTTGGTGGCGAATCTGCTCAGTCACATTGGGACCGATCATCCATGCACACAAGTGGATTGGACCCGTGTCCCGGCGTTTTCAAACCTTGGGCTCACACCGGAGGCCAGTATCGAGGCCATGAAGGCGGCCCACGACGAGATCCAGGAAATCAAGCAACTGTTCTCCTGACCCTGTCAGTCAACCGAACGAATCAACCCTTTCTTCCTCGCGGTTTGCCACGAGACGGCCAGGCCCGCGAAAAGCGCCAATGTGCCCGGTTCCGGGATCGGTGAAACATCGAAATACGTCCTGAACGTAACTCTGTCGCCCGCGGACAGGGTAAAGGAGATATTGGTGGCGATGTTACTTGAAACCCCGGGCAGATAGGTCATGGGGCCCAGATAGGTGATAGGCTGAGCCGTCGAGCAGCCGGCGGTATGGCAGCCGATACCGGCGGGGCCCGAATTCATGACGGTGATGCCGTCGATCAAACCCGACCATGTGATGTCGTCCAGCGCGGCGCTTCCGCTTGCGTCGTTGTCCATAACGGAACCCGAGAAATGCCCGTTTACCATCGCCTGCGAAAATGCCGTGCCGACAGGTAGAGTGAACGCTAGGTTATAGACTTTGGCGGTGCCGAGAAGATTGGTGATTCCGAAGGTGCCGCCGATCGTCGGGTCCGGATCGATCAGGAGGTCCCAGCTGTACTCGTTATCCCCGGAAACGCTTGTATACGTACCGGTCGAGGTGTACATGCCCTCGCCCGTGGCGGACAGTCCCAGATCGGACCCGATCAAGGTATCCGTCGAGAATCCGGAATCCGACAAAGTCAGTTCGAAAGCGGGGAGACCGATCATCGACGCCGATGCAATGGGGGAAACCGCCAACCCAAGGAGCGGCGCCAGCAGGCAAACTGCAAAAGCATGGATACGTGACATCTGGCTCACTCCTTCGCTATATCGGACGCCCGCACGTTTTCGTGGCGGGTCCAACCTCGGTGAACGTCCCGAACACCGATATTATACCGCTCGGCGGGCGGGGCCTCGTTGGGTAGGGGCGCGGTTTAAGCGTTGGTTAATTCCGCAAACGACTTGGATGTTCGGCGTAGCGAGGCCGCAAGGGGGGCAAGGGCCGAAGCGAACAACCAAACCGCGGCGGGCACCGGTACCGGGGAAACGGAATAATGGGTCGTTACGCTGACGGTGTCTCCCGCGCTCAGGTTGAACGCTAGGTCGATCGCCATGCTGTTCTGGATGCCGATGGCATAGTTCAGCGGGCCGGAGGATACGGGCGCGATCGAGGCGCTGCATCCGGTCCCTCCGAAGCCGAAACACATCAGCGGGTCCGTCGTGAACAACGACATGGCGGCGGACGCGTCGATAAGCCCGGTCCAGCTTTGAGTATCCAACTGGGCTTGGCCGTCCGAATTGGTATCGGTCAGGGTCAGCCCGACCGAGCCGGACTGCAATGCCGGACTGAAGCCTGAGGCGACCGGCAGGTACAGCGATACATCGAAGTGTTGAGTCGAAGCGGTGAGATTGGTGATCGAAAACAGACCTGAGATGGTCGGGTCCGTTGTTACGGACAAGTTCCAGTCGTATTGCCACGTTCCGGGCAACGACTGGACGCCCGTGGTCGAATAAGTGCTGTTGTCGGTTGTGGTCAGGGCGAGTACGCCTCCGCTCAGGGCGTTCACGCTGCTGCCCATAGCGACATTCATTGCGAAGTCGGGCGGCGTGGTCGTTGCTGCATGAGCGCAGGATGTAATCGCGATCAGCGCGAGGCCGGTCAAACGAGCGGTGCAGATACCCTTTGTCATAACGAGGCTCCCTAACGACCGCCGCGCCTTGATCCGCACGCGACGGGGATTTTCGTTAGATTTTAGCAGTTAAATATTAAAAGAGCGTGAAAAGATCCAGGCGCGAGCGGGTACCAGTTGCACGTCTAGGGAAATGTGATGCCTTGCGGCTGGGTGTTAGGGTTGCGCCCTGAAGAGCCACTCCAGCAACGCTTTCTGAGCATGCAGACGATTTTCGGCCTCATCCCAGACGATGCTTTGGGGGCCGTCGATGACGCCATGGCTGACTTCCTCGCCGCGATGCGCCGGGAGGCAGTGCATGAACAAGGCATCCTTGTCCGCCAGCGCCATCAGCGATTCGTCGACCTGGTAGTCCTTGAAGGCCTGTCGGCGCTGACTGGCTTCCTCTTCTTGTCCCATGCTGGCCCATACGTCGGTGGTGATGAGATGGGCTCCGTCCGCAGCCTCTTTGGGATGGTTGCAGACGACGACGTGATCGCCCGCTTCGGCCAGCAAATCGCCGTCCGGGCCGTAGCCTTCAGGGCAGGCGATGCGGAGTTGGAAGCCCAGTATTCGTGCGGCCTCCATGTAGGAATGGCACATATTGTTGCCGTCTCCGATCCAGGCCACGGACCGCCCCGCGATGTCGTCCCGGTTTTCGAAATAGGTCTGCATGTCGGCCAGCAGCTGACAGGGATGATGTTGATCGGAAAGCCCGTTGATCACAGGCACCTTCGAATATGCCGCAAATCGGACCTGGTATTCGTGATGAAAGGTTCGAAGCATGACAGCGTCGACCATGCCGGCCAATACACGGGCGGTATCCTCGACGGGTTCGCCTCGGCCGAGCTGGCAGTCGCGCGGCGACAGGAAGATGGCGTGGCCGCCGAACTGCGTCATGCCGCTTTCGAAGGAGACCCGGGTCCGGGTGGACGATTTTTCGAAGATCATGGCCAGTACGCGGTTCTTCAAGGGTTCGTAAATCTCCCCGCGATGCTGGATGTCTTTCAGCTCGATGGCGCGCCGGATCAGCGCGCGAAACGTGTCGGCGGACAGATCCGAAAGGCGTAGAAAATGTCTTGGCGTGGTCATGATTCGATATGTTGTTGTTCCAATGTCGGTTTGCCTTAGGCCGAAGCGGTCGATCGTTCGAGATCTTCGATAACCTGGGTCAGTCTGAGCACGATCTCGTCCGCCTCGTCGCGGCTCAGGATCAGCGGCGGCAGCAGGCGAATGACGTTGCCCGCCTGAAGGCTGAACAACAGGCCGCGACCCAGGCCGAGCGCAGGAAGGGTGCCATCGCCGTCGTGGAGTTCGATGCCGATCATCAGTCCGCGACCGCGAATATCCTTGATCCTGGGGTGTGCGGAAAGCGCTGCGCGAAGCGCGTCGAGCAGATAACGCCCCATTTCTTCGGCATGGGTGACGAGGCCCTCGTTTTCAATTGTCTTCAGCGTGGCCAGCGCCGCCGAACATGCAAGCGGATTTCCGCCGAAGGTGGTCCCGTGATGGCCGGGTCTGAAGACGTCCGCGGCAGCGCCCCGTGCCAGGCAGGCCCCGATGGGAACGCCGTTGGCCAGCGCCTTGGCGAGCGCCATGACGTCGGGAAGGATGTCGTCGTGCTGGAATGCGAACCAGCGGCCGGTGCGGCCGATACCGGTCTGGACTTCGTCCAGCATCATGAGCCAACCGTGCCGGTCGCAGATTTGCCGGACCTCGCGCAGGTATCCGGGCTCGGGTATCCGTACTCCTCCCTCTCCCTGAACGGGCTCGACGAGAATGCCGACGATATCCCGGTTGTTGTTCGCGGCCGCCTCGATTGCGGCGATATCGCCAAAGGGGATGCGCGCAAACCCGCGCACCAGCGGTTCGAAACCGGCTTGTATCTTGCGGTTGCCGGTGGCCGATAGGGTAGCCATTGTGCGGCCGTGAAAGCTGTTCTCGGTGACCAGGATAACGGGTAGTTCGATGCCTTTGGCGTGCCCGTACAGTCGCGCGATCTTGATCGCGGCCTCGTTGGCCTCCGCACCGGAGTTGCTGAAGAATACTCTGTCCATGCCCGAGAGGCGGCAGAGTCGATCAGCCAAATCGGATTGTGCGGGAACCCCGTAGAGGTTCGATGTGTGCGTGAGGCGTCCGGCCTGTGCGCAAACGGCCTCCGTAACGGCCGGGTGGGCGTGTCCGAGCGAGCACACGCCGATTCCGCTTAACGCGTCGAGGTAGGTCTTGCCGTCTTGGTCGGTAATCCAGACGCCTTCCCCGTGGGAAAAGGCAATCGGAAGCCTGGCATAGTTATTCATCAGATGTTCGTTCATTCGTGTGGTCTATGTGGGCGCGAATCGTCGCAAAAATGAAATATTATAGCTTCAAATATGCCGGAATACAGTCTTTCGGTCCGGCCCGCTTGTCCGTCGGGTAGTTTGAGCAAATTAAAGGGTGTCCGTCGCGCGGGGAATCTTACAATCAAGGTTTGACGATAACATGACGGCGGCGTATCATCCTCTGCCTTGCGAATGGGTGCCTGTTTCGGTGGCGTCCGGGGCCGTCGGCTTCGGCGGAGCGTTCAGGGAACCGGCAGGGCGTGTCCGGGGTATAGCGCAGTCTGGTAGCGCGCCTGCTTTGGGAGCAGGATGTCGGGGGTTCGAATCCCTCTACCCCGACCAAACCGGAACGTGAACAACGAAGGTCACTGAACCGAGGCAAAGGGGGATGAGTGGGGTCGCGCCTGTTGGGGAGCGCGGCGCCTTGAGATCTGCGCCCGTAGCTCACTCGGATAGAGCATCGGCCTTCTAAGCCGAGGGTAGCAGGTTCGAACCCTGCCGGGCGCGCCAATATTCGGTATTGTTGGTGACAGGCCGTCGGTGTTTGTCCGTTCGTTTGTCGGTAATGACTGTATTTATGGTGAGCGTAGCTCAGTTGGTAGAGCCCCGGATTGTGATTCCGGTTGTCGTGGGTTCGAGTCCCATCGTTCACCCCAGTCTTTCCGGTCGCAATCGCGGTTGTGTTGCAATTTATTCGATCATCCGCATATGATTCACTACTTGAGTATGGGCCGTTAGCTCAGTTGGTAGAGCAGCTGACTCTTAATCAGCGGGTCGTAGGTTCGAACCCTACACGGCCCACCATTCTCACAAGTGGCGGAGGCGCGCAGCGGCGGCTTCCGTTCATCCCTTTTGGGGCTGAGCCTGAAAAGTGTTTGCTGGCAGCGGTTCGTGTCAATCCATCGACGAGTCTCTGGTGCGGGCATGCAGCCTGTTCGGATCCTGAGTCCGCACCTCCCGAAGATGCGCTTGGTGCGCGTGCCGTGCCCTCCACGATGACCCGCGTCTGCAAGATTCCGGGACGGGCGTGCAAATGCGGCGCGGCAGGGGAGGCAAGGGGGGCGGGATGCTGAGAGACGAATTGCGAAAGTGGCGGAATTGGTAGACGCGCTGGTTTTAGGTACCAGTGGGGTAACCCGTGAGAGTTCGAGTCTCTCCTTTCGCACCATCGGTGATATCCGCGCGGGATGTGGATACGTTTGACTCGTGAGTTATAATATTTATTTCGAAATCAAGCTCTTGGAGTAATGTTATGCAAGTTTCAGTAGAGACGACGGAAGGCCTCGAGAGGCGAATGAAGGTTACGATACCGGCCGAGAAGATCGATAGTGAAATGAGCCGGCGGTTTCAGTCCCTCGCCAAGACCGTGCGCCTCAAGGGTTTTCGGCCCGGCAAGGTCCCCATGAAGGTCATCAAGGGACAGTATGGGGTCAGCGTACGCACCGAGGTTCTCGAGGAACTGACGCGCAACAGCTTCTACGAGGCGCTCAGCAAGGAAAATCTGCGCCTGGCCGGCTACCCGGCGTTCGAGCAGGAATCTTCCCAGGAGGGAGACGACTACATCTACACGGCCACCTTTGAGGTCATGGCCGATTTCGATATCGCTCCCCTGGGCGATCTCGAGTTGATAAAGCCCAAGGTGACCTTGGGTGACCAGGATCTCGATGAGATGCTTGCCAAGCTGCAACGCCAATCGTGCCGCTGGAACGCGGTAAAGCGTAAGGCCAAAGACGGCGATCGCCTGGTTATCGATTTCGAAGGCGCCATCGGTGGAGAGGCGTTCGCGGGCGGTACTGGCAAGGATCTGCCGGTCGTGCTGGGCTCCAAGTCCATGATCGCCGGTTTCGAAGATGGCTTGACCGGCGCCAAGGCCGACGAAGAGCGCACGCTCAGCTTGGCTTTCCCTGCCGATTATCACAATAAAGAAGTGGCAGGTAAGGATGCGGAGTTCAAGATTACGGTCAAATCGGTCGAAGAACCGGAGTTGCTCGCGATCGATGAAGATTTCGCCCGCGCCTACGAGGTGGAGGACGGCAGCGTAGAAACGCTGAAATCCGAGGTCCTCAAGAGCATGCAGATCGAGCTCGATGAGGCGATTCATCTGAAGATGAAGAGGCAGGTCATGGACGCCCTTTACGAGCGGAATCCGATCGAGCTGCCCAAGTCTCAGGTTGAGTCCGTTTATCAGGATCTCATCAAGCAGCGGGGCGTCCAGAATCCGGATGAATCCATGGCTGCGGAGTTCAAAAAGCTCGCCGAACGCAACGTTACGCTCGGAATGGTCGTCAACCGTATTATCAAGGATCAGGGGCTCAAGCCCGATGCCGTCAAGGTCCGTGACCGAGTCGAATCGATCGCAGCCGGATATGACGATCCCGACGCCGTGATCTCCTGGTACTATGGAGACCGTCAACGTCTTGGCAATGTCGAAGCCCTGGTATTGGAAGACTCCGTCGTAGACTGGGTCGTCAGCCAGGCCAAATTGAATGAAGTCGAGAGCTCTTTCAACGAGGTCGTGAGCGGTCTTTCCGCCGCTGACGGAGGTAAATCCAACTAAAGGATGACGTAGGCTGACCGATATGACGAATGATGATCACAACGGGGATATCCTCATGAATCTTGTGCCCATGGTGGTGGAGCAGACCTCGAGAGGGGAACGCGCTTACGACATCTATTCCCGTTTGCTCAAGGAGCGTGTGATCTTCCTTGTCGGGCCGGTCGAAGACCACATGGCTAACCTGATTGTCGCCCAGATGTTGTTTCTGGAGTCCGAGAATCCGGACAAGGATATCCACCTCTATATCAATTCCCCGGGCGGTTCGGTGAGCGCCGGCCTTTCGATCTACGACACGATGCGCTTTATCAAGCCCGATGTCAGCACGATGTGTCTCGGTCAGGCCGCCAGCATGGGCGCGTTGCTGCTGGCCGGCGGCGCTCATGGCAAGCGCTATTCGCTGCCTCATGCTCGGATCATGATTCACCAGCCCCTGGGCGGTTTTCAGGGCCAGGCCTCGGACATCGATATCCATGCCAAGGAAATCCTGCGTGTCCGGGACACCTTGAACAATATCCTCTCCGAGCATACGTCCCAGCCGCTGGAGAGAATCCGCGCCGATACGGATCGCGACAACTTCATGTCCGGCAGCGATGCCGTGGAGTACGGGCTGATCGACCGCGTGCTGTCACACAGGAACGCCGCAGCCTGATATAATGAGACGTCAGATTGTTTGTGAGCCAGCCGTCTTGGTGACATCGGATGCACCCTTTTCAGATGGTCGTTGCCAATTCGACTTACGAGTGAGGTAGTGGGTTATGAGCGATGATAAGACCGGTAAGGACGATGGAAACGAGAAGCTGCTTTACTGTTCGTTCTGCGGCAAGAGCCAGCATGAAGTGCGTAAACTCATCGCCGGCCCTTCTGTCTTTGTCTGCGACGAATGCGTAGAGCTCTGCAATGACATTATCCGGGAAGAGGTCCAGGAATCCTCGTCCACCCTCAAAGGGCGGAAGTTGCCGACGCCTCACGAGATCAACGATATCCTGAACGAGTATGTCGTCGGTCAGGTGTCGGCCAAAAAGGTTCTGGCTGTCGCCGTTTACAACCATTACAAGCGGCTCGAGGCCGGTGTCAAGAAGGATGAAGTCGAGCTCTCTAAGAGCAACATTCTCCTGATCGGCCCCACCGGCAGCGGTAAAACGCTGCTGGCCGAGACGCTCGCCCGTCTGTTGAACGTCCCTTTTACGATCGCCGACGCCACGACTTTGACCGAGGCCGGCTATGTCGGTGAGGACGTCGAAAACATTATCCAGAAGCTGTTGCAGAAGTGCGATTACGACGTTGAGAAGGCGCAACGCGGCATCGTATACATCGACGAGATCGACAAGATTTCGCGTAAGTCCGACAACCCGTCCATTACCCGGGACGTTTCCGGCGAAGGCGT
>WGNS01000059.1 GCA_016124415.1 Gammaproteobacteria bacterium | reverse complement strand
CGGGTCGCCGAACTCGAGGTCGAGTTCGCCGAACTCGACGGCTATACGGCCGAGTCGCGCGCCGGGGAGCTACTGCTCGGCGTGGGCATCCCGCTGGAACAGCACAACGGGCCCATGAGCGCCGTCGCACCCGGCTGGAAGTTGCGCGTGCTGCTTGCCCAGGCGCTGTTTGCGGATCCGGATATCCTGCTGCTCGACGAGCCGACCAACAACCTCGACATCAATACTATTCGTTGGCTCGAGGATGCGATCAACAATCGCCGCAGCACGATGATCATCATTTCGCACGACCGCCACTTTCTGAACAGCGTCTGCACACACATGGCCGACCTCGATTACGGCGAACTCCGCATCTTCCCAGGCAACTACGACGAATACATGATCGCGGCGACCCAGGCCCGCGATCGCCTGCTGTCCGACAACGCCAAAAAGAAGGCCCAGATCGCCGAGCTGCAGACCTTTGTGAGCCGCTTCTCCGCGAACGCATCGAAGGCCAAACAGGCCACCTCGCGCGCGCGCCAGATCGAAAAGATTCAGCTCGAGGAGGTCAAACCTTCCAGCCGGGTCAATCCCTTTATCCGTTTCGAACAGGGACGCAAGCTGTTCCGTCAGGCCCTCGAGGTTCACAAACTGGACAAGGCCTACGACGACCTCGTGCTTTTCAAGAACTTCGGCATCATGATCGAGGCCGGAGAGCGGGTCGCCGTCATCGGACCCAACGGTATCGGTAAGACCACGCTGCTGTCATGCCTGGTCGACAGCAAGAAAGCGGACCGGGGCGTGGTGCGCTGGTCGGAAAACGCCGAGGTCGGTTACTTCGCTCAGGATCATGCAGAGGATTTCGACACCGACATGTCGCTCGTGGATTGGATGGGGCGATGGGCCAAGCCCGGAGACGACGAACAGGTTATCCGCGGCACTCTTGGGCGCCTGCTGTTTTCCAAGGATGATATCAACAAATCCGTACGCGTTCTTTCCGGTGGAGAACAGGGCCGCATGCTGTTCGGCAAGCTCATGCTCATGCGCCCCAACATCCTGATCATGGACGAGCCCACCAACCACCTCGACATGGAATCGATCGAGTCTCTGAACCTGGCGCTCGAAAACTATCCGGGCACGCTGATCTTCGTGAGTCACGATCGCGAGTTCGTCTCTTCGCTCGCGACTCGGGTCATCGAGTTGACGCCGAACGGGCCGGTGGACTTTAAGGGAGACTACGAATCCTACCTCCGCAACCAGGGCATTAGTTGAAAGCCGCCGAAGCGCGTATAGCGGCGTTGGAAGCACGCTCAAAATGCTCGCGTACCTCGAGTACGCTCCGCTTTTTCGCGCGTTTCCGCCTTGCGCTACACCCTTGGGCGACTTTCTCAAGGCATGTTGGTGCTCCGCTCCGAATTCACGCATGCCTTGAGAAAAACGCGTTGTGAGGCAAGCAGGCAGGTTTCAACTCTAATAAGCAAGGGCGATTGTTCCGATAAGTAGGCAGTGTCACCCATCAAGGGGTTTACTTTGCCTGCGCTTCCTGTCACCTCCAGCCACGATTCGGGCCTGTTCGCCACGAGCCACCACGCGGCGGACGAAGGTTCCCTGCGGCCGATCGGCTGGCGGCAATACGCCTACCTGAATCTCTACCGACTCGTGCTGGCGACGATCTTCATCATCCTCGCCTACAACCATGTCGCGTTTCTCCATCAGGTCGAAGACGGCAAATCGTTCTTTCTGAGCGTCAGCGTCGTCTACCTGCTGTTCGGGCTTGCAAATATCCCGATCACCTATCTGCGGGTATTCGATCCGATCAAACTGACGCTTTTGTCCGTATTCATCGACATCATCGCGATCACGACGCTGATGCATGCCAGCGGCGGCGTGCGTAGCGGCCTGGGCATGCTGTTGATCATCTCGATCGCTACCGGCTCCGCCGCGGTCGGCGGCCAAATGGCCCGCTTTTTTGCCGCCATGGCAACGCTGGCGATCTTCGCGGAACAGGTTTTCGCAGGACTTCAGGAACCGCTTGCGCCTTCTAGCTTCGCTCACGCAGGCCTGCTCGGCGCAAGCTTTTTCGCGACGGCGATCCTGACTCATCACCTCGCCAGAAGGCAACGGGAAAGCGAAGTGCTGGCGGCCCAACGGGGTGTGGATCTGGCCGATATGGCCCAGCTCACGGAGTACATTATTCAGCGTATGCAGACCGGCATCATCGTTGTCGACAAGGATTTTTCGGTGCGCCTGATGAATGAATCCGCCCATCACCTGCTGGGCGTTCCGGCCGAGCGTCCGATCCGCTCCCTGAATCAGCTGCCGGAGCCGCTTACCCGACAATTGATGGACTGGCGTTTCAACGCAGCCGAGAGCCAGCCTTTTCACGGCTCGACCATGTCGACCGAAGTCTTGCCGCGCTTCGCGCGCCTTGGCCAGTCGACAAATTCCGGCGCGTTGATCTTCCTCGAGGACACAGCCGCAACCATACAACAGGCCCAACAACTCAAACTCGCCTCATTGGGCCGTTTAACGGCGAGTATCGCCCACGAGATACGCAATCCGCTCGCGGCGATCAGTCACGCCGCCCAGCTGCTGGACGAATCGGAGGACATTTCAGGCGGAGATAAACGGTTGCTCGAGATCGTTCAAAACCATGCGCAAAGAGTCAACACCATCATCCGCAACGTCATGCAATTGAGCCGCCGCGACCCCAGCAATCCCCAACACTTCGATCTCAGGTCATGGCTCGATCTCTACGCGAAGGAACTGAAACAAGGCCACGGGCTCAAGGACTCCCAGATATCCATCGATAACCTCATGAATGAACTCGTGATTCGAATCGACCCGGACCAACTGCGCATGATTTTGGACAACCTCTGCCAGAACGCGCTCCGCCACGGCGGAAACAACGGTGAACCACGCATTTCGCTGGTCACCGGCGTCAGCCTGGAAACGCAACGCCCCTACATCGAGGTCATCGATAACGGCGCCGGCGTTCCCGAAGAGGTCGCGCAACATCTCTTCGAACCGTTTTACACGACCGCCCCAAACGGCACGGGATTAGGACTCTATTTGTCCAAGGAGCTCGCGGAATGCAACCAAGCGCATCTCGCCTGCCTACCCGGAGAGGGCGGTGGCCGCTTCCGCCTTACCTTCGCCGATCCGAGGAGGAAACAACTACAATGAGTTTGCCACGCGCTCTGGTCGTCGATGACGAACCGGATATCCGGGAACTGCTGGAACTGACCCTTTCCCGCATGGACATCAGCTGTCGGTCGACCGCCAACATCGACGAGGCCCGCAAAGCGCTCAACGAGGACCATTTCGACCTCTGCCTGACCGATATGCGACTACCCGACGGCAACGGTATAGACCTGGTCGAATATATCCAACGATTCTTCCCCGACCTGCCCACAGCGGTCATCACGGCCCACGGCAACATGGAATCCGCGGTCCGCGCCCTCAAGGCGGGCGCCTTCGATTTTGTCTCGAAACCCGTAGATCTTCATATACTAAGGGACTTGGCCGCGGCGGCGATCAAATCGCGTCCGGGATCGACCCGGGATGCCGGGCCGATGTTGCTGGGCAACACAGCCGCAATGCAGGAAACTCGCGCTACGATCGCGAAACTCGCGCGTAGCCAGGCCCCGGTCTATATCAGCGGAGAATCCGGGACGGGCAAGGAACTTGCCGCCGCGATGATCCATCATCTGGGACCGCGCGCCGAAGGCCCGTTCATCCCCGTGAACTGCGGCGCGATTCCCGAGGCGCTCATGGAAAGCGAGTTTTTCGGGCACCGCCGAGGCAGCTTCACAGGCGCCACTTCGGACAAAATCGGACTTTTCGAGGCCGCCCGGGGCGGCACACTCTTCCTTGACGAAGTGGCCGATCTGCCACAACACATGCAGGTCAAGCTGCTCAGAGCCATCCAGGAAAAAGCGATCCGTCCGGTCGGCGAACACCGCGAGCGTCCGATCGACGTCCGGATCCTGAGCGCGACACATAAGGATCTCGAGGCGATGGTCTTAGCCGGCCATTTCCGCCAGGACCTGTTTTACCGGATCAACGTCATCACGCTCGACCTGCCGCCGCTTCGCGATCGCGCGGACGACATCCCGCTGCTCGCCGACCACATATTACGGCGGCTTGCGGAAACGATCGGGAACCGTGCCGCCTTTCTGACCGATGCCGCGATCGCTCGTTTACGCAACTACGCCTTTCCCGGCAATGTCCGGGAACTCGAGAATATTCTGGAACGGGCGACCGCATTCTGTGAAAACGACCGGATCGGTCCCGAGGACCTTCAGCTCCGGAGCTCACCCGAACCCACGGCGCTCAACGCACCCGACCTCGGCATGCCGTTGGATCCGATGCTGGGGCACATGGAACGCGACACGATCGAAAAAGCCCTCGAGCAGACGCGATACAATAAAACCGCCGCCGCCAAATTGCTTGGCATTTCGTTCAGCGCCCTGCGTTACCGGCTCAAGAAGCTCGGACTCGAATAAAGTCACGGATTGAAACCGTGTCAAAAACTGTTGAAAATCAGCAGGTCCTGCTGATAATCAACAGTCCGGACCGGATAGATAAGGAAATCGACCGCCTTCGGCCGACCCATGCACGCAACACGCAATCTTTTGTATCTAAAGGAAAAAAGGGCTTCTCCGAGATGCTCCACGAAAATTTTCCTAAAGCTGGCACGCTTGGTGCAGATAACCTGTGTAAGGCAAGGCGGTGCATCCGGAGAGGAGAACGGCAGTGCCGGTTTACACAGAATTGAACAACCCATAGGAGTTACCCCCATGAAGAAGACACAGCAAGGTTTTACGCTTATCGAACTGATGATCGTCGTGGCCATCATTGGTATTCTTGCCGCGGTCGCCATCCCGGCTTATCAGGACTACACGACCCGCGCCAAGATCTCCGAGGTCATCGGTATCGCTGCAAAGGACAAGAGCTCAGTCTCCGAGTATTACATCAGCATGGGCTCCATGCCGGCTGACGCCACTGCGGCCGGTGTCAGCACCGATGCCGGTCAAAGCATCTATATCAGCACTATCGCTTACGACGGCGCCGGCGGACTGTCATACACCGTGACTGGTACGAACTCCGCCGCAGATGGGAAGGATGTCATCTTTACCGGCACCGGCAGCACCACCGGTGTCCAGTGGAGCTGTACCAGCAGCACGGTCGACAAAAAATACCTGCCGGCCAACTGCCGCTAAGGCTAAGCTCTACGGGTGCAAGGCCTAGTGTGACGGGCCCCGAACCCGATGCAAGGAGCCCCTCCTAAAAGAGGGGCTCTTTTTTTGGAACGGATCACTCGCGAATGGCCCCTGGGTCTAACGTCGAAACCTGTTAGGCCGATAAGATCGATATGAGCACACCAGCTAGTCAAATGCCTAATACCGTCCTGAGTGGGCTTGCGCGCAAGATCGTCGACCTCGGCGTTCTGGATGAACAAGTCGTCGTCAAGACCTGCCAAGCGGCCGGCGAACAGGAAGTCACGTTTGTCGAGCAACTCGTCGCCGCCGAAACGATCGATTGCCTGACGATTGCGACCATTTCCTCACAGGAATTCGGTATCCCTCTGTTCGACCTAGGCGCCATGGACTTCGAGCTTTGCCCGATCTCCCTGGTTGACGAGAAACTGATCCGACGCCACAAGACACTCCCGCTCTATAAACGCGGCAGCATCCTATATGTCGCCATCTCGGATCCCGCCCATCTGCAAGGGCTGGACGAGATCAAGTTCCACGTCGGCATGAACGTGGAACCCGTCCTCGTCGAACATGACAAGCTGACCAAGGCCATTACCGACCTCATCGAGGCCGAGACCACGCGACACGAGGGGCTCGACGACACCGACCTCGACGATATCGATTTCTCCGAGCAGGACGACGACCTCCAGTCAGCAAGCGACGAGGACGGTCCGGATGTCGACGATACCCCGATCGTGCGCTTCGTCAACAAAGTCATTTTGGACGCCGTGAACAAAGGCGCGTCCGACTTGCACTTCGAGCCGTATGAACACACCTATCGGGTACGTTTCCGCATCGACGGCATCCTTCAGGAGATTACTTCTCCGCCGAGCACGCTGGCCAAGAAGATCGCCGCCCGCATCAAGGTCATGTCCCGTCTGGACATCTCCGAACGACGCGTCCCTCAGGACGGACGCATGAAGATGAAACTGTCCCGCAACCGGGTCATCGACTTTCGTGTCAGCACCTGCCCGACCTTGTTCGGCGAAAAGGTCGTCATGCGTATCCTTGACCCGACCAGCGCCCAGCTCGGCATCGACGCCCTCGGCTACGATGAAGAACAGAAGCGTCTGTTCCTCGAGGCCATACACCGTCCCTACGGCATGGTGCTCGTGACCGGGCCGACCGGCAGCGGTAAAACGGTTTCCCTGTATACGGCGCTGAATATCCTGAATACCCAGGATCGCAATATCTCGACCGCGGAAGATCCGGCGGAAATCAATCTACCGGGCATCAATCAGGTCAACGTCAACCCCAAGGCCGGCCTGACCTTCGCGGGCGCCCTGAAGTCATTTTTGCGTCAGGATCCCGATATCATCATGATCGGTGAGATTCGTGACTTGGAAACGGGCGAGATCGCGGTCAAAGCCGCCCAGACGGGCCACTTGGTGCTTTCGACACTGCATACCAACGACGCCCCGAAAACGCTGACTCGACTGGTCAACATGGGCGTCGCCCCGTTCAATATCGCCTCGGCCGTCAATCTCATCATCGCCCAGCGTCTGGGCCGAAGGCTTTGCAGTCACTGCAAGGAACCCGCGGACATCCCCCACCAAGCGTTGATCGAAGAAGGGTTCCGTCCCGACGAAGTCGATAAGCTCGTGATCTATAAGGCCGTCGGTTGCGACAAATGCACGGGCGGCTACAAGGGGCGCGTGGGTATCTACCAAGTCATGCCGATCTCAGAAGCCATGAGCAAGATCATCATGGAAAACGGCAACTCCATACAGCTCGCAGAACAGGCTAAGAAAGAAGGAATCCCCGACCTTTATCAATCGGGGCTCGAAAAGGTCCGGCAGGGCATCCTAAGCCTGGAGGAATTGCACAGGGTTATCGTAGACTAGCCGTCATCCCAGGGACGGGAACCGGCAATGCCTGATCGATGCGCGCTGTGCAGTGCTCCTTCCCGGCCTAATGAATTGACTACATCCATTGGCGAAGAGTATTTGAACCATGGCCGAAACCGCGAAAAAACTGCATATCTTTGCATGGGAGGCCCTCGATAAACGAGGCGCCAAAGTCAAAGGCGAAACCCGTAGCGCCAGCCTCGCGTTGGCGCGCGCCGAACTGCGCAAACAGGGTATCAATCCCACCAAGATCCGGAAAAAGTCGCAAGGCCTTTTCGGCGGTGGGCGCGCCAAGAAAAAGAAGATCACGGCCAACGACGTTGCGGTATTCAGCCGTCAGATGGCAACCATGATGCAATCGGGCGTGCCGCTGGTCCAATCCTTCGACATCATCGGCAAGGGCCACGAAAACGCGTCCATGCAGGACATGATCATGGGTATTAAGGCCGAGGTCGAGTCCGGAAATCCTTTGGCCGAGGCGCTGGCGAAGTATCCCCGCCAGTTCGACGACCTCTACTGCAGCTTGGTCAATGCCGGCGAACAGGCCGGTATTCTCGATTCGCTACTCGACAAGATCGCGACCTATAAGGAAAAGACCGAGGCCATCAAGAGTAAGATCAAAAAGGCCCTGTTTTACCCGGTTGCCGTCATCGTGGTCGCGTTTATCGTAACCGCGATCCTGCTGATCTTCGTGATCCCGCAGTTCCAGGAGATGTTCAGCAGCTTCGGCGCCAATCTGCCGGCCATGACACTGATGGTCATCGGCCTTTCCAAGATATTTCAGGCCTACTGGTGGGCAATATTCGGCGGCATCGGTATCGGCATCTACGCATTTTTCGAGGCCAAGCATCGTTCCGAGTCGTTCCGAAACAAGCTCGATGCGCTGACCTTGAAGCTACCGATTTTCGGCTCTCTGATAACGAAGGCCACGATCGCGCGCTTCGCGAGAACGCTGTCGACCATGTTCGCGGCGGGCGTGCCGCTCGTCGAGGCCATGGGCACCGTTGCCGGCGCCGCGGGCAACCATGTCTACGCGTCCGCCATCCTGCAAATGCGCGATGAGATATCGACGGGTTCACAACTTAACCTCTCGATGAGAAACTCCAATCTGTTCCCCAATATGGTGGTACAGATGGTGGCGATCGGCGAGGAAGCCGGCTCGATCGACAGCATGCTCGCCAAGGTTGCCGATTTCTACGAACAGGAGGTCGATGACGCCGTCGACGGACTCAGCAGCCTGCTCGAGCCCTTGATTATGGCGTTCCTGGGCGTCGTTATCGGCGGTCTGGTGATTGCCATGTATTTGCCCATCTTTAAAATGGGCGAAGTCGTCTAAGGGGACTTGCCGTCGCCACCTACCTCGGACGGGAAACGGCCCGGAATCATACGTGTTTCGTCATGCACGTTTCGGATGTAGGCTGTACCATCAGGCACCACATCCTCAGTTACGAATGCCGGTAATCGCCGACGCCCCGGAGAAATTGGAAACACCTTCATGACAACGATCGAGCTGCTCCAGGAACAGCCCCAAGTCTATCTTAGTCTGGCCGCGGTCCTCGGTTTGATCGTAGGCAGCTTTTTGAACGTCGTGATCCTGCGCCTTCCGGTCATGATGGAACGGCAGTGGCGCAAACAGTGCGCGGAATTCGAAGGCCGCGAGCCGGCTGAAGCCGAAGAGGAAGAACGTTTCGATCTCAGCCGCCCTGCTTCGCATTGCCCCGGTTGCGGACACAAGATCCGTTTCTGGGAAAACATCCCAGTCTTGTCCTATCTGTTGCTCCGCGGCCGTTGCTCCGAGTGCAAGATGCGCATCCCCTTGCGCTATCCGGCGGTTGAAGCCCTGACGGCCGTACTGACCGTAGCCGTAGCCTGGCACTACGGCCCGGGCACTCAAGCCCTAGCGGCGGCAATACTGACCTGGGCGCTCGTTGCACTTTCCGTGATCGACGCAGATCACCAACTCCTGCCCGACAATATCACTCTACCTCTGCTTTGGCTGGGACTCGCGCTCAGTCTGTTCGGCGTTTTCACCAACTCGCACGACGCCATCGTCGGTGCAGTCGCGGGCTATATGAGCCTTTGGCTGGTATTCCATAGCTTCCGGTTGCTGACCGGCAAGGAAGGCATGGGCTACGGCGACTTCAAACTGCTTGCCCTGTTGGGCGCCTGGACCGGCTGGCAAGGATTGTTCCCGATCGTGCTGACTTCTTCGCTACTTGGCGCGCTGGTCGGCGTAAGCATGGTCGCAATCCTGGGGCGCGACCGCCAGATTCCAATCCCCTTCGGACCCTACCTGGCCATGGCGGGCTGGATAACGTTGCTATGGGGGCAGCAGATCAGAGACGCCTACCTCCACTGGGCCGGGCTTGGAAATTAGAAGCGTGCCGGAGGGCGTATCGCGGCGTTGGAAACGCCCTCAAAATGCTCACGTACAGAAAGTACGCTCCGCTTTTTCGGACCTTTCCGCCTTGCGCTACATCCCTCGGGCACACTTCCGCTGAGTTTTTATAAACCCTGGGGGCGGTTGACCGCTGCCGAGAAAAATCCGACTATGCGCGCATGACCATACGCAGGATCACGTCATGCTCATCGTGGGTTTGACCGGGGGTATCGGCAGCGGGAAGTCGACCGTATCCCGGATGTTTGTGGCGCACGGGATTCCCGTAATCGATGCCGATGTCATCAGCCATAACCTTACTGGTCCCGGCGGGGCGGCGCTCGACCGGATCCGCGCGATCTTCGGAGACGAAGTCATCACGGACGAAGGCGCGCTGAATCGCGCCGTCGTCCGCGAACGCGTCTTTGAGCGTCCCGAACTCAGACGCAAGCTCGAAGGCATCCTGCATCCCCTCGTGCGCAGGGAAATGCTCCGCAAGGTATCCGCGACCAAAGGGGCTTATTGCATATTGGCCGTACCCTTGTTGATCGAATCCAACATGACTGATCTGGTGGACCGGATCCTCGTCGTCGACGCCGATGTCTCGGCCCGGATACAGCGGATCAAAGGCCGGAGCGGTCTCGACGAAACCACCATTCGCCGCATCATGTCCGCCCAAATCGACGACGCGACCCGGCGCGCCCGCGCCGACGACATCATCCGAAACGACGATGACCTCGAACAACTGCAAACCGAGGTCGCAGCGCTACACCGACGCTACCTGGAACTCGCCCGCACCTGACGCTGAATGCCCCTACCCGTCTCTATTACGGAAAAGTGCGCCTAAGGGTGTGGCGCAAGGCGGAAATCAGCGAAAAAGCGGAGCGTACATTTAAAGTACGTGAGCATTTTGAGCTTATTTCCAACGCCGCGATACGCCCTTAGGCGCACTTTTAGCGCCCGCGAAGGAACATGCGGTCCAGCTCCTGCATATCCAACTGCACCCAGGTCGGCCTACCGTGATTGCATTGCCCGCCACGCTCGGTGCGCTCCAGATCCCTGAGCAAGGCGTCCATCTCGACCAGACTCAGGCGTCGATTGGCGCGCACCGAACCGTGACAGGCCATGCGCGCCAGGATGGCGTTCTGCTCCGTCTCCACCCGATCACTCGTACCGTGACTGCGCAGATCGGCGATCACATCCCGAAACAAGGCCTCGACATCCCCATCCGCGAGCAGGGCGGGCACTTCGTGTAATGCAACGGAATCCGGCCCGAGTCGCCGCGCGACGAGGCCGAGAGACTGCAACAACTCATCCTCGTTCTCGACCAGATCCGCCTCCTGCGTGGTCAATGTGATGGAAATAGGCAACAACAGAGGCTGACGCCTGATCCCTGAGCCGGATAAGCTGCTCTTCATGCGCTCATAAGTGATGCGCTCATGAGCCGCGTGCATGTCGACCAAAGCCATGCCGGCCGCATTCTCGGCGATGACGTAAACGCCGTGAATTTGAGCGACGGCGCGTCCGAGCGGCTGATCTTCGTCACGCTCGGCCTCATCGGCCACCCCTGCCGCCGACACAGGATCCTGCCTTACAAGCGGATCGATTCCTGCGTTCCGATACAAGTCCTCGTAAGCGCGAAGCGGCGCGTCGCTCCCGCCCGCGAACGGCAATCCGGCTGAACGGCTTCGCATGGCGGCCGATGTGTATCCACCCGAGACGTATTGTGTCGGGCGTAAAGGCTCCGGCGACAAATAAGATACCGCCTCCTCCGCTTCGGGCCGGATATCGGCGATGGCCTCGGTCACACGGCGGGCGACGAAATCGTGAATCGATCGCGACTCGCGGAAGCGTACCTCCTGTTTGCCGGGATGCACGTTGACGTCGACCTCATCGGGCGGCATTTCGAGGTAGAGGACATAGATCGGATGCCTGCCGTGATAGAGCACGTCCTGATAGGCTTGGCGCAAGGCATGACTGATCAGGCGATCGCGAACCATTCGGCCGTTGACGTAGAAGTACTGCATATCGGCCTGGCTCCGCGAACAGGTCGGCAAGCCGATCCAGCCGCGCAACGACAAGCTTTGGGTTTCCGCCTCGATCCCGATCATCTGCTCGGCGAAAGACTGTCCGAACAACTGCCCCAAACGCGCAACCGGAGACCAGTGATCATCGCAGGCGGGCACTTCGAGCACGCCCCGGCCGTTGTGCACCAACGACCAGGCAACGCCGTCCCGGCTCAGCGCCATGCGCCGGACGACCTCCTCGATGTGCTTGAATTCCGTGCGCTCGTTGCGCAAAAACTTGCGGCGCGCGGGCACATTGAAAAAGAGGTCGCGCACTTCCACGGTCGTCCCGACCGGATGCGGTGCGGGCCTCGGCTCGTCGCGTGGAACGTCACCCTCGCAACGCAACGACCAACCATGATCGCAACCCTGGCGACGCGAGGTCAGCGTCAAGGCCGCGACCGACGCGATACTCGGCAGCGCCTCGCCCCGAAAACCCAGCGTCGCGATCGCCATGAGGTCGTCGACCGACTCGATCTTGCTCGTGGCATGACGGCTCAAGGCAAGCTGAAGGTCTTCCCGCTCGATCCCTTCGCCGTCGTCCCGAACCTGGAGTCGCTTCAGGCCGCCCTGTTCGACTTCAATCCGAATCTGGCGCGCGCCGGCGTCGAGACTGTTCTCGACGAGTTCCTTGATCACCGACGCGGGACGCTCGACGACCTCGCCTGCGGCGATCTGATTCGATAATTGTGGGGATAAAAGATGAATTCGCATTGCCGTGCAGACCATGGCTATAAAGGGCCACTCTATAAAAGAACCACCGAAAGCGCAAAGGACGCAGAAAAAAATGGGCCGGCATATTGGGGGGGCCGGCCCTAAGGGGGAGAAGTGAAATATGAGGATCGGATCAACTCATCGACAAGGAAACGTCTCCTTTCAGCTTTCGATCTTGAGCTTGTTTAAGCGGTAATGCAGCTGACGAGTGCTGAGCCCAAGGCGCTTAGCGGCCTGCGTCTTGTTACCCTGGGCCTTTCTCATCGCATCAATGATTGCGTCGCGATCGTCGTGACGCACACGGCGATAGGGACGGTAGTTGTCCTGCCATTCGAATTCAGCACCGATCTCGTCGTCATTCGCCGATTTGAGATCCTCGATCGTAATCGGCGTCTCCATGAGCATCATGGAATCGATCCCGTCAGGCGTAATGAGTTCTTCATCCGACATGATGACGAGCCGTTCGATGAAATTCTCGAGCTGGCGCACGTTACCCGGCCACTCGTATTCCTCAAGCCGCTTCAGCGCCGGCGAAGAAAAGGTCACATTGCGCCGCTGCTTTTGGTTGTACCGGGCCAGGAAATACAGCGACAGCAGCTCGATGTCCCCGTCCCGCTCGCGGAGCGGCGGCAACAGGATCGGCAGCACGTTGAGGCGGTAATAGAGATCCAGCCGGAAGTCGCCGCGCCTGATGGCTTCGTCCATCTGCCGGTTGGTGGCGCAAATGATGCGCACGTCGACCGGGATCTCCTGGCTGCCGCCGATACGCTGCACGGTCCGCTCCTGCAACACCCTGAGCAGCTTGGCCTGCAGATCGACGGGCATGTCCCCGATCTCGTCCAGGAACAAAGTACCGCCGGCCGCCTGCTCGAAGGTACCTTTTCGGGTGGTCGTCGCGCCGGTGAAGCTGCCCTTCTCGTAACCGAACAATTCGGATTCGAGCAGGTTGTGCGGAATAGCCGCGCAATTGATGCAAACGAACGGCGCGTCGCGGCGTTCACTGGCGAGGTGAATCATGCGCGAAAAACGCTCCTTACCGCAGCCCGATTCGCCGATCAGCATGACGGTGGCACTGGAGGTGGCCGCTTTCGCCGCGTCCGCCAGGGCACGCCGCAAGGCCGGACTCTTGCCTACGATGCCGTGAACCGCACCGTCGACCTCGCTATCCATCCGGCGCAAGCGCTCGTTTTCGCGCCGCAACTGGCGGATCTGGGCAGCGACCATGCGATGAATACACAGGACCTGCCCGATCAATCCCGCCATGATCCGCATGACGTAATGCGCAACCGACAGCGCCTCGCCCGTCCGGGGCGGCGACTGTGCGGCGAGCACACCGACCACGCCGTCGTTCCAGAGGATCGGTACGGCGATGTAGGCGATGTCCCTGCCGACCGGCCTCACGGGCGCGCCGGCCTCGAAATCCACGGCCTGCCCCGTCTCCGAGACGACGACGCTTTTCCCCGTCTTGAAGATGCGACCGGTGAGTCCCTCGCCGACGGCGTATACCGCCTGTTCGATCTCGCTCCGGCTCAAACCATGGGCATAACTGACGTGCAGGTGTCCGTCCGTGAAATCCTTCTGCAACACGCGCCCCTTGGTCAGGCTCAAACGTTCATCCAATAGGCGCAAGATCCCGCCGACGGTCATCTCTATATCAGGGGATGTTGCAGCCAATTGAACCGCATCGAGGATAATCTCGGCGACTTCGGCAGAAAGCGATGTTTCTGATGTGGCTATCATTGAAATCTCGGCAGACATATTGATCTTCGTCATCAGCTTGGAAATTCAGAACGTTTTCGATGTCGATCCTGAATCGAATGAAGAGGGCGCCAATTCACCACGCGGAGAATGATCCCTTTTCGTCCAAAGCGTTGGCTCAAAAATGGCTCAGCGGCCTCCAAAGGTTAATCGATGGCCATGAACGCGTCATGACATAAGTTACAATCAAGGGCCAGCAAAAAATGGGCCAGTCACCGCAAATCCTGGGGACCGGCCGCCAAATCGCATGAAAAACCGTGACGACCTCGACGCTACTTAATGCTATAGACGCTTTGAAGGATTAAAAGGTGCTTAAGGCACACCAAATTCCGACCAATTTAGTGCGTTAAATGCCCCTTCGTGAGGCATGGAAGTGACGTAAAACGCCGGTCAAGTCTCTATCATGGGGACGGAACTGCGCCGGAACAAGCCCAACAGATCCTCGAGGATCAGATAACCGACGGGGACCAACAGCAGGCTCAGTAGCGTGGCATAGAGAATTCCGAAGCCCAAGGACACCGCCATCGGGATCAGGAACTGGGCCTGGGTACTCTTTTCGAGCAGCAACGGCGTAAGTCCCGCGAAGGTCGTTAGCGAGGTCAGCAGAATAGGCCGGAAGCGGGATACCCCCGCCGTACGCAAGGCGTCCATCAGCGCCATACCCGCCCGTCGGCTGCGGTTGACCCAATCGACGAGCACAAGGCTGTCGTTGACCACGACGCCCGCAAGCGCCAGGATGCCCATGAGACTCATGAGGCTCAGATTCATGCCCATGATCATGTGCCCCAAAAGGGCGCCGACAATACTGAACGGAATCACGAGCATGACCACGATGGGTTGCGAATAGGAACGGAACGGAATCGCCAGCAACGCGTAGATCGAGAACA
The DNA here is from genome assembly GCA_016124415.1 of Gammaproteobacteria bacterium. Classification (GTDB taxonomy): domain Bacteria; phylum Pseudomonadota; class Gammaproteobacteria; order SZUA-140; family SZUA-140; genus RI-283. The sequence continues at coordinate 32,683 of WGNS01000059.1, read as the reverse complement.
AGGCGAAGGCGGTGCCGAGCATCAGGCTGTGGAAGGATTCCCGCTGCTCACGCTGTTCGCCTTCCATGCTATAGCGCACCCCCGGATACTGCACCAACAAATCGTCGAGGAAGCGCGTCAGGTCGGCGACGACCTGGCGGGCATCGGTATGTTCCTTGTCCATGTCGGCCGTGACGTCAACGACGCGCTGCCGGTCGACACGACGGATCGTGGAAAAGCCCTGCCCCATTTTGACCTCGGCGACATTGCCGAAGGGCACTTCGGTACCGTCGGCGGTCCGGATCCGCATCGTGTCGAGACTACTGACAGAACGCCGCTCCGATTCGGGATAACGCACCATGACGCGGACGTCGTCCCGCTCGCGCTGAATACGCTGCGCCTCCGCGCCGAAGAACGCCTGACGCACCTGACTGCCGAGATCGGTCGCCGACAACCCGAGCAGCTCCGCCTCGGGACGCATGGTCAGTTTGATTTCGGGCTTGCCCTCGTCGAAGCTGTCCTGAATGTCAAAAATGCCAGGATATTCGGCAAGCCGCTTGCGTACCGCTTCGGACACCTTGGCCAACACGGCGAAGTCCTGTCCTGAAAGCTGAACGTCGATCGGGTCTCCGCCGCGGCCGATCTCGGCGCGGAAGTTCAGTTCCTTCGCGCCGGGAATGGTGCCGATCTGTTTGCGCCAGTCGGTCACGATAGCCGACGTCGTGACGTCGATCTTGCGCTCCTCGGGCGGCATGAGCTCCAGGCTGACCCGGCCCAATTCCGAACTGCCCCCCGAACTCGGCTGCCCGCCCGACCCACCGGCCGACCCCATGTCCACGGTAATATTTTTGATCAGAGAGTGTCCCTGACCGTCGACATATTTTTCCTGCAGGGTCTTGGCGACGTCCTCGATACGTTTGAGATGCCGCTCCGTCACCTCCTCGGCCGTCCCCGTCTGCATGACCAGCGTCGCACGTGCGGTCTCGCTCTGCACGCGTGGGAAGAACGTGAATCCGTAGCGCCCGCTGAGGACGAAGCTGATGATCACGAACGAGACCGCCACGAAAACCGCAAGCGTCAGGTATCGATGCCGCAATAGGCGATCCAGGAAAGGCTGATAAACCCGCGCCACCCAGTTTTCCAAACCGTCGGCCATCCTTCGCTGCAGACGCTCATAGGCAGGTCCTGCATTGGGATCCGGATCGACGCGAACATGCCTCATGTGGGCCGGCAGGATCAACTTCGACTCGACCCAGGAAAACAGCAACACCGGAATCACGACCATGGGGATCTGCGCGAAAATGGGGCCACGCTGTCCTTCCATAAAGATCAACGGCAAAAACGCCGCAACGGTGGTCAACACACCGAAGGTCACCGGCACGGCCACCTCCTGGGCGCCGCGCACGGCTGCGCCGACTGGATTTTCGGCCCGCTTCAGGTGGCTATAGATGTTCTCGCTCGTCACGATGGCGTCGTCGACGACGATACCCAGCACGAGGATGAAGGCGAACAGACTGATGATGTTGATCGTGATGCCCAGCGACGGCATCAGGGCCAGCGCGCCCATGAAACTGATCGGGATACCCACGCAGACCCAGAGCGCGACCGACATGCGCAGGAACATCGCGAGAATCAGAAACACCAGCAAACCGCCCTGCCAGGCGCTGGTGACAAGGGTATTCAGGCGCAGTTGAACGATACGCGAACGATCATGGGCGTAGTCGATCGAAACGCCCGGCGGCATCCGCGACTTGGCCGAGGCAACGAAGGCCTTGACGGCGCGCCCGATATTCAGCGCGCTTTGATCGCCGGCCCGATAGACCTCGATTTGCATCGCCCGCCTGCCGTTGTAAGTCGTGAATACGGGTTCGTCCTCGAAGCCGTCGTGCACCGTCGCAACCTCGCCGACGGTCAACCGAGTGCCGTCCGGGCGGGTACGAATGGCGATCTTGGCGAAATCCGGGCCGGTATAGGCTTGGCCCTTTGTGCGCAACAGGATCTCTCCGCCGGACGTGCGGATCGAACCCGCAGGCAGATCGACCGAAGAACGACGCACCGCATTGACGACGGCGTCGAAGGTCAAGCCATAGTGATCCAGGGCCTTTTCGCTGACCTCGATTGAAATCTCCGGGGCCCGGGTCGTACTCATCTCGGCCAGGCTGACGTCGGGCAGCGCGGCAACGTCATCGCGCACCCTCTGGGTCAAGATACGCAGCTCGGCCTCGGGCAGGTCGCCGGAAACGACGACGTTGATCACGCCGCGCCGAAACAGGACGACACTGTAAGTCGGCCGTTCGGCATCGTCGGGGAACGTCGTAATAGCGTCTACACGGGTCTTGATATCATCGAGCAAAGCTCGAGCGTCACGACCCTTCTCAAGCTCGACGCGAATACGGGCAACACCCTCGTTGGCGTTAGACAGAATCTGCTTGATGCCTTCCAGATCCCCAACGGCCTCTTCGATCCGGACCACGAGCGATTCCTCGACCTCCGCCGGCGTGGCGCCGCGATAGGTCATGGAGATCGTAACGACATCCCGCTCAAACTCAGGAAAAACCTCAAGCGGGATCCGGTCGAACGCCGACCAGGCGCCGACCGCGATGATGATGATCATCAGCAGATTGGCGGCGACGTCGTTGCGCGCGAACCAGGCGATCATGCCCTGCATGGGACTTAGCCTCCCTTCCTCGAAGCGGGCTTCATTCCGTCTTGCGACAATGTCTCTTCACCCTGAACGCGTACGACCGTTCCTTCGGCGGCGAAAACCATCGCCGTCAGGGACACGCGTTCTCCGGCGCTGAGGCCGCTGGTGACGACAACGTTTTCGCCATCCCGCCACCGTACCTCTACCGGGCGGCGCTGCAAGCGGTGTTGATCGTCGATCACGAGCACCTTGTCTCCGGGCTCCAGGATGGATCGCGGCAGTACGAAGACATGGCGCAACACACGCCCGTCTATCTCGGCCTCGACGAATTGACCGACCTTGAGCGGTGGCTCAGATCCGTGACGGGCATAGGGATCATCGACCTGGGCCACCACGAACAACTGCCGGTTCGCGGTATCGATCGCGCCGTCGGTCCTGACCAGACGACCATGCCAGCCATACCGATCCTGGCCGATTATCGCCGTCAACGTCACCGCCGCCCCCTTTTCGGCGGGCATGCCGGAAGGGCTGCCGCGATACTGTTCGGGCAGATCCACGAAACCGACCTGATTGTCGGTCAAAGGCAAACGGATCTCGACGTAATCCACCGCGTAGATCGTCGCCACCACGGTTCCCGGCGACACATACTGTCCCACATCGACCTGTTTCTGCAGGACCCGTCCGGCGTAAGGCGCCAAGATACGGGTCCGCGCCAGATCGGTCTCGGCCTGGGCAAGCCTCGCCTCCGCCGCCGCGACCTCGGCGCGTGCGCTATCCACCTGGGGTTGGCGCACGACCAGGGCGGAGGGCCGTTCGTTGGGGGCGAGGCGCTCCCAATCGCGGCGGGCCTGATCGGCCTGGGCTTCCTCCTGCGCCAGCGTCAATCTTGCCTTGGCGAGATCGGCGCGGGCGATGACGACCGCATTGTCGTAGTCGGTGGAATCGATGTGCAGCAGCTCTTCGCCCTTTTCAAAGAAACCGCCGCTGCGCAAGGCCGGCGAGACCTTGACAATGCGGCCCGAGACCTCGGGGATCAACGTGCTTTGGGTGCGCGGCGACACGGTGCCCCGGCTCCGGATCTTGATCGGATAGTCCTGTTCGACAACCGTCATGGCCTCGACGACGGGCACCACCGGCGGCGGTCGTTTCCGCTCCGTTTTGGGCCCGGTTGCCATCAGCACCATTCCCGCCGCCAGCCCCGCGGCCGTTACGGCCAGAGGCGTCGCGATACGTACCCACATCTTCATGGTATTTCCTTGGTCTCCTTCGTCGGTGCCTCGAACGGGCCGCCCAGCGCCAGATAAAGCGCCACGCGATTGTCCAATCGCTGGCGGATCGTTCTAAGTCGATTGCTTTCGGCGGTAAACGCTCGGCGCTGCGTTTCCAGCAGCGTAACGATATCGATCAATCCCTGTCCGTACTGCTCAAAAGCCAATTTGACGGCCGCATCGGCCTCCGTCGAAGCAACGTCAAGCGCAACTTTTTGGTCCCGATACCACTGTTCCGCGGCCAATGCCGTCTCGACCTCGCGGAAGGCCGTCAATACGGTTTGCGCGTACGTGGCCCAAAGCTCGCGATGATCGGCGGCGGCCAGCGCGCGCTCCGCCGTGAGCTGACCGCCCGAGAACAGCGGTTGCGTCACGCTGCCGAGAATACTCCAGACCAAGCGGTTCCAATCCAGCAGATTGCTCAATGCGGAACTCGCGACGCCGGCGGAAGTCGTCAATTGAATGGAAGGCAGCAGATTCTTGCGCGCTGCGGTCAGGCGATAACTCGCCGCCCGCAAGCGCATCTCGGCCGCGAGCAGATCAGGGCGCCGGTTCAACAGACTCGAAGGCAGGCCCGAGGGGACAGCCTCCCGCACCGCGGGCAGGACGCCGTCCGAACTCAGGGCGGCACCCGGATAACGTCCCAGCAGGGTCTCGAGTACACGCGTCGCCCCGTCGCGATCCCTACGCCACTGAGCGAGCGCGCTCTCCGCCGTGGCCACGTTTTCGCGAGCAAGATGGAGATCGAGCGCCGAAGCCAAGCCGCGGCGATAGCGTTCGTCGATCGTATTGCGAGCGCGCCGGAAGCTTTCGACGGTGTGCTCGGCCAAAAACGTTTGCGCGGAGGCCTCGGCGACAGCGAACCAGGATTGGGTCACCGAAGCGACGAGACTCAAACGGGCGGCGCCATAATCCGCCGCGCTGGCCTCGGCCGTTAGTCCCGCAGCCTTGGCTTGGTCATCAAGTCTCGACCAAAAATCGGCCTCCCAGGAGATGTTGCCGTCGAGTCCGAAACGGGTCACGGCCGGCGACGAGCCGACGGCAAGTCCGGATGGCGTTCGCCGGCTACGCTGAGCGGAAAAAGACAGACTCGCGTCGGGCCACAAAGCCGCTCCGGATATAGTCGCCTGCGCCCGCGCCGCCTCGACGCGCGCCGCGGCCGCCTGGAGGTTTCGATTGGCATTCAACGCCTCGGTCACGACGGCGTCGAGTCCGGGCGCGTCGAAATCACCCAGCCAACCGCGGACGAAGGCCTGATCATCCGCCGGCAGCGGCGACGCCCATTTATCCGGAAGATTCTGAGGTACGGCCTCGGCCGACTCGGGAACACGAGGTTGGCTTGCACAGGACACGCATAAGACCGCCACAGCGACCGAAGCCATATGCCCGCGCCAAGACCGATGTTTACACTTAAGGTTTTGCGGGCAGCGGTGATGCATTCAGGTGCGGAATCCGAAGGCGGTCGACGAACCAAAAAATCTTTAACGGGAAAATGTTTATGTCGGCCTTCGACGCCCAACCCGGATCGTCAATGCGGCCGATGGCAAATCATATCAGGAAGGAACTCCCTTCGTCTTAAATACACGTGATTTGCGTACCCCAATAGTCCCTGGCGACCACGCATAAAATGGAAGCGCGTTTTTGTCAGCCGTGCTCATCCATCCACGCCATCTGAATCGCCTCCAGAATCTTCTCGCCGCAGTGCTCGGGATCGTCGCCGAATTCGTCGAGGCCGAGCACCCAGTCACGCAAATCGGTAAAACGAACCGACATCGGGTCCACATCCGGGTACGTCTCCTCCAAGGCAATCGCGATGTCCAGCGAATCGGTCCATTTCAGGCTCATGTTCAATGTCCTTCGGAAACCATATTGATGGTGTAACGGGGAATTTCGATGGTCAAGTCCTCGTCCCCGACGATGGCCTGGCAGCTCAGGCGGGAATCGGGCTCAAGGCCCCAGGCCTTGTCGAGCATATCCTCTTCGTCCTCGGTGGCGGATTCCAACGACGCCAACCCTTCTCGGACATAGACGTGGCAAGTCGTGCAGGCGCAGGATTTCTCGCAGGCATGCTCGATGGGAATGCCGTGGGCCAATGCCGCATCGCAGACGCTGATGCCGGGCTCGACCTCGATGACCTCACCTTCAGGGCATATTTCTTCATGCGGCAGAAAGATGAGTTTAGGCATCCTGATCTCCGGAAAATTCGGCGACGCCGTGTCCCGACAGGGCATTGCGGATAGCGTCGTCCATACGTCGTTGTGCGAATACGGTGGAAACCCGATCGAGTTCGTCTATTGCGCCCCTGATCGCGGTCTCGTCTGCGCCCTGATTGAGCCCGTGGAGGCGGGCCAAGGCGCCGGCGATATCGGTCCGTTCCCCGGCGTCCAGCAGCCGCTCCCCGTCTTTCGCCAGAGCCGCGGTCAACGCCTCCATGGTTTGATTCGCCTCCAGCTTGAGTTCGCGCAAGCGACGTTGATCCATATCCTCGTGGGCATGATCCATTGCCGCGGTCAGCATGCTCTCGACCTCTTCGTCGCTGAGTCCGTAAGAGGGTTTGACCTCGATACGGCTCTCCACACCCTGAGTCTGCTCGCGTGCGGATACGCTCAGAAGACCGTCGGCATCGACCTGGAAAGTCACCCGGATACGCGCCGCGCCGGCAACCATCGGCGGGATGCCCCTGAGTTCGAAACGGGCCAGCGAGCGGTTGTCTCGCACAAGTTCGCGCTCGCCCTGAAGCACATGCAGACTCAAGGCGGTTTGGCCGTCCTTGTAGGTCGTAAAGTCCTGGGCGCGGACGGCCGGGATCGTCGTGTTGCGGGGAATGATCTTCTCGGTCAGTCCACCCATGGTCTCGATGCCGAGAGAGAGCGGGATAACGTCCAGCAACAGCATGTCGCTATCGGGCTTGTTACCGATCAGGATATCGGCCTGAATCGCGGCACCGAGCGCGACGACACGGTCAGGGTCGATCTCGACATGAGCCTCGCGACCGAAGAACTTGGCAACGGCCTCGCGAACGAGCGGGATTCTCGTCGAACCACCGACCAGAATCACCTCAGTAAGCTCATCCAGGGCGATGCCCGCGTCCTTGACCGCCTGTCGGCAAGGCGCCAAGGTCCGCTCGATCAAATCGGCGATCAGCTCCTCGAATTGAGCACGCGTGATTCGCCCCAGCCAGTTCTCACCCGAGGGTCGGGACAATGTGATCTCCATCTCCGCATGGTCGCTCAAGCCTTCCTTGATCGCCCTTGCCAAAACGAGCAATTGGCGGTGCGCGCCGTGATCGAGATTGTCGCCGAGTCCGGCCTGAGCGCGAATCCACGCCGCCAGACGGGCATCGACGTCGTCCCCCCCAAGCGCGGAGTCTCCGGCCGTGGACAGGACTTCGAAGACGCCTTTGGTGAAACGCAGAATCGAGATATCGAAGGTGCCTCCGCCAAGATCGTAGACGGCATGAACGCCCTCGGTGCCTCTGTCGAGACCGTAGGCGACAGCCGCCGCGGTAGGCTCGTTCAACAGGCGCAGGACATTGAGCCCGGCAATGCGGGCGGCATCGATCGTGGCCTGACGTTGCGAGTCGTCGAAATACGCCGGCACCGTAATCACGACACCTTCGGGCGCCCCCCCCAAGGTCCCGGCGGCACGAAGCGCAAGCGCACGCAGGATCTCGGCCGAGGCCTGAACGGGGCTGATGGGGCCCGCGACCGTGGCGAATTTCGGCATGATCGAATCCCCGGCCGCGAATTCATAGTGCGAACGGTTCGCGAACTCCGGGAGTTCGTCGATGGAACGACCGATCAGGCGCTTGACCGAGGCCAGGGTATTGAGCGGGTCCTCGGCCTGGGCCGCGCGCGCGGCGTCTCCAACCACGGCGGGCGCCCCATCCGCCAGATAACGGACAACGGAGGGAAGTAAAACTCGGCCGTCGGCATCGGGGATCGTCTCGGGCCGACCGTCGACGACCGTAGCCACGAGGGAATGGGTCGTACCGAGGTCTATACCGGCGGCGCGCCTACGCGCATGAGGCTCCGGACTCCGCCCGGGTTCACTGATCTGCAAGAGGGTCATATTAGTTAGCTGCCGGCTGCCACGCCTGGCAGTCTTCGAGTTGTCGATGATAAAACTGCATACGATAAAAGGCCTGACGCGCAAGCTCAAGGTCTGCGTCCGCACCGCCGACCGTGGACGCCAAACGGGAAAATTCGGCTTCCTCGGCCTCGATGCGACGCTTCAGGTCAAGCTGAAATTCGGCGATCGCCGTTTGGTCGCCGGCCCGCCGGACATCTTCCCACTCCTCGCGCAACAGGATCTGTTCCTGAAGGAACCCGATATCCAGATCCTTGGGATTGCTCTGCGGGGGGTGATTGCGGCATTCGAGCAGATAGCGGGCTCGAGTCAGCGGCTGACTCAAAACACTGTAGGCCTCGTTTAGCTGAGCGGCCATCTGAACCGATAGCCTGCGCTCCTGCGGGCTGGCGCCGGCGAAGCGATCGGGGTGAAGCGTGCGTTGAAGATCCCGATAGCGCCGATAAAGGTCGCCGGTATCGAGATCAAAGGTGGCGGTCAGTCCGAAAAGCGCAAAATGATCCTGTTGCAGTGCCGTGTTCATCACCGTGACGTATCAGCAAGTCATCAGACGCTAAAGCTCTCGCCGCATCCACAGGAGTTTTTCTCGTTGGGGTTCTTGAACTTGAAGCCCTCGTTCAGCCCTTCACGGACATAATCGAGTTCGGTTCCGTCGAGATAGATCAGGCTCTTGCGATCTACCGCGATCTTAATTCCCTCTATGTCGAAGACCTCGTCGTTCTTATCGACCTCGTCGAAGACCTCGAGCACATAGGCAAGCCCCGAGCAGCCCGAGGTCTTGACGCCCAGCCGCAAGCCGCCGCCCTTGCCGCGACTTTCGAGAAACCCTTTGACGTGCCTGACGGCCGAGGGACTCATGGTAATCGCCATCGCTCGAATTCTCCTTCCTTCGCCAGGACTAGCCTTCGGACTGTGATCGCTTGCCCATATAGTCGGCAATGGCTGCCTTGATGGCATCCTCAGCCAACACTGAACAATGGATCTTAACGGGCGGCAACGCCAGTTCTTCCGCGATCTGGGTATTCTTGATCTCGGTGGCCTGCTCCAGAGTCTTACCCTTGACCCACTCGGTCAGCAGGGAACTCGAAGCAATGGCGGAACCGCAGCCATAGGTCTTGAAGCGGGCGTCTTCGATGATGCCCTCATCGTTGACCTTGATCTGCAAACGCATGACGTCGCCACAGGCGGGCGCGCCGACCATGCCCGTACCTACGTTGAGATCGGCCTTATCAAACGAACCCACGTTACGGGGGTGCTCGTAATGGTCCAAGACCTTTTCACTGTATGCCATGTCGTTCTCCTAAAACACGAATAACGATGTAACCAAAAAGGTGAGCAGGGCCTAGTGTGCGGCCCACTGCACCGTGTTCAAGTCGATGCCATCGCGGTACATCTCCCAAAGCGGCGAGAGATCACGCAAACGTTCGACGCTCTTACAGACCAGATCGACCGCATAGTCGATCTCCTCCGCCGTCGTGAAACGTCCGATCGTGAAGCGCAAAGAGCTGTGCGCGAGTTCATCGTTGCGCCCCAGGGCGCGCAATACGTAAGAAGGTTCGAGGCTGGCCGATGTACAGGCGGAACCCGACGACACCGCAATGTCCTTGAGCGCCATGATCAGCGACTCGCCTTCCACGAAATTGAAGCTGACATTGAGATTGCCGGCGACGCGGCGATCCAGATCGCCGTTCACATAGACCTCCTCGATGTCCTTGAAACCGTTCCAAAGACGCTGCCGCAAGCCAAGGATGCGTTCGTTCTCGGCCGCCATTTCCTCGGCGGCGATCCTGAAGGCCTCGCCCATACCGACGATCTGATGCGTCGCAAGCGTACCGGAACGCATACCGCGCTCATGGCCGCCGCCGTGCATCTGGGCCTCGATCCGGACGCGAGGCTTGCGCCGCACGTAAAGCGCGCCGATGCCCTTGGGGCCGTAAATCTTATGCGCCGACAGCGACAACAGGTCGACCTTCGTCGTCGACAGATCGATCGGCACCTTGCCGGCGCTCTGCGCCGCGTCGCAATGGAACAGTACCCCACGTTCACGCGCCAGCTCGCCGATCGCTGCAATATCCTGAATGACGCCGATTTCATTGTTGACGTGCATGACGGAGATCAAGGTCGTATCCGGACGAATCGCCGCGGCCAACTTATCGAGATCGAGCAGACCATCGGGTTCAGGATCGAGATAAGTGACCTGGAAACCCTCGCGCTCCAACTGCCGGCAGGTATCGAGCACGGCCTTGTGTTCGGTGCGCATCGTGATGATGTGATTACCCTTCTGGCGATAGAAATGCGCCGCACCTTTGATGGCGAGGTTATCCGATTCGGTCGCGCCCGAGGTCCAGACGATCTCCCTGGGATCCGCGCCGATCAATGCCGCAACCTGAGCACGAGCCTCTTCGACCGCCGCCTCCGCTCGCCACCCGAAGACATGAGAGCGCGACGCAGGGTTACCGAAGTTTCCGTCCAACGTCAGGCAGGCCATCATCTTTTCGGCGACGCGGGGGTCGGCCGGCGTGGTGGCGGAATAGTCGAAGTAAATGGGCAAAGCAATCGTCATTACCTGGTTCTCACTCAAATATTTCAAGATACCGTTGCGACGGTCCGGGCCGCCTGTCGCGGCGTGAACCGATCGATCAATCCGGCCAACGCTACGACGAAGGCGTCTACATCGTCGATCGTATTGTCGACCCCCAAGCTGATCCGAATGGCACAGCCGGCCAATTCGGCCGAAACGCCCATCGCCATCAGCACATGGCTTGGGGTGCGACCGCCGCTGTCGCAAGCTGAACCGCTCGAGACCGCGAACCCGGCCCGGTCGAGTTGCATGACCAATGTCTCGCCGTCGATTCCGGGCACGGAAAAACAAACCGTATTGGGCAAGCGTTCGGCGTCGGCCGAATAAGTCACGACCGGCAACGATGCAATCTGATGTTCCAGTCGAGACCTCAACTCCTTAAGGTGTTCGCTTCTCCTTTCAACGAGGCCTCGGGCAAGCTCGGCAGCCGCACCGAAGCCGACAATGGAGGCCAGATTCTCGGTCCCGGCGCGAAATCCGGACTCGTGGCCACCGCCCAACATCTGGGGCGTCAATTCGATGGCCTTATCCACGATCAGGGCGCCGACGCCCTTGGGACCGTACATCTTGTGCGCGGACAAGGTCATCATATGGATGCCCAGCGCCTCCCAGCGAACTGGAATCCGGCCCGCAGACTGAGCGGCATCGCTATGCACCAGATAACCATGCTCCCGCGCCAGTGCCGCGATCGAGGAAATATCCTGTAGCGCCCCCGTCTCGTTATTCGCCAGCATGACGGAAACCAGCCCCGATCCAGCCGATGGGCGCGCCCCGGCGTCGTGAAGATACGCCTCGAGCAAAACACGATCAAGCCGCCCCTGAGGGTCGACACCGGCAACGAACAGCTCGCATCCCGTCGACTCGAGAAACCGCGCCGGCATCATGACCGATGCGTGCTCGACGGCGCTGACCACGAGGCGGCCGACATTCGGGCCGCGCAAGGCGAGATTGTTCGCCTCCGTACCGCCGCTCGTGAAAATGACCTGCCCGGGATGGGCGCCGACAAGACCGGCAACCTGATCTCGGGCCTGTTCCACGGCCTGACGAGACAATCGCCCCAGCCGATGCAGACTGGAAGGATTGCCGTATCGCCCTCGAAAATAGGGCAACATGGCCTCGACGACCCTTTCATCTACCGGAGTCGTCGCGTTGTGGTCGAAATACGCGGACATATTCCCAGTGAGTCGATCCAACTACGCCTGAGGATCGATCTCAGCTAAGCACGACCTGACTGACGGGTTTACCCTGCTGGATATCGTCCTGACGGCTGCGAATCACCTGAACGTCCTTCTTGTCCACGAGATCGCCGAGACTGATTCCGGCCAGGAACGAGTGAATCTGTTCACTCAGATCCTTCCACAGCACATGGGTCAGACAGGGCTGATTCTCCTGACAATTGCCCAAACCGCCGCAACGGGTGGCATCGACGTTTTCGTTGATGGCATTGATGATCTCGACGACCGTGATCTCATCCGGATCCCGGCTCAGGCGGTAGCCGCCACCCGGGCCGCGCGCGCTTTGAACCAGCGATTGCCGGCGCAGCTTGGCGAACAATTGTTCAAGATAGGACAGCGAGATCGCCTGGCGCTGCGAGATATCCGCGAGCGGGACCGGCGTTTCCGTAGCATGCAGAGCCAGATCGAGCATGGCCGTAACGGCGTAGCGCCCTTTAGTCGTGAGTTTCATAGGCGGGACTCCCCTGTTTGAATGACCACTTCATTCAGTAATGCAACTGTTACATACTTGACTAAAATAGTCAAGTATTACCCATTGGCCGATTTCCCCTGAGGAGGGGGTTCATCGAGCTCACAAAGCTCGGGTTCCTTGACGTCCTCAGGGACTTTCAGGCCATGCCGCTCCATTTCCGCGCGCATCGTCTCGATCCTTAGATCCAGCGCATGCACGTGGTCAAGCAGACTGTGTACGGACCTCGCGACCGGGTCGTCGAGGTCTTGCGAGGCGCCATAGGCCTCAAAACCGATTTTGCGGGCAAACTCGCGGCGCCGCTCTTCATCCCCGGACTTTCGGGCACGCTTGGCGACATGTCCCGGCACGCCGACCACGGTCGCCCCGGGGGGCACGTCTTTCGTCACGACCGCATTCGAACCCACGCGCCCACCCTCGCCGACGGTGATCGGTCCGAGCACTTTCGCCCCGGCACCGATAATGACGTTATTGCACAAAGTGGGATGACGCTTGCCCTTTTCCCAGCTGGTGCCGCCGAGCGTGACCCCGTGGTAAAGCGTACAATCGTCGCCGATCTCGGCGGTCTCTCCAATCACCACGCCCATGCCGTGGTCGATAAAAAAGCGCCGGCCGATCCGGGCGGCGGGATGAATCTCGATGCCCGTCAGAAAGCGCGATACCGCCGCCAAAAACGACGCCGGCCACCGCAAACCCCAACTCCACAATCGGTGGCTCACCCGATGCAGAATCAATGCATGCACTCCGGCATACGTCGTCACGACGCTGAAGACGCTACGCGCCGCAGGATCGCGATCGAACACGCAGGCGATGTCTTCTCTCAGATGCTTGAACATTGAGACCACAATTCCATAGCAGATGTTTCAGGCATTATATACTCATTTGTAGGGTTTTTGTGTCAGGCCCTGGAAAAACGTGAATTAAGCAGGCACTGAAACCGAAATATCCGCGCCCCCGGGGCCGTAGAAACCGGTTCCGGCAACAACGGAACCGGCGTACGACACGGGTCAGTTTTGCCCTCGACCGGTCAACAGGCCTTGCACGGCAGTCAGTATCCCTCTCAGGATGTTGATTTCGTTGCGATCGGGACGCGCCCGCTGAAACAATCTGCGCAGCCGGCGCATGAGTTTCCGCGGGTTGCTGGGGTTCAAAAACCCGATCTCCTCGAGGACGGTTTCAAGGTGTTCATAAAAACGCGCCATCTCCGTTGATGGGGCAACGTCCTCGGAAGAAAGTTCCCGACCTTTTTGGTGGGTATTATCGCGCTCAAGCGCATTCTTGCGCAACTCGTAGACCACCACCTGGACCGCAGCGGCCAGATTCAACGATGGGAAGTCGTCCGTGACGGGGATCCAGAGGCGCTGATGGCAAAGATCCAGCTCGGCGTTGGACAACCCGGAATGCTCGCGACCGAATACGAAGGCCACGGGATGTTGCGACGACTCCGTCAACGCTCGGCCGGCGGCATCCCAAGGCGGCTCTTCAACCAAATCCAGCGTGCGCTGCCGAGCGCTGGCACCGATCACGAGACCGCAGTCGCCAACCGCCTCCTCCAGGGTCCCGACGACGCGGGCGGCCGCGAGCAGATCGTCGGCCCCCGACGCCCTGGCCGTGGCCTCCGCACTGGGGAACACCTTGGGCGCAACGAGCCAAAGTTCGGCGAGCCCCATATTCTTCATTGCGCGAGCGACCGCCCCGATATTGCCGGGGTGGGTCGTATGCACGAGTACGATTCGGATATGGTTGAACATCGAACGACCCTACCTGAAGGCGAGGATTTTGAAAAGCCGGGCCGCCTCCGAGACCGACTAAAGACACCAAACGACGCAACGACAACGGAATAGCTCCCCGGCTCCCTTGTCGACGCCCCGGTCGATCGAGTACCCTTGGCGGACATTTCGACAGTCATATTCCAGCGTTCTGCGAGACTCGGCGGGCGACCGCCTTAGGCTTCGCGGAATGCGACGACACCAATTTGGAAAGAGCACTTAATGCATCCTGCACTTAATATAGCCGTCAAGGCCGCCCGACAGGCCGGCACCGTCATTACACGCGCCTTTGGCCGACTCGAAGACGTGAAGGTCGCCACCAAGGGAAACAACGATTTCGTCAGCGAGGTCGACCAGCGCGCCGAGGCCGCGATCATCCAGGTCATTCGTCAGGCTTACCCCGACCATGCAATCCTCGCCGAGGAAGGCGGCGCGAGCGACGGCAACGATTATTGCTGGATCATCGACCCGCTGGACGGCACGACCAATTTCCTGCACGGCTTTCCCCAGTTCGCGGTCTCGATCGCGCTCCGCCACCAGAGCGAAATCGAACAGGCCGTCATTTACGACCCCATCAGCCAGGAGCTCTTCACGGCAAGCCGTGGCGGCGGCGCGTTCTGCAACCAACGCAGACTGCGCGTCAGCAGCGCCAAAGGATTGAACGGCACGCTGCTTGGCACGGGTTTCCCGTTCCGTGACTTTGCCTATCTGGACGAATATCTGGCGTGCTTCCGTGCGTTGTTGCTGAAGACTTCCGGCATCCGCAGACCCGGCTCCGCAGCGCTCGACTTGGCGTATGTCGCCGCAGGACGTCTCGACGGGTTTTGGGAAATCGGCCTCAAACCCTGGGATATGGCGGCCGGCGCTCTGCTGATCCAGGAGGCGGGCGGCATGGTCAGCGACTTTTCCGGAGGCAATGCCTACCTGGAAAGGGGCCAGGTCGTGGCCGGCACACCGCGCGTCTTCCAGGAAATCCTTCAGGAGATCAAACCCCTGCTGCCCGAAGCGCTGCTAAACCCGAAGCAGGCGGCGAACCCACTCTAAGCAGGCCAAGCCCCCTAATCCACGAGCGAGAGAGATGCCATGAGCGAGTCCCGATATCCTCTATTGATCGATGGCGAAACCCTCCAGTCGGCCATGGATGCCGGCGATGTCCTGGTCGTCGACTTGTCGCGACCGCCGCTCTATATGCAGCAGCACATTCCCGGCGCCGTCAATCTGGACATCGGCAGAATCATGGCCAGCCAACCGCCCGTCATGGGCCTGCTTCCGGAAACAGGCTATCTCGAGAACCTGCTCGGGTCCCTCGGCGCCACCGCCGACACCCACATCGTCGCTTATGACGAGGAGTCCAACGCCAAAGCCTGCCGTCTGCTCTGGACGCTCGACTGCCTTGGACACAAACATTCATCGCTACTCGACGGCGGATTGCAGGCATGGGCGGCCGAAGGGCGCAGCCTGAGCGCCGCCGCGGCCACCGTCGCCGCGGCGGTTTACAAGGCGCAGCCCGAGTCCGGGGTCATCGCCGACAAGCAGTACATTCAGTCCCATCTCGGGGACCTCCAGATCGTCGATGTGCGTTCGGCGGCGGAATATGAAGGCGTCGACAAGCGAGCGCAGCGCGGCGGGCACATTCCCGGCGCGATCAATATCGAGTGGACTCAGTCTATTGACCGTGCGCATCAAATGCGGCTGCACGCGCTCGAAGAATTGCGGACCATCTATGCGACGCTCGACCCCGATCGCGAGACCGTCGTCCATTGCCAGACCCACCAACGGTCCTCGCATAGTTACGTCGTACTCAAGCTGCTGGGGTTCACCAAGCTCCGGGGATATCCCGGTTCATGGTCGGACTGGGGTAACGACCCCCAGACGTCGGTGGAGAGCGGGCCCGCAACCGGGGCGTAACCCTTCCCGATGAGGAACACGATCCGGACGATCATTCCGGCGCTGCCGGACGGCCGCCAACACCCACCACCGGCCTCACGCCAGTGCTCATGAGCAAGACAGAACAGAACAACGGCCATACGCCAATGATGCAGCAATATCTGCGCATCAAGGCGGAACACCCCGACATCCTGGTGTTCTACCGCATGGGCGACTTCTACGAGCTGTTCTACGAAGATGCCGCCAAGGCGGCCCGCCTGCTCGAAATCACGTTGACCCAACGAGGCCAATCCGCGGGCAAGCCCATCCCCATGGCCGGCATCCCCTACCACGCGGCCGATGGTTATCTCTCCAAACTGGTCGCCGCCGGGGAATCCGTGGCGATCTGCGAGCAGATCGGTGATCCGGCGCTCGCCAAAGGCCCGGTCGAGCGTCAGGTCGTGCGTATCGTCACGCCGGGAACCGTCACCGACGAAGCGCTGCTCGATACGCGCAAGGAAACCCTGCTCGCGGCCGTTCACCGGGACGGCCGCATAGGATTCGGTATCGCCGTCCTCGAGATGGGCAGCGGCCGCTTCAGCTTGATTGAGGTTGAAGAGGTTCAGGCCCTTTGCGATGAAATCGCACGCCTCGATCCGGCCGAACTCCTGTATTCCGAGGACGCGGTGCCGGCCGAACTCAGGTCGCGCAAGGGCATGCGCGCGCTTCCGCCCTGGCACTTCGATCATGAATCGGCCTACCGCTTGCTGCGCGAGCAATTCGGCACACTGGATCTACGCGGCTTCGGCTGCGAGGAGGCCCTACGCGCCCAAGCCGCAGCCGGCGCGTTGCTGCGCTACGTCCGCGATACTCAGCGCAGCGCGCTGCCCCATATCCGGTCGCTGGCGCTCGAACGGCGCGATGAAGCCATCGTTATCGATGCCGCAAGCCGGCGCAACCTCGAACTCGACACCAATCTGTCGGGCGGGCGTGACAAGACGTTGGCGGCGATCATGGACCGAACCGCAAACCCGATGGGCGGCCGCATGATCCGGCGCTGGATCGCGCGCCCGTTGCGGGAACGGGCGCACCTGCGCGCGCGCCAGGATGCGATCGGACGGATCATCGAACGTAACCTTATGCCGTCGCTGCACGGGCAGCTTCGCGGGATCGCCGACCTCGAACGTATTCTAACCCGCGTAGCGCTCCGCTCGGCCCGGCCTCGCGACCTCGCCCAGCTGCGCGCCTCCCTTCAGGCCTTGCCCACACTGAGAGACGCGTTCAGCGTCCTTGATGCGGATCTGATCGGCGTCATCTCCGCGCAAATCGGAGACTTCACCGAGTTGGCCGCGCTTCTCGAACGGGCGATCATCGACGAACCACCCGTCCTGATCCGCGACGGCGGCGTCATCGCGCCCGGATACGACCCCGAACTCGACGAATTACGCGCGCTCAGCGAAGGTGCCGGGCAATTCCTGATCGACCTCGAACTGCGCGAGCGCGAGCGCACCGGGATTCCGACGCTCAAGGTCAGCTATAACCGCGTTCACGGCTATTACATCGAGATCAGCCGAAGCCAACTCGACCGCGCGCCCGAGGACTATATTCGCCGGCAGACGCTGAAGGGCGCTGAACGCTTCATCACACCCGAACTCAAGGCCTTCGAGGACAAGGCGCTCAGCGCCCGCGAACGCTCCCTGTCACGGGAAAAGGCGCTTTACGAAGCGCTGCTGGAAACCCTTCAACCTGAACTCAAGGCCTTGCAAGCCTGCGCCGAAGGCATCGCAACCCTGGACACCTTGAACACGCTCGCGGAACGCGCCGACAGCCTGGGTTTCACGCGCCCCGCGCTTGTCGACGATGCGGGCCTCACGATCGAGGGCGGCCGCCATCCGGTAGTGGAAGAAGTGCTCGACGCGCCGTTCATCAGCAACGATTGCCGGCTTTCCGACGAGCGCAGGATGCTGATCATCACGGGTCCCAACATGGGCGGTAAATCGACCTATATGCGGCAAACGGCACTCATCGTCATTCTCGCCCACATCGGCAGCTTCGTGCCGGCCGCGCGGGCCGAGATCGGTCCGATCGACCGCATCTTTACGCGCATCGGCTCCGCGGACGATCTCGCCGGCGGCCGTTCGACCTTCATGGTCGAGATGACCGAGACGGCCAATATTCTCCACAACGCAGGGCCCAATAGTCTTGTGCTCATGGACGAGGTGGGACGCGGCACGAGCACGTTCGACGGCCTATCCCTGGCCTGGGCCAGCGCCGAATATCTGGCCAAAGAACTTCGCGCGCTGACGCTGTTCGCGACCCATTACTTCGAGCTTACGACGCTGCCCGAGCAGATCTCCGCGGTCGCCAACGTACACCTCGACGCCGTCGAGCACGGTGATGAAATCGTCTTCATGCATCAGGTCAAGGAAGGCCCCGCGAGCCAAAGTTACGGGCTCCAGGTCGCCGCCCTGGCCGGGATCCCGCAAACCGTGATTCGGGCGGCGCGGCAGCGCTTGCTTCGACTCGAGAATCAAGCCGTCGCGGACACGGTCGCGCAAACGCATCAGCCCCAGCTCGCGCTGTTCCCTCCGGCGGGCGCCGATCCCGCCGACACCAGGGTTCTCGACGCGCTCGAGGACATCGATCCGGACGCGATGACGCCAAGAGAGGCGCTGGCAGCACTCTACCGGCTCAAGGAGATCGTGGAGGACACATGACCGGGCCGGTCAAGCCAATCTCCGGCGGACTGGGTAAGGCCATGATCTACGTGGCCTGGATCGTCGTATTGGGCATTCTCGTCTTGTTCTTTCAAAACGTGCTGGATCGGCAGCGTAACCCCAACCGCACGCTCGTCACTTACAACGATACCGCCGGACGGCCATCCGTAGTCCTGAAACAGAATCGGGCGGGACACTATCTTGGCAGCGGAACCGTCAACGGGCATCCCGTCGAGTTCCTCGTGGATACCGGGGCATCGGACATCGCGATCCCCTTGGAGATGGCGGACCGCCTGGGTTTGCGCCCGGGCATGCCGCGTCAATATCAAACCGCGAACGGCTTCGTGACGGCTTTTACCACCCACATCGATGAACTGACCATCGGCCCCCTCGTCATTCATAACGTCCGCGCCAGCCTGAACCCGGGCATGGGCAGCATGGAAATTCTGCTCGGCATGAGCCTGCTCAAAGATCTCGAATTCACGCAACGCGGCGACACGCTGACGTTGACGCCCGGCACGCCCTAGCCCCGCCCCGGCCGGCGCGACGCCCCGGGTTTCTCCCCAAGGAAATTCTCCGCCTGAACGTTTGCGTTCAGTTTCGGTTCAGCTTGCCGGGTTTATTGTTACGAACATGGAGGGGACAACGATCTTATCTATGTTCCAAACGGGAGAATTTTGAATATGCGATTTGTGAAGAATTCGTATCTCGGACTGATGGCCGCTGGCGTTCTGGCCGCTCCGATGCTGGTATCGACCCCGGTTGCGGCAGATGAGCTTGCGCTGGCGCAGAAGAGTGGCTGCCTGGCCTGCCATTCGGTTGAAAAGAAGGTTGTTGGTCCCGCCTGGCGCGATGTCGGCAAGCACTATCAAGGCGATGCCGGTGCCCGTGACGCGCTGATTGGCAAGGTCAAAACCGGTGGAAAAGGCAACTGGACCACTGTCACGGGCGGCGTCCCCATGCCCCCCTACTCCCCCCGCGTATCGGATGAGGATATCGCCAAGCTGGTCGATTTCATTCTTACGCTTAATTGATCCCTCATAGGGAAGGGTGTCGGCGGCGCCCTTCCCTTTTTTTTGCCGCATCCTTTCTCGCCCGTTTCGGGCACTCGTTCAGCGTCCTATCGTCACCTCGGCACGACCGTCGTTCATCGCCCGCACATCACCGAGACTGCGGTAACCGTCCGCCTCGAGACTGCGCACCGCCTGCTCGGCCAAATCGGTTGTTGCGAATATGAAGCCGACGGGACCGCCGTCGGTCTCATCAGACCTCAGCACGTTGCGCGCCTTAATAAAGTGCAGCGGGCAGCCATAGCTCGTTAGATCGACAGTGACCGGGCTCAGGCCCTCAAGTTTTTTTTTTCTCTCGCTACCTTGGGCATCGACGCGCTCAGGTCGAGCTGCTGATCGATCGTCTGACAGGCCTCGGCGGCCTCAAGGGTCCAGAGATCCATCGCCTCGTTCAGGGCCTTGAAACGAGCCTCATCGAAATCGGCGCCCAACTCGGACAGGACCGAACTGATCTCGGCCAGACGGCCGCCCAGGGTATTTCCCTGCTTGAATGACGATTCGAGCGTCTCCGCGATCTCGTTCAGCGCGTCCCGGCTGGGCTGCCCGGCCAGGAACAACAGGGACTGTCCCACAAGCCGCACGACCTCCCGAGCGCACTCGATGGATTCCTCGTGCTTGCGCTGCAGCAGGAAGGCGTTGCGATAATTGCGCTCGTTGGCGGCCTCGGCGAAGTTCGCGGCCACGGTTTCCTGCGCCGCGCCGGCGCACTCGCCGCCGCCGAACTGTTCCACCTTGAACGCGGACACGTCGCCGTGATCCGACTGCACGCTGGCGAGATCCGCAGGGTCGACGTTGACGATATCCTCGAGCAGGGTATTGAAATAACCATCCTCCTGGCGGCGGGCCCACGTGAAGAAGGACTCGCCGTCGACACGCTGGTCGCCGTAGGTCTGCTGAAGACGACCGATCGCGGACTCGATACGGGCCGCCGGGACGGTGGGACCCTTGACGGCGATGTGCCCGCAAGCGCGGCCATCTCCGCCGATGTACATCTGATAATGCGGAATCAGCTTGCCGTGCTTGCGCTTGCCCTCGCCGTAGATACCGATGTCTCCTGTCTCGGGCTGTGCGCAACCGTTGTGACAACCGCTGACGCGGATGCGCAGGTCGTGCGCGCCGCCGGAAAGCTTGGCGCCGATGATCTTCGACGACGTGATGCCCAGACGGCAGGTCGAGGTACCCGGGCAGGCAACGACGTCGTCGCCGGTCTTGGGCGTACCCAGGCCGAGCGCAATCAAACCCTGCTTCAGCGTATCCAACTTGTCATCAGGGACGTTGAAGACCATGAGATTCTGATCCTGGGTCGCGGCCAACTCATCGAGACCGTTGGCTTCGAGGAGATCGGCGATGCCGTACATCTGAGGCACCGTCAGGTCGCCGGTCAGCACGCTGATCGGGAATACGTTGAGCCCGGGCTGCTTCTGCGCCAGGATCGTCCTCGGCGCGCCCGGATTGTCGTAACCGGCGACATCGGCCCGGCCGGCCCGCCACTGTTCACTGGGGATCGCGACATCGGCAAGCGCCGTACGGGTACGCTCAAGCTCCTCGCGATAATGCCCCACGAAGCCCTCGGCGCCGAAACGGTCGACCAGAAATTTGATACGCGACTTGGCGCGCTTCTTACGGTCGGAATAACGGTTGTGCAGTGAGATCACGGCCTCCATGCAGGCCAACAGGTCACCCGGCTCGACGAACTCCTCGACAACGATCGCCTCATGCGGCTTGTGTCCCAGACCGCCGCCGGCGACCAGCTTGAAGCCGAATCGGCCGTTCTGGTGCACGGCGATAACGCCGAGGTCATGAATCATGCCCTGGGCGCAATCCGACTCGCAGCCGGAAAACGAAATCTTGAATTTGCGCGGCAGATGCTGCGTCAGGGGATGACGCAGAAAATGACGAACGGCCGTCTCGTAATACGGACGGATATCGACATGCTCGCGCGCGCAGACGCCGGCGAGTGGACAGGCGGATACGTTGCGGACGGTGTTGTTACAGGCCTCGCGGGTCGTGAGCTCGGCATCCGCCAGGATCTCGAGCGACTTCGGCGATTTCTCAAGCGGAACGTAGTGGATCTGGATGTCCTGACGCGTCGTGATGTGGGCCACATTGTGCTCCGAGCACTCATCAAGCACACGGCCGCAGTGACGCAACTGCGTCGGATTCAGACGTCCGCCGGGCAGTTTGACGCGCACCATGTTGACGCCTTCCTGGCGCTGCCCATAGACACCTTGCTGGAGGCGCATGGACTGGAAGCGCTCGGCATCGATCGACCCGTCTTGAAAACCCTTGACCGCTTCCGCAAACCGCTGCAGTTCTTCGCGATCGACCAAACTCTTTATCTCGCTCATTGCTTTCCTACTCCTGCGGACACAAGACCGTACCCGACTTGATTTCAACGGGTGCATTCTAACCGGCATCAGCCGATTTCGCACCCGATCACACCCCAAAATAAAAAAAATCCCATGGTAAGAACGCCGGATCGGCCGATCCGGCGAAATCATGAAGGAACGACCGGAATTCAGACCGTGATAAATTTGACCCCGATGAGCATCAACATCCCGGCGAGGGTCGGGCGCATATAGCGCTCAGGAACCCTGCTGCCGAGCTGAGTGCCGCACCAGATGCCCGGCAAGGAACCCATGAGCAACTGGCTCAACAGCGCCGGATCCACCGAACCCATCTGCCAATGCCCCAACCCCGCGATCGCGGTCAACGGCACGGCATGAGCCAGATCGGTGCCCACGATCCTGCGCGTCGGCATCCCCGGGTACAGCAGCATCAGTGCAGCCGCGCCAAGCGCGCCGGCACCGATCGACGACACCGGAACCAGGATGCCGAGCAGGCATCCTAGCAGCACCGTCAGCACGGGGCGCAACCGGAACACGCCGGGCCAGTTGCGCTTAACGGTATAACCCAAAGCCTGGACCCTTCCCCGCCAAACCAGCGAAAAGGCCGTCATGATCAGGGCAAATCCCAGCATGACATGGATCAAACCTTCGACGCGCGAGACGTCCGCCTGCATGTGTTCGAGCAGCATGAGCGACACCATTGCACTCGGCACGCTGCCCAACAACATCAAGGCGACAAGCGATCCGCGAATGTGCTTCAATCTCCAGTGGCTTACGACGCCGCTCGCCTTGGTCAACGCCGCGAAGACAAGGTCGGTACCCACGGCCGTTAAAGGCGGAATACCGAAACCGAAGATCAGCAAAGGCGTCATGAGCGAACCGCCTCCGACACCCGTCAATCCAACCAATCCGCCGACGGCGAAGCCGGCTACTATGTAGGCTATATCCACGACTTGAGTCTCGAATCTATCTCAAAGTTGTCGATCGCAGTGCGACCACCCAAAAAACGCGGAGGGCCTTGACCCAGGCTACGCATTATAGCGATTGCCTTATATCGATAAAAATAATAATATTTTATGTAAATATAATTTCCAGTTATATGGTATATGAATCTTCAGCAGTTACGCTACATCAGAGAGGTCGTACGCCAGGATTTCAACATCTCGGCGGCATCGGAAACGCTGCATACGGCCCAACCCGGGATCAGTCACCAGATCAAGCAGCTGGAGGACGAACTCGGCATCGCGATCTTCGACCGCCACGGTAAACGCCTGACGGGCCTTACCCAGCCGGGCCGGACCATCGCGGCGATGGCCGAACGCGTGCTCAGGGAGATCGAGCAGATGAAAGCGGTCAGCGCTGAGTTCGCCCATGAAGAAACCGGCCTGCTCTCGATCGCGACCACGCACACCCAGGCCCGCTATGCGTTGCCCCAGGTCATCCGCCAGTTCATCGAACGCTATCCGCACATCAGCCTGCAGATCCACCAGGGACGACCCGACCAGATCGCGCAATGGGTGAGCCGCGGCGTCGCCGATATCGGTCTCGCGACCGAGGGTCTGCTGAACAGCGCCGAACTGATCGCCCTTCCCTGCTACGAGTGGAATCACTGCCTGATCGCACCGCCCGGCCTGCCGCTGCTGCGCAAGCAGCCGCTGACGCTGGACGACATCGCGGAGTACCCGATCGTGACTTACGACAAGGCCATCGCCGGCCGGGAACGCATCGACGAGGCCTTCGCAAGACGCGGCGTCAGGCCCAAGATCGCGCTTTCCGCGATCGACTCGGACGTCATCAAGACCTATGTGGAAATCGGGCTGGGCGTGGGCATCGTAGCCCGTATGGCCTTCGATCCGGAGCGGGACCCGAACCTGCGCATGCTGGACGCCAGCCATCTGTTCGCGTCCAGCACCTCGTATGTCGCGCTGCGTCGCGGCCTGCCGCCGCGCGAGTTCCTGTATACCTTCATGGAGATGTTGTCGCCGCGCCTCGACCGGGCGACCATCGACGAAGCGACCCGGCGCTAAACCTC
Source organism: Gammaproteobacteria bacterium (assembly GCA_016124415.1). Taxonomy (GTDB): domain Bacteria; phylum Pseudomonadota; class Gammaproteobacteria; order SZUA-140; family SZUA-140; genus RI-283. The sequence goes on along the minus strand of WGNS01000059.1, from coordinate 8,616 downwards.
AGCCGGGCAGTCCCCGATCAGTCCTCGCCCCCGGCCTCTTCAACCGGCTCGCTGAAACCGCAACCCTCCTGGGGACAGACCTTTTCAGTACCGCGGCGCTTGGTGGTCTTGATGGTCAGGATCGGCCAATTGCACGACGGACAGGGCTCGGCGACCGGCTCGTTCCAGATCGCATAATCGCACTTCGGATAATCGCCGCAGGAATAAAACACCTTGCCCCGCCGGGACCGGCGCTGGAAAATGGTCCCCTTGCCGCACTTGGGACAGGTCACGCCGGTATCCGTGGGTTTCTCGATCGGCTCGATGTACTTGCACTCCGGATACTTGCTGCACCCGATGAACTTGCCGTACTTGCCCTGCCGCATCACCAGCCCGCCGCCGCACTTGGGACAGACACGTCCCTCGACGGTCTCGACCTCTTCCGGCGTATCGCCTTCGAGGCTGCGGGTATAGTCGCACTCCGGGTATCCCGTGCAGCCGACGAAGCGCCCGCGCCGGCCGAGCCTGATCGAGAGCTGCTTGCCGCACTTGGGGCATTCCTCGTCCATCAGCTCCTGCGTCACGTCCTTACGCTGTACCGAGGTCTCCTTATCGTCGATCAGGGCCTTGAACGGCCGCCAGAACTCCCGGAGCAAGGGCACCCACTCGTGTTCGCCGCGGGACACCGCGTCGAGTTCGTCCTCCAACCGCGCCGTGAAGTCGTAATCCACGTACTGGGAAAAGTGCTCGGTCAGGAACTTGTTGACGATGCGCCCGACGTCGGTCGGGAAAAAGCGCTTCTTGTCGAGCACGACATACTCGCGCTGTTGCAGGGTCGCGATGATCGAGGCGTAGGTCGACGGACGGCCGATGCCGTGTTCTTCGAGCGCACGGATCAGGCTGGCTTCGGTATAGCGCGGCGGCGGCTCGGTGAAATGCTGCTCGGGCGTGATCGCATTTAGCGGAATCTTGTCGCCGACCTCCATGGGCGGCAGGATACGGTCGTCGCCGCCGCCTTTCTGGTCGTCCTGCCCCTCCTGGTAGACGGCCATGAAGCCGGGCTCGACCACGACCGAACCGTTGGCCCGGAACACGCCCTTGTCGCCGGCCTCGAGGTCGATCGCCACGGTATTGATCCTGGCCTCGATCATCTGGCTCGCCACCGCGCGCTTCCAGATCAGCTCGTAGAGCTTGTACTGGTCGCTGGTCAGACGCGCCTTGATGGCATCGGGGAAACGGGTCGCGGCCGTCGGACGAATCGCCTCGTGCGCCTCCTGGGCGTTCTTGGAACGCGACTTGAACGCGCGCGGCTTGTCGGGCAACTGGTCGGCGCCGTAGCGATCGTGAATGAGCTGACGGATGTCCTGCAGAGCCTCCTGGGACAGGTTGACCGAGTCGGTACGCATGTAGGTGATCAGACCGACCGCGCCGTCTCCGGTATCGATACCTTCGTAGAGCTGCTGCGCGGTGCGCATCGTGCGCTGGGCCGTGAAGCCGAGCTTGCGGGCCGCCTCCTGTTGCAGGGTCGAGGTGATGAACGGCGCCGCGGGATTACGCTTGCGCTGCTTGCGCTCGACCTGGCTGACCTTGAGCACGCCGCCCGCGGCGGCCGTCAGCGCATCGGTGACGGCCTGAGCACGCTCGCCGTCGACGATGCTGAACTGCTCGAGTTTTTCGCCTTCGAAATGCGTGAGACGGGCCGGAAAGGCCTCCTTGGCCTGGGTCAGCTCGGCGCCGATCGTCCAGAACTCGCGCGACTCGAAGGCCTCGATCTCGGCCTCGCGCTCGGCGATCATGCGCAGCGCGGGACTCTGGACCCGACCGGCCGAGAGCCCTCGGCGGATCTTCTTCCAAAGCAGGGGCGACAGCTTGAATCCGACCAGATAGTCCAGCGCCCGTCTCGCCTGCTGGGCATTGACGAGTTCCATCGAAATCGTGCGCGGATGCTTGACGGCGTCGGTCACCGCCTGCTTCGTGATTTCGTGGAAGGCGATACGGTGGACGGGCTTGTCCTTGAGCAGGCCGCGCCCTTTGAGATATTCGTACAGATGCCAGGAAATGGCCTCGCCCTCGCGATCCGGATCGGTTGCGAGGAACAGGTCGTCCGACTGTTTCAGCGCCTTGCAGATGGCGTCGACATGACGCTGATTCTTGTCGATGACCTGATAGGTCATCGCGAAATCCTGCTCGGGATCGACGGCGCCCTCCTTGGGCAGCAGGTCGCGCACGTGTCCGTACGAGGCGAGGATCTGGTAATCCTTGCCGAGATATTTCTGCAGGGTCTTGGATTTGGCCGGCGATTCGACGATGACGAGGTGTTTGCTCATGATTCGATTGGGTAAAACGTACTCGCGCTCCAGGTCAGAGGAAACAGGTCGGTAACGGTAAATGTGCCCGGACCATCGTCAGGCCGGGCGGGATTGGCCGAACGATCAATGCGGATGCCTTGATCCCTCGCCCATCAGATTTTCGTCGTTCAGAATAAACGCCGGAACTTCCTTGTCCTGGTTGAGCAGGACCATCATCAGGACCCACTTGAACTGATCAAGATCCATGTCCTCGACCTCAAGGGCCAGGGCACGCTCGATGATCTGCTCCCGCGAGTCGGGGCCGATGACGCCGAATTGCTCCAACAGCATCAACATGCTCCTGCATTCCACGGGCAGCCTCAGGATCTCGTCCTGCGCGAAGATCCGGAAACTTCCGGTATCGGGCAGACGGCCGGGCTCGTCGCCCTGCTCGGAGAGCTCGTTGAGCCACGAAAACGCCTTGAAGATCTCTTGATTGCCGAAGCCGGCGCGCACCAGTTTCCCGTGCAGGGCTTCCTCGCCCTCTTCCAGCCTCAGTTCCTCCTCGTCGCAGAACTCGAACATATAAAGGAGGACGTCCAACATATTTTCTTTCATGTATTGCCTTGATGTTTACAGCGGAGATAAAGACCGCCGGGCACCGATATTACCCGATTTTCCATCTCCAGCAACAGGAGAATGGTCGACAACCGCGCCGCGGACACCCCGGAACGAACGCAAAGATCGTCGACGGAGACGGGCGCGAACCCCATTTCGCTGAGCACCCGGGCGTGTTCCGGATCCTTACACGGGTCTTCCCTGGCCGGCTCAGCAATCTGCCCCAGTATGACACCGGCGAGCGGCGACAATTCCTCGATAATGTCCTCGACCGTCTCGGTCAGCTTGGCACCCTCGCGGATCAGGCGGTGACAGCCCTTTGTCAGCGGATTACGGATCGAACCGGGGATCGCGAACAGTTCGCGTCCCTGCTCGGCGCAACACCGGGCCGTGATCAGGGAACCGCTACGCTGGGTCGCCTCCACGACCAGGGTTCCCATGGCGAGCCCACTGATGATCCGGTTGCGGCGTGGAAAATGCTCCGCCCTAGGCGGTGTCCCGATCGGAAACTCGCTGACCAACGCGCCGCGCTCGCGGATCGATGCCGCAAGGTGCCGATGACGCTCGGGATAGATGCGATCGATACCGGTCCCGAGCACCGCGATCGTCCTGCCGCCGACGTCCAGCGCCGCCTGGTGGGCGGCGCCGTCGATCCCGGCCGCAAGCCCGCTGGTGACGGCGATCCCGTAAGCGCAAAGATCCATCGAAAAGTCCCGCGCCTGAATCAAACCGTCAGGACTCGGGTTGCGACTCCCGACGACGGCCAATTGCGGCTCGGAAAGGACACCCGGGTCGCCGTCCACGAAGAGCACGGGCGGCGCGCCGGCGGTTTCGGCCAGCAAACGGGGATAAGCGGCGTCGCGCATCGTTATACAATGATGGCCGGGCGCATCGAGCCAATCGAGATCCGGTCGGATCGAATTCCAATCCAATTTGCGTAGCGCCGCTCGCGCCCCCGCCCGCAGACCACAAGCCGCCAGCGCTTCGTCACTCGCATCGAAAGCGGCTTCCGGCGATCCGAGTCGTTCGATAAGCGCCCCGATACCCAAAGCACCAAGTCCCGGCACCCTGAGCAGGGCAAGCCAGGCGTCCAATTCCGTCACAGCAACCATCCTTGTCGCTCCTGTCGTAAATAAATGGCTAATTCAAAGTACGTCTTTCATCCTTAAGCTATAGCGCTTCGCAACATTCCCACCATCTGAGATTCCGTAGGTTGGGCTGAGGCACGAAGCCCAACGTTCAACCGAACTTAACGAGTATCGTTGGGCTTCATTCCATTCAGCCCAACCTACATCTTTTTCCGAACAGAATGTAGGTTGGGCTGAGGCACGAAGCCCAACGGATTCATCACAGCAAAGGCGCAATCACCAGACTCACGATCGCGAGCACATTGATCAGGATGTTCATCGAAGGGCCGGAAGTATCCTTGAACGGATCGCCCACGGTGTCGCCGACGACACAGGCCTTGTGCACATCCGAGCCCTTGCCGCCGAGGTTGCCCTTCTCGACGTACTTCTTGGCATTGTCCCAGGCGCCGCCGGCGTTGGCCATGGTCAGCGCAAGCAATACACCTCCTAAAAGCGCGCCGCCCAGCATCCCGCCCAAGGCCTCGGGACCGATGCCGAACCCGACGACCACCGGCGCGGACACGGCCAGCACGCCGGGCAGGATCATTCGCTTCAGCGCCGCCTGGGTCGCGATATCGATACAACGCTCGGTATCGGGTTTGGCCGTGCCTTCGAGCAGGCCGGGGATCTCCCGGAACTGGCGGCGGATCTCGCGGATCATGTCGAAGGCGGCATCGCCGACGGCCGTCATGGTCAGCGAAGCAACCAGGAACGGGAAGATACCGCCCAGGAAGAGGCCCATGAGGACCTCGGGATCACCGATATCGAGTCGGAAATCGGGGACGTGTACGCTGACGTCCTGAATGAAGGCCGAGATGATGGCGAGCGCCGCCAGGGCCGCGGCGCCGATCGCAAAGCCCTTGCCGATCGCGGCCGTCGTGTTGCCGAGTTCGTCGAGCGAGTCCGTGATCTTGCGGGTGTCCTCGCCCAGCCCGGCCATCTCGGCGATGCCGCCGGCGTTATCGGCGACAGGGCCGTAGGCGTCGATCGCCATCGTGATGCCGACCGTCGCCAGCATGCCGACCGCGGCGATGCCGACGCCGTAGAGTCCGCAGAGATGACTCGCGATGAAGATGATGGCGCAGATCGTGAGCACCGGGATCACCACGGAATTCATGCCGACCGAGAGCCCCGTGATCATGACCGTCGCGGGCCCCGTCTCGCCTGCCGTGGCGATCCGCTCGACGGGCTTGCCGGCCGTGAAGTACTCGGTCACGAGCCCGATGATGATGCCGCCGACCGTTCCGACCAGGACCGCGCCCCAGACGGATGCCGACAATCCGACCGAGAGGACCGTGATCAGCGCCACGATGATAAACAGCACTGAGGCGCCGATCGTACCCATGCGCAGGGCCTTTTCAGGCGCTTTATCCGACGAACTGCGCACCAGACGAATGCCGATCAGGGAACAGATCAACCCGGCCGCAGCCAACGCGAGCGGCAGAAACATCAAATCGGCCCGCTCGCCGAGTGCGGCCGCGGAGGCGGCGGACATCGTCGAAGCCATGGCGATGGTCGCGATCATCGAGCCGCAATAGGATTCGAAGATATCCGAGCCCATACCCGCCACGTCGCCGACGTTGTCACCGACGTTGTCCGCGATGACCCCCGGATTGCGGGGATCGTCCTCGGGAATGCCCGCCTCGACCTTGCCCACGAGATCGGCGCCGACGTCGGCACTCTTCGTGTAGATGCCGCCGCCGACACGCGAAAACAGGGCGACGCTGGATGCGCCCATACCGAAGCCGTGAATGACGTAGGACGTGGCCGGGTCGTTACCGAAGATGAGATAGAGCCCGCCAAGGCCCAGGAGGCCGATGGATGCCACGGTCAGGCCCATGATCGAGCCGCCGTAAAAGGCGACGGTCAGGGCCTCGGCCTGCCCCTTCTCATGCGCCGCGACGGTCGTTCGCACATTGGCCCGGGTCGCCGTGGACATACCGATATATCCGGCTGTCGCGGAACAGAACGCCCCGAGCAGGAAAGCGAAGGCCGTCCCAATGCCCAGCGCAATGACCAGCAACACGGTAACGACGGCAACGAATATCGAGAGTATTCGATACTCGCGCCGAATGAAAACGAGCGCGCCGTGATGAATGGCCTCGGCGATCTCTTCGAGTTTCCCGGTCCCGGGCGGGTGCGTCATGACGACCCGATAGACTTGATAAGCGGCAACCATGCCGATGACACCAAACAACGGGGGCAGAATATGGGACCAGGACATGGGACACCGCCTTCTGTTTTTTATGTCGTTATGTCAGAAGGATAGGCAAATAACGCGCACCCCGCAACTGAGAGCGAATATCGGGAATATCCGGGCCCGGACGTTGCGCACAACGGCGATGTATCGGCTTCAGCCGTGGAGGTTTGGGAAAGGCGAAAAGGGAAATGCTTGGAACGGGAGGGAATGCGGAGGAAGGGATACCGGGCAAACGGCGGATCGCCATTTGCCCGGGGGTTTCGCCTTAATGACCGCCGAGGAAAGCCCCGATAATCAGCAGACAAAAACCTACGGGAATTACAGCAACACCGACAACAGGATTCATGACGACCCTCCTCCTTCATTTGCGCTTATTGTTGACTAGATTGGTATATTACCAATCCAGTCGGGATTTTACCGAAACGCGCAATATTTGCAAGCCCGACGAGCTGGCGCGCATGAGCGGAGATTGCCGCACAGGTTCAAGGGAAAGCGCGAAAATGGCGCAAGGCGCCTTGACGAAGGCGCCGCGTGAGGCCCCGGGGAGAAACGGGGTAGCGTGTTTTGCGGGGTACGGCCAGCCGGACTTAGGCGGCGGTCAACCCGATCAGGTATTTCTTTCCACGATGTGCGTCGGCTTGCCGTCGATGCTCACCTGGTTTTTCTCCTTCCAGTATTCGCGGATGCCCGATTCGCCCTTGCTCACGGCCCAGTCGTTCAGCAACTCGCGATCGCCGACATAATCGAAACACGGCACTCCCATGCCACAGGAGGTCTGCACGAGATCCACATCCAGGTCGAAGATCTGCCTCGCGCCGGGGATGGTGGGGAACAGCTTGTACAGCTCATCCCATTCCGGGTCGTTTTGATGAACCACCCTGGCCTGCCCATACAGACGCAGGATCATCGGATCCCCCTCGAACGCGGCGAACATCAGCGTCATACGCGGGTTTTCCTGGACATGGGCCGACGTCTCGTTGCCGCTGCCCGTCACATTGAGCCAAGCAACCCGGTTCCTACCCAATATCCGTAAGGAGTCCATCCCCTTCGGCGAGACATTGACCCGCCCATCGGCGGCCGCGGTGCCCACAAAGAATAACTTTTGGTTATTGATGAAGTCGCTCAGGGCGTCGGATATTTCCGGGTGTTGTTTTGCCATGGGAGTGGGTTCCTTGTGAGCCGGATATCGGGGTACCTGTCGAGGTATCGTGCCGCATGAGGGTTTTTCAACGGCCTGCTAAAAGGACGCTTCCGTCTGATCGGCAAAGCGCCCCTCATATTGTTCACTTCCCTCCAGATGCTGGAAGACAAACTGGCAAATCGGGGTGCCCGGATAGACCTCCAACGGCGCCGGGCCGAAGTTGCTCATTTCCAAAACCTGCTGGCTGTCTATTCCGGGCCCCATGAACGGGGCGCTGATATGCACCATCAGTCCGAGACGGGCGAAACGGCTGCGCCCCTCCAACCAGCCGCAAAGCCCCGGCCCCAATCGCAGGCGCTCTTTTGTGATCCCCAGCACCGTCTCGCCCGGCATGATGAGGATGTGCTGACCGCTGGGCACCTCCATCTTATCGGTGAGATCGCGATAATCGGTGTTCTTCCGCACCTCGATGACCTGATGCACCTTTCGGAATACGCGAAAGGTACTGGCCAACGTTAAATCAACGGATGCCGGCCCCACCAACTCGGGTGTAAAGGGTGTGATGGATAAAGCGCCTTGTTCGATCGCCTTCAGAATGGCTTGTCTTCCGAGCACTGCCATGGTTCACCTTCATGTTGTCGAATAGGTACGACCGGATAGATCGGACTTGAGGAATCAAGGCTTGAAGTTACCCGCTCGGCGCCGCTTGTTGCAACTGATTCCACCGAATACCGGATCAGCCGTCGTTTGGCCCCGGCCCACATCCGGCATCCAGATATTTGGGGTCAGAGTAAAAACTTACTGGTTGGCTGCTGATGCGACGGAAAGTTTTTACTCTGACCCCAAATATCCCAGAATGACGGAAATTCGACTTTGAAGCTAAGTAAGTACCATTCGTACCTGACCCCAATTGTTTGATCCCGGCGTAGGCCGGGATCCAGATTGTACTTTTGTGCCCGATTTCCTGGATTCCGGCCTACGCCGGAATGACGGAAATTCGAGTTTGAAGCTAAGTAAGTACCATTCGTACCTGACCCCGATTGTTAAAGTGTCCGTTAAAATGGGGGAGGTTCAACCTGACCCCAATTGTTCAGCGCAATATAATTGTTATTGCTCCGCATTGTTTAAGGGGACCTCTAAAAACGCGGCATTCCGCCGCCGGTCCATTATTTTCTGAATCACATCGTACCAATTGTGCCTGTGCTTTTAGAATGTTTGATCTCTTTTATCAGAATTCGACTGACTCTGAACAGACCTATCCTG
>WGNS01000007.1 GCA_016124415.1 Gammaproteobacteria bacterium | reverse complement strand
ATCTTGTTCTGCGTACCGTAGGGAAGTAGAGCAAGGTTGTGTACGCAGGACGGTCCCGGCAAAAGGAATAGCTGCCGCGTAGGCGAAGCGTTTTTGCGACAGGATGTGCAAAAACAATACTGAGGTAGCGGCACTACTGAGAAATTCCTTTTGAAGAGCTCCGTTATTTGGAGTTCATACAAGAATCTCCCATTTCGGAAGCATTTCATCCGGTCGCGGTTCGTGGAAAAGAGGTCGCGCTTCCCGACGCCTTGCAGTTGTTTCAAGTCAAATTCATTGATGATCAAAGTATCAATGGCGTCACCCGTGGCTCGTTTTTGGACCGGGCCGGTCTACACCTTTTCAAACCCGTGGGCGACTATGCCGTGGTGCGACTGTTCGTTCCGCGTCAAGTCATGAAAGAGCACGTCATCGGCTCCCTATGCGGCGAAGCCTTTGCCGGCCAGGCCGCGGTGCCTCAGCGGGATGTCGATAAGGCGTTGAAGGTGCAGGAGGCCTTGCGCCGAAGGCCTCTTGGCGAATATTTGCTGGAGGATTCGGTCGTCAACCTGGAGCAACTCAAGCTGGTGTTGGCGTCGCAAGCGCGCATGCGTTCGGACGGCATGGTATCCGACGGCCGCTACTTGAAGATTGGCGAGATATTGGTGGATGAGGGACATATTACTCAGCGGCAGCTGGATATCGCTCTCAATAAACAAGCGACCGAGCGAGGGAAAAAGCTCGGCCTGATACTTGAACAGATGGGCGTTATCGACGATGAGACGCTGCATCGGGTGATCGCCGCCAAATTGGGGATCCCGTTCGTCAATCTGATGAGCTTTGACGTGGATGCCGAGGTCTTGGCCTGTATCCCGCATGAACTCGTCAGAAAATATCGAGTATTACCCTTATGCGTTTACCGGGGGCATCTGGTGATCGCCATGGAAGATCCCACGGATTCCGGCGTCATCGACAATATTCGATTCGTTACCAATCGCAATATCGAAGTCGTTACCGCGACGTCGGACGACATCGATGCCGCCATAGTCGAGTGTTATGAGGACGAGGATATAGAGGAAGAGATCCAAGCGGCCGAAGAAATGTCCGCGTCGGACGCTTCGCCTGAGACCAAGCAGATGAGGGCGCTGCATGAGTCGGAGAATCTAGGTAGGGACAAACCGATCGTCCGTTTTGTAAACAGGATTATCGCCGATGCGATCCACCGGCGGGTTTCGGATATCCACATACGGCCGTTGGAAGATGACGTCGAGCTTTTGTACCGCATAGACGGGACACTCATCAAAGTACGGGATTTTAGCAAGGACCTGCTTCCTGCCATGGTTTCCCGAATCAAGATTCTCGGCAGGATGAACATAGCTGAAAGACGTTTGCCGCAGGACGGCCGTACCCATGTTGTCGATCGCACGGCGGTGGTCGACCTTCGCATATCGGTGATTCCAACGTCCAACGGCGAAAGTGTCGTCATTCGTTTGTTGAATACCGAAGCCAGCCTGAAGGCGCTGTCGGAACTGGGGTTCTCGCAACGCGACGAAAACGCATTTTCCCACCTCCTGCATAAGAGTAACGGGATGATTCTGGCGACCGGGCCGACCGGTTCGGGAAAGTCCACCACGCTTTATGCGGCGCTTCAGGAGGTGATTACGCAGAACGTGAATATCATCACCGTGGAAGATCCGATCGAGTACCATATCAACGGCATCGAGCAGATCCAGGTCAACACGGCGCCGGGCTACACTTTCGCGCGCGCCTTGCGCCATATCTTGCGTCATGATCCGGACGTTATCATGATTGGCGAAATACGGGATCAGGAGACGGCCAAGATTGCCGTCGAAAGCGCCCTGACCGGCCATCTTGTGCTCAGTACCTTGCATACCAACGATGCGGCGGGGGCGATTACGCGTCTGCTGGAAATGGGCGTCGAGTCGTTTTTTCTCAAGGCTACGTTGCTCGGCATCCTCGCGCAAAGATTGGTGCGACGAAACTGTCCCTATTGCAGTCAGGAGGAAATCATTGATCCCAAGATCCGTAAGATATTGGGCGTGGCCGATAACGAGGTGTTTTTCAAGGGGGCGGGTTGCGATCACTGCGAGCAAACCGGTTACTCGGGACGAATGGCGGTATACGAACTGTTGTCGGTAACGCCGTCGGTACGCGCGCTGATCCTTGCCGACGCATCCGTGGAAGATATCCGCGCACTGGCCGTAAAAGAAGGGATGTTGCCGTTAACCGATAATGCCTTGATGCATGCCAGGCAACGCACGACCTCATTGTCCGAGGTATATCGCGTACGCTTGGACTGATGGAAGGTCTTTAACCGCTCGTATTGAATGCCAAGGTGTGGGAAGCCTTGCAGGTAGTTTAAAACCGGGAGTTTATGCGGCTCGGTTGGACGATCCCGACTGATATCGGTGTGTTAAGGTCGTTTTGAAGGTTATAAGGTATCAGTATGTGAAATTCGGCGATGCCAAATATCGGTCTTCCGAACTCCATTCCGGAGCGACCATCAAAAGCCCGAAGATCAAATGGGCGATTCTTGCTCCGTTTCTCGGTCTCATTGTTTTCGTCGTTGCCCTGTTTATATATATTTTTCACCTTGTCCAGAAAGAAGATCTGGAGTTCGAGGCAAGTCGGACGAGGAATTCGATTCTGTATTTGTATCAAAACGGAATAGAAAACCATGCTGATATCCTTGCGGTTTCGATGAACGCATTCGTCGATGACGGACGTTTTAAGGATGCCATGACACGAAAGGACAGGGAAAGGTTGATGGAATTGACGCACGGGCAATATTCCAAGCTGGCCAAGAAGTTCGGGATCACGCACTGGTGCTATATCGATACGAATCGTATCAATGTCCTCCGCATGGAACAGCCTGAACAGTTCGGTGATAAGGTTAACTCGCATACACTGCTTCAATCCGGGCAATCCGGAAAGCCCTTTTATGGAGTCGAAGTCGATGACCGCGGCATATTTTATCTGCGCTACGACTATCCTTGGCGCGCCGATGTGAATGGCGTCTCCGTCTTGATCGGATATATCGAGACAGGGATCAGAATGGACCATCTTTTTGATGAAATTGAAAAGATTCTCGGGGTAGACATATCGGTTGTGCTCGATAAATCCAAGTTGAAAGACGGCCATTGGCTGGAAGGTCTTGGCGCAAATGCGGGAAAGGCCGTCCGGGCCCCTTTTCGCCCCGATGTTCAGTCCCTTTTTAAACGGTCATTGGGTCTGGGCCTGGCAGTCGAAGACATGGTGTCCAATGAGTCATTGTGGGAGATGGTTTCCAGCGACACGGATGCCGAAGGGAAGAAGTATTGGGTGGTTCCGGTTTCTTTGGACGGCGTAAAAAGGAAGGATTTGGGTTATGTGCTCGCGTTCTTGGATGTAACGGATAATTTGACGAGTGCGCGCAATAACTTGACCTTGATTGTTGCCATTTCCATCGTCTTTGGCCTTGTGATCTTCTGGTTGTTCTATCGCCTTCTTGCGAAAACCGAATTGCACTTGCTCGACGCCGACAGGAAACTTCGCTTGTTAGCCACGTGCGATGGGTTGACTGGGCTTCTGAACCATCGCGAAATTCAGTGCAAATTGTGCGAGGAGATCGAGCGTTCCGCTCGCTATGAAAAGCACTTTTCGTTGTTGATGATTGATGTGGATCACTTTAAAAAGGTCAATGATACCTATGGGCACCAGGCAGGGGACGTCGTGCTAAAACGGATATCCAAACTCGTAGGCGATCAGTGTCGGGCCATCGATTGGGTCGGCCGCTATGGCGGAGAGGAAATCGCGGTTGGCTTGCCGGAAACGGCCCTTGGAGAAGGGGTGTTGGTCGCCGAACGTATACGTCGGAGCATCGAGAACGATGAATTCAAGGAATCAGGCATCGAACGGATCAAGGTGACGGTCAGCGTCGGCGTCTCGGAATTTCCCTCTTGCGATAAAACCTCGGCGGGCCTGATCCGGTGCTCGGATCAGGCGCTTTATCAAGCCAAGAATGATGGCCGGAACAGGGTCGTCGCGGCCGACCACTGTTGATACGCATCGCGCCCGCCTGTGCGAAGGAATGTGAAAGCCATGATCAGTCGCGCGGTTTGGGGCGGCGGGTCGGTTCCGCCTGCAGGGGATCGTCGGGCCAATAGTGTTTCGGATAGCGTCCCTTCATCTCTTTTTTGACTTCGTGATAGCTGCTCCGCCAGAACCCTTTCAGGTCCTGCGTGACCTGTAGCGGTCGTCGTGCGGGCGACAGCAGGTGGATGAGCAGTTTCACTTTCTCTCCGGCGATCGCCGGCGTGTCCGTGGCGCCGAACATTTCCTGGAGGCGCACGGCCAGAACGGGCGGATCGTTGTCGTAATCGATGGCGATCCGCGATCCGCTGGGCACTTGGATGTGCGTCGGCGCGAGGACGTCAAGCAGACGTTGCTGCGGCCAGGGGATCAGGGTGTCGAGCGCCACCTGCAAATCGAGCCGGGAAAGATGCGTAAGCCGACTCGTGCCGTCTAGAAAGGGCGCGAGCCATTGTTCCAGCGTTTGCAAAAGTGCGTCATCCGAGACATCGGGCCAGGCCTCGGGTTCGAGGCGATGCAGGAACTGCACACGTTTTTGCCAGTCGCGGCTTGACGCGTTCCATGGGAGACAATCGACTCCGGTCTCGCGAATCCCTTCGATCAAGGCGGCACGGACGCGCTCGGGATCGGGACGGTCGAGCGTTTTTTCTTCCAGGACGAGCGAGCCGAGCCGGCGCTGTCTCAATGCCATCACGGCCTTCTCTCTGCCGGACCAGCGGATCGCGTCATCCGTCTCGATGAGATCCGCGAAATAGACTTCGATCTGCCCGATGTCGATCGCGGCCGCGAGATGCACGCGCGCCTCTCGTTCACCGGAGGTGAGGTCCGCGACGACGAGATAGGGTTCGTCGGCGAGCGGTTCGTATTCCACAAACGTGGCGCCGCGGCCGTTGGCGAGCAGATAGCGATTGTCCTTGCCCGGCCGGCGTTGGGCGATGCGGTCCGGATAGGCGTAGCCGATCAGTGCGCCCGCGACTTTCGCATCCGGGGCATCGTCCTTGATATTCAGTTGCCTTTGCCACTGCCTCGCGGATTGTCTGACTTGCCGCAACGTGCCCCGGCTGGCTTCCCCACCGTCGTTTTGCAGCAGGGCCAGCCGGGTCCGCAAATCGCTGTCGCGGTTCGCGGATTTGCGCAGCAGATCGCGTTCGGACAAGAGGGCCGCGATTTCGCAGGCCAAACGCCCGGCGCCGATCCGCATGCCTTGCAGGACCATGTGGGCGATGCGCGGGTGCATCGGCAGATCGGCCATACGGTTGCCGTGTTCGGTGATGCGCTGGTCGTGATCGAGCGCGCCGAGCCGTTGCAGCAGCTCGACCGCTTGACGATAGGTGGCCTGGGGCGGAGGATCGAGCCAACACAATTGCGCCGGATCCCGGCAACCCCAGCGCGCCAGTTCCAGTGCCAGCGGCGCGAGGTCCGCCTCGACGATCTCGGGCGCGCCGTGCGTGAGCAGATGCCGTCCTTCCGGCCAGAGTCGATAGCAGACGCCTGCTTCCAGACGACCGGCGCGGCCGCGGCGTTGCTCGGCGGAGGCCTGTGAGATCTGGACGGTTTCGAGGCGCGTGAGACCTGTGGTCGGTTCGAAGCGCGGTGTGCGTGTTAGGCCGGAGTCGACGACGATGCGGATCCCTTCGATCGTGAGGCTGGTTTCGGCAATGTTGGTGGCGATCACGACCTTGCGTTTTCCTTGGGGCGCGGCCTGAATGGCTAGCTCCTGCGCCTCCAGGGAGAGATCGCCATAGAGCGGCGTGATCAGGATGTCGTCGGATACGCAGGAACGCAGCGACTCCTCCGCGCGACGAATTTCCGCGGCGCCCGGCAGAAACATCAGCGCGCTGCCGGTTTCGTTTTTCAGTGCCTCCAACGTCACGGTGACGGCATGTTGCTGCAATTGCTGTCGCGACGCGTGCGGCGGCGGGGCGGCATAACGGACCTCGACGGGGAAGCTGTGCCCCTCGCTCGTCACGATCGGGGCATCTCCCAACAGTCTTGCCGTTGCCGCGCCGTCGAGCGTAGCCGACATCACGAGCAGTTTCAGATCATCCCGCAGGGCCGCCTGGCTCTCAAGGCAGAGCGCCAGGCCCAGGTCGGCCTGCAGACTACGCTCATGAAATTCGTCGAAGATCACAATCCCGATCCCGGCCAGTTCCGGATCGCTCTGCAACATGCGGGTCAACACGCCTTCGGTGACGATCTCGATACGGGTCTTTGGGCCGACGCGGCTGTCTTGGCGCACGCGGTAGCCGATGGTGTCTCCCACCTGTTCGCCGAGGCTCGCGGCCATGAAATTCGCCACGTTGCGTGCCGCCAGCCGGCGGGGTTCGAGCATGATGATTTTGTCGTCGCCGAGCCAGCCTTCGTTCAGCAGTGCAAGCGGAACCCGCGTGGTTTTACCGGCGCCGGGCGGCGCCTGCAACACGACGCCCGGATAGTTGGCGACGGCAAGGCGCAGGTCGGATAGGATCTCGTCGATGGGAAGCGTCATGGCGCGTATTTTACACGCGCCCGGGTGTTCGCTTCAGCCCGCCAGTGCTTGATCGCTGGCGTTGATGATGTGGATGCTGGTGTGTACCGAGATCCCGGGCACGACGCGGCCCCAGTCGTAGGCGTCCACCTTCTCGATCAGGCGGGCGCACAGACCGGCGGCTTTTGAAGGGTCTATGCCCTTCAGCACGATGCCCAGCCCGCTTTGCTCGTAACGACCGACCTGGTCGTCGCCGCGCAAGGTGTTTCTGAGCAGTTGTTCCAGCCGGTCGAGGACGAGTTCGGAGGACTCAAGCGGAAAGTCCCTGACGATCGCATCCATGTTCATGATCTTCAGGATCGCGATCGTCATGATCTCGCCCCTCTTGTTGGATTGGGCGGTGACGCTGTCCAGTATTGAGGCGAAGTCGAGTTTCTCTTTGGCGGCGGAAGGCGTCGTATCGTCGATCAACTGGTGTTTGTGGCTCAGGCGTTCCAGCGCGTCCACGATTACGAAGATGTCGTCACGGCTATGCGTCACGTTGAGGACCAGGCGAATCCTGCCTTCGGAGGACTTGACCGTGGGATGATCGATCCGAGTCGTGCAGATGCCCTCCGCGCGCAGATCGTCGGCGATGGCGTGGAGCGTGCAGGGGTTTTTGATATAGATCGGGATAATCGGACTTTGACTCTTGCCGAGATTGAAGCCGCGCGCCTTCAGCCGTTCCCGCATGCAGCGATTTTTTTCATGCAGGTCCGCGATGAGTTCGGGGTGCTTTTCGATCTCGTCGAGGCTGGCGAGGACGGCCGCAGCGTCGGAGGGCGGGAAACAGGTCTCGAAGACGTAAGCATCCGACCATCTCAGCAGGGAACAATACGCTTTTTGAGTGGCGATAAAACCGCCGCTGCCCGCCGTTGCTTTGGATAGCGACGCCGTGATGAAGTCCACCTGCTCGGTAACGCCCTGCGTCTGACAGTATCCCTGTCCCCGATCGCCGTAAATCCCGAAGGTGTGCGACTCGTCGACGTAAAGCAGGAAGGGATAGTATTCCTTGAGCGAGACGATTTCCTTCAAGGGTGCCAGATCGCCGCTGGTCGAATAGGCGGACTCGACGACGACGAAGATGTGTTCGTATTCGTCCTTGTACCGAGCCAGTTTATCGGCCAGGTTGTCGATGCGATTGTGATTGAAGGAGACCCATTTCGCTTCGGACAGCTTCAGGCCGTTGACGATTGCGGTATGACATTCGCGATCGAAAACGATGAGGTCCTTTTTGCCCGCCAGTTGCGCGATGGCGCCGGCGAAGGTGGTGAACTCGGAGGGAAACAGGACGGCGTCCTCTTTGCCGACGAGTCCGGCGATTCGCGTTTCGACTTTCTTGTGGAGGGCGGTCATGCCGCAGTTGGCGGCCGAGCCTATGCAACCGGTGCCGTACTTGCGCGTGGCGGCGGTCGCGCGCTTGACGACGGCGGCGTTTCGATTCAGCGCCAAGTAATGATCGACGTTCCAAAGGATGCATTCACTCGCTTCGCCCGAATGCGCGGCGATCACCATGGAGTGCGCTTCGCCGAGTTCGGAAATATAGTGATCGTGCGAGTAACCGGCGTCACCATTGGCGTGGTCGATGTAGTCCTGGATGAGGGCCGCGCGTTCATCGAGGTCGGTTACCCCGCGCCGGTTCAGGTCGGCCAATACGTCTCCCATGGATGCGAATGGATATGACATGTGTGATTCCCTGCTGTTGTAGTGACGCTCAGTACACCTTGGTGGATCTTGGAGGTCGACTACCTTATCGGTAAGGTTGGCGGATCCTTTATTGCGGGCGGTTTTCGTGACGGGTGAGCGTTCGTGTTGACCGGCTTGGAGGGATATCACCGCATATTGTAATGGAAGTATCGGGTAGTCCCACGTAATATCCGGCTACGAACGTTCGATCGACTTTGATAGAGGTGAGCGGGATGGGTGCGTCAGCCGGATTTTGGGACAGGATCGCCGATCGCTATTCGAAGATGCCCGCGGCCGACCAGGCGGCCTACCGGCGAAAGCTCGAGGGGACGCGCACCAATCTGAAGCCGGACATGGCCATCGAACACCAATGGCAGCCCGGGAAGAACAAGGCGGTGTTTATCGTGGCTAGGAAATCGGCGTAGGGTTTCTCCGTCGCGCCGTCAAACCCAGTCCCGCGAGCCCACTGGCCAGGAGCCAAACCGCCGGGGGCACCGGCACCGCGGACACCGCGGGGCCGACGGAATAGCTGTTCGGAATAGCCAGCATATCGCCGATGTGATAGCTCGGGGAGTAGGTGGCATCGGAATCGTAACCGGCATACATCAGCAGTGAGAAGGTGGTGGGCAACGCATCCGGGATCAGTTTGCCGTCGCTGAACCAGCCGGCATCGCCAATGATGCTCAGTTGCCAGGTTTGAAGGTTGATGCTTTGGTCATAGGCCAAGCCATTGGCGGTCCAGCGCAGATCGATCCAGTCATAGGTGCCCGGCGTGACCAGCCCCGCAAACGCGGTGCTGGCGGCTTGGTCGATGACCCGGTCATTGGCGACGCGGACCTCGATGTTGTTATCACTGGTGAAGGTCGAGTCGGGAGCGGTTCCTTGGCCGGTGGATGGGCCGGTATACCAACTGCTGCCCGTGAGCGCAGGATAGCTGAGCGTAATACCGTAGGGTAGGCCGGAAAACTGATAGAGCGAGTCATAGCGGTAGGTAGACGATGCGAATCCTGCGGTATCCGCAAAGCTTGCCTGGCCCTCATCCGTGGAAAAGGTGAACTGGCTTGTCGGCGCGACCTCGTCAATAGCGAAATAGCCCGTCATGTTGCCAGTGAGCGATTTCACGAGACCGGTGAAATTGATGGTCATCTCTGCGGCAGACGCCGAAGGGTTGACCGACCAGGCCAGAAACAGGATGAACAGGGACTGCGCGAACACTGAAACAGTGGGGCGACGCTTCATGACTAGCCTCTATATATCAACTTATATTTTCTAAATGTTTTTATTGCGTTCCGAGCGGCTCGAGACCGTCCACGAACAACAATAAAGACACATTTTATCACAATCGTTGACGCGAATGTTCAGCTATCCTTAAGGCGGTCGACCGTGGGCTGCCGAGGCGCCGGACTGTCGCCAGACCGGAAGCGCCGCTAGTCCGTACTCGTGATCTCCTCGTCTCCGTTGACGGACCGGACGATCTTTTCCAGGCGGTCGAAGTGGGCGCCCCGCCAGTAGACCTTTCCGCATCGCGCGCATTGCCGAAAGTCCATGCACCAGGCCTTCGTGAGCGGCGGCAGCATCGCTTCGACAGCGGACTTTTCGACCGGCCGGATTTCACCGTTGCAGTGCATGCAGCGGGTGAAAGGCCTTTGGGCGCGAAACAGATCCAGGCGTTCCAGGACTTCCCGGAGTTGTTTGCGCGGATGGATCTCGCGCACGAAGTACCCGTGGCTTATCTGTTTGCGCATGAGCAGCCGCCGGTCGCGCGTCAATAGGATTCGGTGCTCGTCGGCCGAGATTCGGGCGAGGGTCGGATCGTCATAGTCGTTGCGGTACAGCGTGTCGAAGCCCAGAAGGCGCAGGTAGGCGGCAAGCTTTCCCAGGTGCCCGTCAAGCACGAAGCGGGGGTCGCGTAACGGTGTGGGGCGCAGGTGCGTCACGGGCGTGATATCGAGCGCCTCGAAGACCGGATAGACGCTGATCCGGTCGCCGTCCCGGACCAGGTAGTCGAAGTCGACCGACGTGCCGTTGACCAGGATCAGATCGACTTCGGTGTGGGGTACGCCGAGCGACTCGACCAGATCCTTGACCGAACCCCATTGTTTGAGTTGATGCCTAAACGCGACCTTGCGCCGTTCGGGCGCGAGGAAGTCATTGAGTTCCTCATAGAACCTGATCTCTATGCTGTTTGCCGACATGTTCGCTCCGCCGGATTGCCGGATAGGCAACAGTATAACGCTTGCCAATTTCGAGCCCGGCGTTATCGTATGGGGCCCCGAATACGATGAGAAAGGCGTCCATGAACGAACGCAAGCGCACGATCCTGATTACCGGCACCTCGAGCGGCATCGGCCGTCATGTGGCGAGCCGTTTCCTGGAACGTCCCGAGTGGCGCGTGATCGCGACCGCGAGGCATCTCGAAGACATCGCCGACCTTGCGGAGCGAAGCGCCGTGACAAGATCCCTGGATTTGGACGATGCCGTGTCGATCGCGACGTTGGCGGAAGAGGTCAATGCGGGGCATGCGCTCGACGTGCTCTTCAATAACGCCGGCTACGGCGGTTACGGCGCCGTCGAGGATCTGTCGCTCGATCAGATGATGCGGCAGTTCACAACCAACGTCTTCGGTCCCATGGACCTGACCAATCGCTTGCTGCCGACGCTTTCCCGCGCCGAGGGCAGGGGAAGGATCATGTTCAATTCATCGATATTGTCCTACGTCGTATCGCCGATGAAGGGCAACTATTGCGCCTCCAAGGCCGCGTTGGACGCTTACGCCAAGACCCTGCGCATGGAGACGGCGCATCGCAATATCTCCGTTACCTTGATCCATCCCGGTCCCATCGAGAGTCGTTTCAACGCCAACGTCTACAAGCGCTATCTGGTCGAGACGAAACCAAGGGCGAACCCCGAACTCAAGACCCAGTACGCCGCCCTGGAGCGCGCGATGCAGGGACAGGACGACAGCATGAAGGCCTATCGCCTGACGCCGGAGGCGATCTTTCGCGCCGTTTACGAGGCGGCAACCGACCGGTACCCCCGTGAATGTTATCGGATCACACGCCCTTCAAAGGTGCTTTACTGGGTTCAACGGCTGTTATCGGATCGCTGGGTCAACGCGGTTCAAAGTCGCCGTTTTGCGGATGGCTAATCGCCGGTTTCGCACGCCGTCGGGATTCCGAACGAAACCGCGTTCGATGCTTCAATCGCGTTTCGCCAACTCCGTTTCGTTACGCGCGGCGTAAAGGCGCTGGTATTGTTTCATGCGGCCGGAAACCCGCTTGAGATATTCCTTGGTCTCATCGTAGGGCAGCTTTTTGATCAACGTGTCGTAGACTTGCGTCGGCGTCTTGCGATTAATGATGCCGACGGCCTTGTCCAGATTCCGGTCGCCTGAGAAGGCCCGGGCCATGTTGCCTGCGCCGGTGTTGTATGCCGCGATGGCGCAGTACAACCTGCTCTCCGGATCGTTGATGCCTTTCAGGTAATCGTGATACAGCACGTGCAGGTAGGCGGTGCCGACGTTGATGTTGTTATCGTCGTTGTACAGATACGATGGCGACAGGATGTAGGGTTTTCCGAAGAGATATGCCGTGGCGTCCTGTCCGGCGGATTGCGGCACGATCTGCATGAGGCCGTACGCCGGCGCGTTGGACCGCGCCATGGGGTTGAAGTCGCTTTCGGTATGGATGACGGCCAGTACCAGCGCTCCGCCGATTTCCTGCTTTTTCGCATAGCCGTCGACCTTGGATTTGTAGCGGGCGGCCTTTTGGCTTGCGATCCCCTCCGGGATGGGCGCCTTGAGCGCGATGACGGTCGGGGTCTTCGCGACGCCCGATGGTCTCGCCTCTAGCACGGCAGATTTCATGATCGCGTCGACCGTTTGCTCGATTGCCTGTTGCCGGTTTTTTCCCGGCGGAATGATCGGAGTGAGTATGGGTTCCTTCGCGACCGTTGCCGATTTGACGTGTTGGGTTTCCTTTTCGAGGCGTTGCTCTATGTCCTGGGCCAGGGTGTCTCGTTCGAAAGCGGTCTGCTTGTCTTCACTCAGCAGATCGGTCAGCATGCTACGAAAGCGCGCGGACTTGACGTCCTGGTCTTTTGCGGCCAGAAGCTCGATTCTGATCTCATCCTTCTCGAAATCCACGACCCGTTTGATTTTAAGGGTCTACGCGGATTCATGTGGGTTGATATTGGCATTTCTAGGTAATGGTGGAAGGAAAGCAGCCACGATTTTCAGCCTGAGATATTCCTCATCACGATAGCCATAGGCCCGTCGTTGCAGCACCCGGATCTTGTT
>WGNS01000089.1 GCA_016124415.1 Gammaproteobacteria bacterium | reverse complement strand
TCTTGTTCTGCGTACCGTAGGGAAGTAGAGCAAGGTTGTGTACGCAGGACGGTCCCGGCAAAAGGAATAGCTGCCGCGTAGGCGAAGCGTTTTTGCGACAGGATGTGCAAAAACAATACTGAGGTAGCGGCACTACTGCGATGGGTTCGGCCACGAACGCCGGATACGAACCGCCCGTCGATCCGAACGTGGGATACTGCCTCACGCCCCACTGCCGGTTACCGCTTTTCTCCTCGTTCTTGAAGCGGATCCTGAACTCCATGTCCTCGCGGTAACGCTTGAACAACGTTACCGACGTAGCGTCGCGCCGCATCTCCAACTTGTAGTCGGATCCGGCGCCCGGCGCAGCGGTGGGTGTGATGGTCTGGGTCCGGCTTCCGATGCCTTGAAGGCCGGTATTGACGGTGTACTGGTTATTGCGCGGGATCCTCGAAAAACTCAGATCGACGCCCCAGTCTCCCTGCCTTTCGTAAGCCCCGTCGACCTCGACGTTATCCATGCCCAGGTTACGGACCTTGAGCTTGGTCCAGGTGCCGGTATCGTCGTCACGCATGCCGTCGAATATTCCTTCGTGCCAGCGGGTATCCGACCAATTGCCGATGCCGAGACTGATCGAGTTCTTGAACGAGATATATTGATTGAGCTCGTCGTTATCGGACGCCGGAGCATCCTCGGCCATCGCCGCCGGTTCATGGATCGAGAAAACCGCCAGCGCCATGACCGCGATCGAAAAATGAAGAATGCGTTTCATGATCTGTTCCTCCCCGTTCCGGTTAGCGGAAGAAGCGACGTGTCGCGGTCGCGCCTTGCGGGTTGTTGTCGCCGTGGATGGCCGTATGGCAATTCAGGCATCCCCTCCCGATGGTCCCCAAAGCGGTAAACGACGTGGTCGGGCCGGTAGGCTGGGTGGCCAACTGGCCGGGATGTCCGTCCTCGCTGTGACACTCCTGACACAGGAAAGGCGGTCGTGACTTGAGCATGAAGCCGATGATCGTGCCGTGCGGATTGTGGCAAATGGAACAGTTTTCGTTGACGGGTTGGTGGTTGTGAAGGAAGGGGCCGCGCTTCTCCATGTGGCACTGATAACAGGTATCGTTGACCGAGTCGCGCACGAGCAGTTTGGGTCCCGCAGTGCCGTGCGGATTGTGGCAATCGGAGCAGGTCACCTTGCCTTCCATCACCGGATGGTGGGAAGGCCGGCGCACCTCGGCGCGCTTGTCCTTGTGGCAAGTGAAGCACACGCCGGCCTGGGTCAGTTTGTCGCGCACCTTATCGTGGTCGGTATGGATGTCGTGGCAGGAGGTACACGTCACGTCGGCATTGTCATGGGCACTGCCGGGCCAGAAGTGGCGTTGCGACTCCTTGCCGTGACAGGCGAGACACTTCTCGCTGCGTAACGCGGCAGGGGTTACGGTCCCCTTGGTGTAATAGACATCGGGTTTGGGCGGCTTTCCGCTGCCTCTGTAGTTCTTGTGATCGAGGCTGTCGCCGTGACAGTCGGTACAGGTCGGCGTATTGCCGTCCGCCCGCGTGCCGTGTTTGGTCTTCGCGATGGCCAGCACGCCGTGCTTGAGTCCCAGAACGCTCGGCAGAGGCTCGTCGGCCTCGTCGTGACATTCCGTACACTGGGAGTCGCCCTTCAGGACCAGGCCTCCGGCGCCGTCGCCGTCCACAGGTTTGGCGTAAGCCGAAGTGGTCACAAATCCTGCGGCGCAAAACAACACCAACAGAAAACCTACATGCCGCAAACTCTTCATCTCGCACCTCCCTTGGTGCTCGGTTGGTTGCGTTTCGCCGAACTTACTTTCGTTGTAGATTTACTTTTGAGATAGATAAAGGCGTCGCCGCGGAGGGCGACCTCCGATCAGTGTGACAGGATCCACTCGACCAGATTCTTGAGTTCGTCCTGATCCTGAGTATCGATAATCTTGTGCTCTTCTTGGGTACCGTCCTCCAGCTTCACCGTCGGCCCGGTCGTCATGTGTTTGATGAGCTTGGCCATTGCATCCGGCTTCCCCTTGTTCTCCTTGGCAATATGCTTGAGCGAAGGGCCCTTCTTGCTCTTAGCGCTTGCGTGGCACTTCGTGCAATCGTTTGCCTTGAACAACTTCTTGGCCGCACGCTCGTCGAAAGCGGATGCCGATGCAGAGGATGACAGCAGTACGATTCCCGCCAGCGAAGCGACAAATAGTGAATAGCGTTTGGGGTTCATCGTTGAATCCTTTCGTGGGCGCGCCTGACCGAAGTCGGCTGTGGATGGTACGTCGTCTATGAGTAGCGCCAATACCCAATAATGTCAATAAGCCTTTTTATTAGATCCTGTCCACACGGGTCTGAAAAAAACAACGCAGGAGACCCGCATCAGGTGACCCGATCCCAGCGCAAACCCGCCGCGATTTCGCTGACGCGCTCCGCCGTCGCGTGTCGGCCGTCGGGAAACGCCGCCGCGCAACGGCGATCGAAGAAGGGATCGAGCGCCGCTGCCGAGCCGGGGTCGATCGAACCCGAGATCAGGGCCGTGCATACGCCGAACTTGCGCACAAGCATCGCGGCGCGAAGGGGCAGCTTGCCCGTCAGGGTCTGAGCGTCGCTGCACCCCTCCCCCGTGACGAGCCAGTCGGCCCCGACGAGCGCGTCCGCGAGTCCGCAACGGTCGATGATCCAGTCCGCGCCCGAGACCAGGCTGCCGCCGACCAGTGCGAGCGCGAATCCGAGGCCGCCCGCCGCCCCGGTTCGGAGGTCGGCGCCGTCCACGCCGCCGATGAGCCCCAGAAAATCGGCGAGACGTTCGACGGCTGCCTCGACCGGACGGACTTCATCACGTGCCAGACCCTTTTGCGGCGCGAAGACGCGGGTTGCGCCGTTTTCGCCCACGAGCGGCGTCTCGACGTCGCACAATACGATCAGGCGGCCGGCGTCGAACTGCCGCAGACGCGCGAGATCGACATTTTCGACCTTGAGCAGGCCATCCAAGTCGGGGGTAACAAGCCGGCCGGCGGCGTCGGAAAAACGCGCGCCCAGCGCCGTGAGCAAGCCGATTCCCATGTCGTGCGTAGCCGAACCGCCTAAGGCGACGACCAGGGTCTCGGCGCCGTGTCCGAGCGCGTCGATCATCGCCTGGCCCAAAGCCATCGTGCCGCGTTCGCGAAGGATCAGTGCCGCCATCCGGGGGTCGTGCAGGCCGACGAAACGCGCCGATTCAATCAAGGCCGTGGGGCTGCCACCGAGGTCGAAAACGGGAATATCGACGCCCGCGCAAACGATCCTGCGGGAAACGTCGAGATAAGGTTCCAAGACGGCCGTGGAGCCCTCCCCCCCGTCCGCAAGCGGCCGGAGCAGGCGCTCATGTGCCGGGCCGATGCCCGTCACGATGGCCTCCGCCACCTCGATCGCGCTTAAGCTGCCCTTATAACTATCTGGCGCAACGACGAATTTCATCCTACCCCCTAAACTTTACCGGCGACGACTTGTCGATACTCTTGGGCGTCGCGATTTCGGCGCTATAATGCAGCCTGCCTACACATTTATTTATAGGACCCAGCCACAGATTTATCGCCCCCATGGTAACCCATCAAGTCCTTCCAACACGTTCCGGATATTCATGCCGATCCTGCTCTGCCTGCTCCTGATCCTGTCTCTGGAGGTGCAAGCGGCGCCGGCGGATACGACCATGGGGCTCGATGCGCAGGTCCAGTCCCTGCGCATCGACCGCCTGGAACGCGCCGCCGTGCCGGGCGCATCGGGACAGGGGGCCGGCCAGTCAGAGCTAGAAGGCCTGTTCGCGCGTTTCCGAAGCGGCCGGATCCGAGCCGACGATCTGACCCGGCTCGTCCGTCAACTGATTGGGGCGAATCTTCCGCAAGGCGCGAATACCGTGCTGGACTCCCCCGCCGCCAAGCCGCTCACCGCCGAGGCCCGCGAGGCACTGTGGTTCGAAGTGGCGTCCGCGTGGCAACAGCGCGGCTATCCGAACGAGGCGCAGGCGGCGCTGGGTCACATCACCCCGTTGCGCCGAGGTGTGCGCTTCGAACATCTGCAGGCGAAGGTCGCCATGGAGGCCGGGCGCCGGGATGAGGCATTGTCGACGCTCGAGAGCCTGAATCGGAAGGGTCAGGCCTCTGCCCTGGAGAAGTACAACCTCGCGGTTCTGATGCTGGCCGAAAATGCGCCGGCGCGGGAGAAGGAGGCCACCGCAATCCTGTCCGGCCTCCTGGATGCCAACGCCGGCGATGCCGCGCCCAAAAACCTGGCGGCGGTGACTTTGGGTAGAGTCCTGTTGGATGCCGAAGACCACAAGTCGGCCGTCCGGGCGCTCCAGAAGGTCGACAACGACAGCGTTTACGCCCCTGAAGCCCATTACCTGCTCGCCAAGGCCCACATGGCGGCCGACCAGACCCGCAAGGCGATCGGGCTCTGGGAAGAGCTTTCCCGGAGGATGCCCACCGACCCCTACACCGAGCGGGCCATGATGACCCTGCCTCCGGCCCTCGGTGCACTCGACGCCACCGGAGAGGCCATCGCGCGCATCACGTCCATCCAAAAACTGCTCGAACAGGCGATCACCGACCTGTCGGCCGCGCTCAACGAGCTTGCAACCCCCGCTTGGATCGAAGGGATCACGCCAATCGCTGGACAGGACCGGCTTGAACCCACGGACGTCGCCCGAATTCCGGCCGCGCCTTACGTGCTGGACATAATATCCGGCAATCGTTTTCAGCTCGCCCTGACCGACATTCGGACATTGCGTGAGCTGGCCGTCCAGGATCTGCCGGAAGACATGCAGCGACGCCGGGAAACGCTCATGAAATCCTTGAAGGATTCCGTTACGGCCATGATCAAGAATCTCGTCGAGCTGCGGCTCAACATGCTCGAACGCGATCTGCTCGACACGCGTTTCGAATACGCGTTGCTGTTGGACAACCAGGCGGAACCGAAGAAGTGAAGGCGCGCCGGACCCGCCTGCTGCTGATCGCCCCCCTGCTGGCCTCGTGCAGCTCCGCGCCGACACCGCCTCCGGCGCCGGCCCCGACCACGCTGAGCCAGATCAGCGAGCGGCCCGTCGTCATCGTCCACGATCGGGACGCGGAGGGCGGCGACCCCATCCTCAACGCGATCAAGCAGTACAAAAGTTTCCTGGACGCCGCGCCCAAGGACGATTCCAGACGCCCGATCGCCATGCGCCGGATGGCCGACCTTTACCTGCGCGCGGGCGAGGCCAAATCGATCGAGGAGCGTCATCTCGACCAAGCCGCCCGGTATTTTCAGAGCGCCGCCGACGGCTATGAATCCTTGATCCGAGGCGGAGCGCCGGACATCGCGGCGCTGCTCTACGCCCAAGCCCAGGCCTACGCCGGCATGGCCAGAAACGACCGCATGGCGGACAGCCTGCGCCGACTGGTCAAGGAACACCCGGAGTCGCCATACACCGCCGAGGTCTGGTTCCGGCTCGGCGAATACGATTTCGCCCGGGGCGAGTACGCCTCGGCAGAGCGCGCCTATCAGGCCGCGCTGGCGATGGACGGACTCGCGCCGTATCACCTCCACGCGCGCTACAAGATGGGCTGGTCCCGTTACAAACAAGCGCATTTCAAAGCCGCGGTGGCATCCTTCACGGACCTCATGAAGATCCGCATGGATGCCCTCGCGCAGTACGGCCAGGAGATCGAAACCCTGCCCAAGACGGAACGCGCGCTGGTCGACGACACGCTACGCGCGATCGCCCTGTGCGTGGTACACCTCGGCGGCATCGCTTCCATCGACACCGCGCTGCAGGGCGTCCCGCAAAACCGAACCTATCTGATTTATCAGTCGCTCGCCGAACGCGCGCTGGAGCACGGCAGCGCGGAGGACGCGATCTCGATTTACCAACGCTACACGCGGCGTTTCCCGCAGACCCTGCCGGCCGCGCGTTTCTGGCTGCGCGTGCACGAGCTTCAGCTTCGCCAGCACGATACCGACGCGGCTTGGCGGACCTTGGCCGAATTCGGTTACCAGTTCGGCGCCCCGAGTACCTATTGGCAGAGTCATTCCCCCGACACGAGCGTCTGGCTCGCCCAGCAGCTCCGGGATGCGTTCAAGAAGCTGGCCCGTCACGAGCACGCGCAGGCGCAGAAGACCGGCGATAAAGGGGCCTACCAGCGGGCCGCGACTTGGTACGAAGCCTATCTGGCGTTGTTCCCCGGCGATGCCGAGGCGCCGGACATGCGCTACCTGCTCGCCGATCTGCTCTACAGCAGCGGGCAGTATCTTGCGGCAGGCGAACACTACGAGGCCTTCGCCTACCAGTTCCCCGGTCATCCCAAAGCGGCCGAGGCGGCCTACGCGGCCATCCAGGCGCGCACACTCGTCGAAGGCGACCAGGGCGGTCCGGCGGCGCTCGATACCCTGGAGAAACGCGCCCGCCGTTTCGCGACCCATTTCCCCGGTCACCCTCAAGCGGCCGCCACCCTGGCCAAGGTCGCCAAGGAACGCCTCGACGCCGGCGACGAGACGCGTGCATTGAGCCTCGCCGAGATGATCATCGGCCTGGTACCCAGCGCACCGGCCGTGCCGTTGCGGGCCGCCTGGCTCATGAAGGGTTACGCGACCTACGACAAGGCCGACTACGTGACGTCCGAGGAAGCGTTCCGGCATGTGCTGACCCTGTCCGGAAGCGGCAACGACGACGTCGAGGCGATCCGGGACAAGCTCGCGGCCAGCATCTACAAACAGGGTGAACAGGCGCGCGCGGCCGGCGACGTCAATGCCGCCATCGCCCATTTCAAAAAGGTTCACGAGGTGTCGCCGGACAGCCCGATCGACCTGACGGCGGCTTACGACACGGCCACACTCATGTTGGCGCGGGAGGATTGGGCCGGGGCGATCCCGATCCTCGACCGGCTCCGGCACAGCCGCGTCGATAAGTCGCGCCTGCCCGGCATCCGCGAGAAACTCGCGCTGGCGCTGCTCAAGACCGGCGCCAAAACGCGCGCCGCCGAAGTCTTCGCGCAGATCGCCGAAGACCAGGACCAGTCCACGGCGCTCCGCCAGGAAGCCTTGCGCAAGACCGCCGAACTCAACGACGAGCTCGGCCACGAGGATCAGGCCGTCATGTTCTACCGCCGTTACCTGACCACGTACCCCGACCCGATCGATCCCGCGCAGGCGATCCGGCGCCGGCTGGCCGACATTTTCAAGGGTCGCGAGCAGCTCAGCATGGAACGATATTGGCTCGAGGAGATCATCCGCACCGACAAGGGCACCAAGGGCTCGCATTTGCTCGCGGCCCAGGCCAGCCTGGAGGTCGCGGGACTTGTCGACAAACAGTATCAGGACATCCGCCTGACCCTACCGCTCAAACAGAGCATGGCTCGCAAGCGCCAGGCGATGGAGACGACCTTGGAGGCCTACGGCGCCGCCGCGGATTACGGCATTTCCGAAGTCACGACGGCGGCAACCTTCCGACTCGGCGAGATCTTCCACGATCTCGGACGCGCCATCCTGAAGTCGGAACGGCCGCAAGGACTGTCTGAAGACGACTTGGCCGACTACAATGCCGCTCTGGAGGAGCAGGCCTACCCGTTGGAGGAACAGGCCATCGGCCTGCACGTGGACAACATCAAGCGGATACGCCAGGGTCTCTACGACCGCTGGATCCAGTCGAGCCTGGACCAGCTCGCAGAACTCTTTCCCGCGCGATATCGTCGAAAGGAACAGTATGATGCGTTTATCCAACCCAAGCCGCCCGAAGCAGCCAAGTAACGCGGTTCTGTCCGCGGTCGTGGCCGCGACGCTGGCCCTGCTGCTCGCGGCCTGCGCCCAGTCGCCGGTTGCGCCGTCCGCACCCGCCCGGGCCCCGGCAAGCGAAGCCTCGGCGCCGGGCGAAGGCGCACAGGATCAGGACCTCCAATACGTCATCGGACTTATGACCGCCGGCCGCTACGAAGAGGCGATCGATCCGATCCGGCGTCAGATCGAGGCGCATCCGGAGCGCTCCGAACTCTATGCCAATCTCGGCGTCGCCTATGCCCGCGTCCATAAGCTCGACGACGCCGAAAACGCGTTCAAGGCCGCGCTGGAGCGTCACTTCGAGCACGCCGAACTCTATAACCAGCTCGGCATCGTCTCTCGCGAGATGGGCCGTTTCAAGGATGCCGAACAGGCCTATCTCAACGCCCTCAGGATCGACCCCAAACACGCCAATGCCGAACTCAACCTCGGTATCCTGCTCGAACTCTACATGCAGGAACCCGACCGCGCCCTGCCTCACTTCCAGGCCTACGAAACCATGCGCAACGACGATCATGAGGTCGAGAAGTGGATCAAGGACATCGAGCGCCGCAAGCAGGAGGGTGAGCTGTGAACATCCGCCGCACCGCCCTCGCCGTTCTGATGCTGTCTTTGGCCTCGACCGTTCGGGCCGAACCCGAGACAAGCGATTCGACCGGGACATCGGAGCTGCCGCAGGCCCTGTTCATCCTGCCCTGGCAGGCCCAGGGGAAGGTGCCCGAGGCGCGCAAACGCTGGCTGGACAAGCTGCCGCCGAGCCACGTCGAAACCGTTGATGAACGCGAATTGACCCGACAGGTAAACTATCACGCCGTATTGAGCCGTACCGCCTCCGCCGCAGCGCGCGGCAAGGGCACACAGGAGGAATAAATATGCATATGTTCGACACGATCGTCGCCTTTTTTCAGGACGGCGGCGCCTTTATGTATCCGATTCTGCTGGTCCTGGCGCTGGGACTCGCGATCGCCATAGAACGTTGGCTGTTCCTGCGCCAAACCCAGACCGCCAACCAACGCCTGTGGACGGCGCTCGCGCCCGTCATCGCCGAGGGCGACAGCCGGCGCGCCCTGGAGATGACGGAAGGCGACGGTTCGGTGCTGGCCAGGATCCTCGCTTACGGCCTGGAACGCCTGCCGACCGCAGAGCACCGCGAGGAGATCGAAACGGCCATGGAAGAGGGTCTCATGGAAGTCATGCCGAGGCTCGAAAAACGCACGCATTATCTCGCCCTGTTCGCGAATATCGCCACCCTGCTCGGGCTGCTCGGCACCATCATCGGTCTGATCCGGGCCTTCACGGCCGTCGCCTCGGCCGACCCCGCGGCCAAGGCCGACATGCTGTCCGCGAGTATCTCGGTGGCCATGAACACGACCGCCTTCGGCCTGATCGTCGCGATCCCGCTGCTCATGGTCCACGCCTTCCTGCAGACCCAAACGACCGACATCATCGATCGCCTCGAAATGAAGGCCGTCAAATTCCTCAATGCCAGCAGCTGGTCGCTGAAGGGAGGCGCCAGAGGATGATTCGCCGCTGGCGGCGACATCGGGCGCACGCGCCCGCGGAGATGAATATCACGGCATTCATGAATCTCATGGTGATCCTGGTGCCGTTCCTTCTGATCACGGCGGTATTCTCTCACTTCGCCATTCTCGAACTCGAATTGCCGAAGGCCGGCGCCGACGAGCCGCCGGTCCCGCCGCTGGCGCTTGAGGTCACGGTTCGCGCCGACCGGCTGGAGGTCGCCGACCACGGCCGCAAGTCGCTGCTGTTGCCCGATAGGGACGGCCGTCACGATTATCATGGTCTCGACCAGGTCCTGCAGCAGATCAAATCCGCACGCCCCGAGGAGAAGGCCATCACGCTACTGCTGGAACACGATACCGATTACGACACGCTCGTTCAGGTCATGGACCGGGTCCGTTCGACCCGCGTCGTCGTGGCGGCCTCGGTCGTCGAGGCGGAACTCTTTCCGGACATCTCGATCGGCGATGCTACCGGGGAGGTCGGGGGTCAACGATGAAGATGTCCAGACGCGCCCGTCGCATGGCGCGCCATCATCGCAAACAGAAACACGTGACGGCCCTGAATCTGGTCTCGCTGATGGACATCTTCACGATCCTGGTGTTCTTCCTGCTCGTGAGTTCGTCGCCGGCACCCAACCTGCCGAGCAGCCGCTCGATTCATCTGCCGGAAGCTTCGACCAGCGAACTGCCCACGGTCACGCCCGTCGTCATGATCACGCCCGAGGCGATCCTCGTTCAGGGCCGGCAGGTCATGACGCGCCCGGTCGCCCTTCCCGAAGACGATCGGGAAGGTCTCAAGCCGCTCAACGACGCGCTGTCCGGTCTGCGCGGACAAGACGGGCAACCGGGACCCAACGAAGACCGCATCACGATCATGGGCGACGCCAAGGTCCCCTACGAACTCTTGAAGCGGGTCTTCGCCAGCTGTTCGCAGGCCAAATTCACGAAGATCTCGCTCGTCGTCAGCAGCAACCCCAGGCGGTCCTGATATGACCGCCATGGACGCATCGATCGACGCGAGACTGCTGCCCCTGCTCGGGCTCATGGAGGACGACCACGACGAGGAACGCCGCTTTCGAATCCTGGTCGCGGGCGCCGTTCTGTTTGCCTTCGTCATTGCAGTGCTGGTGCCGCTGCTGCCGCATCCGGAGGCGGTGAAACCGACGATCACATCTTTGAAGCCGCACAAGGCCAGACTGATCCTGCCGCCGGCGCCGCCGAAAGCGGAACCGCCCAAACCGGTCGAAAAACCGCAGCCGAAACCCGAGCCGCCCAAGCCCAAGGTCGAACCCAAGCCGGAACCTAAGCCTAAGCCGGTGGAAAAGCCGAAGCCCGTACCCAAGGCGCCGCCCAAACCCGTGCCGAAACCGAAGCCCGTATTCAAGACCAAGCCGGTGACGGCGGCACAGGCCAAGGCGCGCGCGGCCGCCCGGGCCGACTTGCAGGCCCTGAACCAGGACCTCACAGCGCTCCGCCAAAACGAAGCCGTCGAACGCGTCGCCAAACAGCGATCGCTCAAACGCGCCAAGGACGAGACCCCGGTGCAACAGCAGCCGTCCGTCATCGAGGAGACGGCCAACGAGCAAAGCAAGGGTATCGATTCGATCGAGATCGCACAGGCGGTGAAGCAGACCGACCTCGAAGGCCATACGGCCGTCGAGGTCCAGGACGAGGCGATCGATGCGAACGTCGAACCTTTGCCCGAACCGCCGGCCAGGCCGTTCCGCGACCTTG
This sequence comes from Gammaproteobacteria bacterium, assembly GCA_016124415.1. Classification (GTDB taxonomy): domain Bacteria; phylum Pseudomonadota; class Gammaproteobacteria; order SZUA-140; family SZUA-140; genus RI-283. The sequence goes on along the minus strand of WGNS01000089.1, from coordinate 6,408 downwards.
CGGAGATCGCGCGCATCATCGAGGCCGAAAAAGATCGTCTGTATATCCTTTACAAACGCGCCTTGAGGGAAGACCCCGAGATCGCCGGCAAGATCGTTCTGCGCGTCACGATCGAACCGGACGGCAGCGTCTCGAATTGCGAGATCGCGTCCAGCGATCTGCATGCCACGAAGTTGGAAGACCAGATCCGCCGCCGCGTGTCGAAAATCGATTTCGGTCCCGAGGACGTGGAGACGACGACGACGGACTACGCGATGGAGTTTGGGGGATAGGGATCGTGGGCGACCGGAGGTCGCCTCTACACGTTTCTTTTCAACCACTCCTTTTCGGTCATGAGGTCTCTGGTCGATACCACCCGATCCAGAAACGAAACGCCCTCGAGATGATCGAACTCGTGCTGAAAGACCCGTGCGACAAAGTCGGTGAAATGCTGCTCGACACGCGTTCCATCAAACGTCGTGTAGGCAATGCGGATCGCTTTGTATCTCGGTACCAAACCGCGAATACCGGGAATGCTGAGGCATCCCTCCCAACCCTCGCAGGTCTCATCGGACCGCCAAATGATCTCCGGATTGATCATCGCCGTGGGTTCCATTTGCGGCGCATCCGGGTAACGAGGATTCGGGCGGGAAGCGACGATGACCACTCGTTTATCCACATGTACCTGAGGCGCAGCGATACCGACACCGTTTGCATCCGTCATCGTGAACAACATGTCGTCGACGAGTTCCCGGATTTCGACGCTCCCCGGATCGGCAACCTCGGCGGCGCTTTGTCTCAGGACCGGGTGTCCGAGCAGGGCAAGTTGTAAGAGTCTTGGCATTCAACGCTCCTGACGCGTGTTCCCATACGTGATACCGCCATGCGTCGGCTTACGAACGACGCCCATCCAGTTATATAGGCGGATCCGCCCTTTCGGAAACCGAAGTATTTACTCTATACCAACCGGCGATCGAGTAGCGATCCCGCGTGGCCGGCAGTACCTCATGAGGAAATTCCTCGCTAAGAAAAACGACCAGCGTTCCCAATAGCGGCACGACCTTTATGCCCTCCCGGTCGTGCTCATCCTTGTAGAGCACCAACTCGCCACCGTCCGCGCTGTTCCATCCGGGATTGAGATAAGTGACGACGGTCAGTACCCGGTTGGCCTCGCCTTTGAAGGCATCGCAATGCCTTTTGTAGTAGGTGCCGGGACGATAATGCGCAAAGTGGCTTTCAAAAGAGAACAAACCCAGAAACAGACGGCGATTCAGGAAATTTTTCAGCTCGCCGGCCCAACCCAGCCATTGCCGTCCAACCGCGGATTCTCCGGTAATCCAGCAAATCTCGTCGGTTCGCACGAATTCGTTTTTCAGGTAAGCATCACCTCGACCGATGCCCGCGCTCGAAAATTTTTCGGCATCCATCCCTTGCTGGTATTGATACAACGAAGTCGCCAGTTCCTCGGGCAATGCCACGGGGCAAATACTGTAACCCTGCGATTCCAGGTCTTCCGCGATACGCGTGAAAAGCGTTTCGTCGACACCGTTGTCGTCGCCGGTAAACCCCAGGGATTTTGCGTTGATCAAATGATTTGCGTGCTCAATAAGTGAAAACAGTATTCCTTGATTCTTGAGCATACACGCGAACGGCGCCGTTCGCCGCTCACGGCGGTCACGTTCATCAGAGCGTGCGAACCATTTCGCCCAGCTTGGCCGTCAGCTTCATGTTTTCGCTGTAATCGACCGGGCAATCGATGATGCAGACCGTATTCTCCGCCAAGGCCTCGCGCAGGGTGGGCAGCAGATCTTCGGCGCGTTCGATCCGGTAACCCTTGGCGCCGAAAGACTCGGCATATTTGACGAGATCCGGATTGCCGAAACGCACGTTTGACGAACGGCCGTAGGCGGCCATTTGTTTCCACTCGATCAGACCGTAACCGCCATCGTTCCAGACCAGGATGACGAGCGCCAGCCCCAAGCGCATGGCGGTCTCGATTTCCTGGGAGTTCATGAGAAAACCGGCGTCGCCGGTAACGGCCACGACGGCCTTCGAGGGCTCGGCCAGTTTGGCCGCGATGGCCCCTGGCACTGCGATCCCCATGCTGGCGAATCCGTTTGAGATGATGCACGTGTTCGGTACTTCGCAGCGGAACATGCGCGCCATCCACATCTTGTGAGCGCCGACGTCGCAGATCACGATATCGTCGAGCGCCATGGCGGTGCGCAGGTCCCATATGATCTTCTGGGGCTTGACGGGCACCGCCGTGTCATTGGCGTGCTCGTTCATATCGGCGATCAAGGCCTCGCGCAGCGCATACATGCAATGCCCTTCATGGGGCTTGACCATGCCGGTCAGGCGCTCGAGGCTGATCTGGATATCGCCGACGAGTTCGACGCCGACGTTGTAAGCGGCATCGATTTCTGCCGGCGAGCCGTCAATGTGGATGATCGTGCGATCCCCGGTCGGATGCCACAGCCTGGGGTGATATTCCACAAGGTCGTAACCGATGCAGATGATGACGTCGGCGCGCTGAAATCCGCTGTTGATGTGGTCGTGCGTCTGGAGACCCACGGTGCCGAGCGCCATCGAATGCCGGAACGGCATGACGCCCTTGGCCATGAATGTGTTGGCCACCGGAATCTGTAGATGGCCGGCAAAGGTCGCGAGCTCAGTACAGGCCCCGGCGCGAATGATGCCGTTGCCGGCGAGGATGATGGGGTTCTCGGCGCGCTCGATTAACGCGGCGGCGCGTTCGAGAGCCGCACACGCCGGTTCGGGCTGCAACGTCCGCTCCTGCGGCATGGGTTGGACGTTGACCTCAAGCGGAGCGATGTTCTCGGGGAACTCGATGAAACAGGCCCCCGGCTTGCCGCCCTCTGCGAGTTTGAACGCCTTGCGCACGACCTCCGGAACGGTATCCGCGGTCAGAAGGCGGCTGGAGTATTTGGTCACGGGCAGGAAGATATCCTGCAGGTCGAGCACCTGATGCGATTCCTTGTGCAGGCGATGGATGCCCGCCTGTCCCGCGATCGCGACTAAAGGCGCGTGGTCGAGATTGGCATCGGCGACGGCCGTGATCAGGTTGGTCGCGCCGGGCCCCAGCGTGGACAGACAGACGCCGGCCCGGCCCGTCAACCGTCCGTAGACATCTGCCATGAAGGCCGCGCCCTGCTCGTGACGCGTCGTGACGAACGACAGCGACGAGTCGGCGATGGCCTCCATGAGGTCGAGGTTCTCCTCGCCCGGGATGCCGAAGATATGGCGCACGCCTTCATTTTGAAGGCAGGCGACGAAGAGTTCCGAGGCCCTCAAGCCCGTTGCTCGCGTCGCGCCCTACTTGGCCTTCTTGAGTTCTTCGTCGACGAGGGAATCGACGACCTTGAGGATATTGACGAAGCCGTTGGCCATGCCGGGATCGGTCAGATACTTGCCGCCGACGACCATGGCGGGCGTGCCCATGGCGTGATAGCGCCGGGTCATCTGCATGGCGCGCTTGACCTCGCTGTCAACGGAGAAGGAGTTGAAGGCCTTGTGGAAGGCATCCTTGTCGACGCCGTGCTCGGCGAAGAAGGCCGCCAGGGAATCCTCGTCCTCGAGATTGCGCTTCTCGACGTGGATGGCGTCGAACAGCGGGCGGTGGATCTTGTCGAATACGCCGAGCGCCTTGGCGGCATAGAAGGCGCGGGCATGGACCGCCCAGCTCGGACGCAAAACGGCGGGCAGGCGGATGAAGTCGACCTTATCCTTCACCGTGGTTAACCAGCGCTCGATGTAGGGCTCGAAGCGGAAACAATGCGGGCAACCGTACCAGAACAGCTCGACGACCTCGACCTTGCCCTTGGCGGCGACGGTGGGTTGAGCCGGGACGATCCGTTCGTAATCCACACCTTCCTGGTAGGCCGCCTGAACGGAGGCGGTCACACATGCCAGACCTAGCAGCGTAAGAACGCAAAATCGAGCGACGATTTTCATCAAGACATTCCTTCCAGTTATTGACACGCTGAATTCTTCCCCGCCCGCGGTCGCGGGCCCTGAGGGGCCTTTGGGTGCCGGGCGGCACGCGCCGCGACGGTACGTTAGACTAGACAAGATCGGGTTTTACTGCAATTCTTTCCAATCGGTGTGTCCGGAGCCGCCGAATATTGAGGAGTTTTTGTCATGAACGATTCCGATCTGCTGCAGTTTCTCAACCATCAGTACCTTTGCGAGACCCTGACGGTCGCCGAGGTCAAGACCCTGCTCGAGTACACCGAACTCGTCGAGTACAAGAAGGGCGACATCATCGCCGACATCGGGGAAGTGGGCGAGGCCCTGTTTTTCGCGGTGTCCGGCGGCGTGGCGCTTCTGCACGAGGAACGTAACGAAGAAACCGAGGTCGGGCGTCTGGTCGAGGGCGAACTGATCGGTGAGATGTCCTTCTTCGACCGCGAGCCGCGTGCGCTTCGCATGCGCGCCCTCGATACGCCGACCCGTTTGCTGCGCCTGTCCCGCGCCATGTACAAGCGCCTGCGCGTCGAGCACCCTTACATCGCCGTGAACCTGCTTGAGCATGCCATCATCAGCCTCGACCATCTATTCCGGCGCGTCAGCAACGACGAAATCAATCTTTCCCGGTACGTGTTTAGCCGGGGTAAACGTTAACAGGCGCTTGAAAACCCTCATGCGGCACAATCCTGCGTTAAAAATCGCCTCAAAATGCTCGTGTACTCTATGTACACTACGCTTCCTCGCCGATTTTCGCCTTGTCTTGCGCGCGCCTGAGACTTTTTCAACCACCTGTTCAGCGTAGTCCTCCCCTCCTGCTTATGGCCGGAGTCGGCATCCAGCAATGTGAACTGACCTTTATGCTGGGTGCCGGCAACGTTCGTCAGTGCCCGGAGGACAGCGGCTGCGAGGTCGCTTTCGTGGGTCGTTCGAACGCCGGCAAGTCCAGCGCCGTCAATACGATTACCGGGCGCAAGGCGCTCGCCCGAACCAGCAAGCAGCCGGGACGCACCCAGCAGATCAACTTCTTCAGGGTCGGGAACGAGGACGGCCCGGAACCGCGCCGCCTAGCCGACCTGCCGGGTTACGGCTACGCCAAGGTGCCGACGCGCATGAAGCAGGAATGGGGACGACTGATCGGCGATTACCTGCACGGCCGGCAATCGCTCGCCGGCATGGTCATCGTGGTCGATTGCCGGCGAGGTATAGGCGACTACGACCAGATGCTCATCGACTGGTGCCGGGAGACCGGGCTTGCCTACCACATCCTCCTGACCAAGGCGGACAAACTCAGCAAATCGGCCGCAGCCTCCGAACTCCTGAAGGTCAAACGCAGCCACGGCGACGACCCGCTCATGACGGCGCAGACCTTCTCTTCCCTCAACCGCTCGGGACTGGATGAAGCGCGAGCGCGCGTCTCGGAGTGGCTGGTGCTGGTCTGAGCGGAACCCGCTCGTAGGTTGGGCTGAATGAAATGAAGCCCAACACATCGACGGTCGCGGCGTAACGTTGGGCTTCGTGCCTCAGCCCAACCTACCTGACCACCGGTCGCTCCTACTAGTCCTACAATACTCGCTCCGCCTCCTCGGCCAGCCGCGAACGCTCGACCCCCGTCAGCGTCACGTGGGCCGCGTGCGGCCACGACATGAAACGCTGCGCCAGGAAGCTCAAACCGCAACTCGAGGCATTCAGGTAGGGCGTGTCGATCTGATTGACGTTGCCGAGACAGATGACCTTGCTGCCGCGCCCGACACGGGTCACGAGACCGCGCACCTGTTTCGGCGTCATGTTCTGGACCTCGTCGATGATCAGCAGCGTGTCGTTGAAGGTGCGGCCGCGCATGAAGCTCGGGGACTTGAGTTGGATGCGCCCGGACAGCATGGATTTGGTGCTGTCGTTGGCCCAGCCGTTCTCGGACCTGAGCAGGCTCTCCATGTTGTCGTGGATGGCGCCCATCCAAGGCTCCATTTTCTCGACCTCGGTACCCGGCAGATAGCCGATGTCGTTACCCATGGAGACGGTCTCGCGAGTCACGATCATGCGCTCGAAGCGGCGCATCTCGAAGACCTGGTGAAGACCGGCCGCGAGCGCAAGGAACGTCTTGCCGGTACCCGCCACGCCGGCCAGCGTGACGAGATCGACCGCTGGGTCGAGCAGCAGGTTGAGCGCGAAGTTCTGGCGTGCGTTCCGAGGCAGCGCGCCCCAGATCTGGTTGCGTTCGTGACGATAGTCGGTCAGCACCTCGATCACTGCCGTCTCCTCCGTACACTCGCGCACGATGGCCTCGAAGCCCTCGGTTTCGTGCAGTAGTGCCGCTACCTCAGTATTGTTTTTGCACATCCTGTCGCAAAAACGCTTCGCCTACGCGGCAGCTATTCCTTTTGCCGGGACCGTCCTGCGTACACAACCTTGCTCTACTTCCCTACGGTACGCAGAACAAGA
>WGNS01000036.1 GCA_016124415.1 Gammaproteobacteria bacterium | reverse complement strand
TCTTGTTCTGCGTACCGTAGGGAAGTAGAGCAAGGTTGTGTACGCAGGACGGTCCCGGCAAAAGGAATAGCTGCCGCGTAGGCGAAGCGTTTTTGCGACAGGATGTGCAAAAACAATACTGAGGTAGCGGCACTACTGGAGAAAACGGGTGAACGTGATTCGATGAATCAGGTCACGGTGTGATCACAAGGCGGATACGGAGATGGCCTTGATACCGAAGGGGTGCCACGGAAGGTTAGGTGGCGGTGATCGGCGGGTCAGCTTGTTCTATTCGTTTGCATGAAATGTTGTATGAGTCCAGATTAAGAATTTGCGTCAATCCCAGTCGTGCGGCCGCTTCGGCGAGCGCAGCGGAAACGGAATTCCATACCAATGTTTTTTCCTGCTGTTCGGCCGCCAGATGAGCAGCGGTCAGGATCTGCATGGCGGCGGCGTCGACACGTTCGACGGCCCCGGCGCACAATGCGATTGCCTTGTGTTCGCGAAGCGCCGCGGTCAATTCGGAATGCAGCACATCCGAAGTCGAGATATCGAGAACCTCGCCAAAGGCGATCTCAAAATCCGAATTCTTTTGCGCTACGGACATGGTCTGGATATTCCTCTTTGTGGAGAATCATGGTTGACAGCTACGATAAGGATTAGCGACAGAAATTTTTTCGGCTTTAACAAACTGTAACAGTCAGGAATTGGCGTGCATGTTTCTTGGGAATCTGCAGCGGATCGGCGCGGGTGCCGGAGTGACGCTTCGTCAGGCGTGTTTGCGAGACAAATTTATCGACGAGGGCGAGAGGATGGCGTGAACTCGCTTTCCAGGCGGCGACTGGTCTGGTGGCGGCGAGATGTAAGCAGTCCCCGTTCCGCGACAATAAATCGTGGAGCGGAATTTGTCGCGGAACGGGGCTCTGGTCTCGGGGGGAACGATCGGATGCTAGGCTTCCTTGTGTTCAGGTGCCAAGTACTGTTCCAGCCGATCGCCATCGACGATCTTGGAATCGACCTTCAGATAGGCGATGCCTTCGTCGGGAACAACAACGGATTCCGCGACCCCTTCGATAGTCAGGAGTTCTTGTTCGAGCGCGCGCGCCTGCTCGGGCGTCATCGGGCCGACATTGAGCATTTGGGACGTCAGCGGGGGCGGGTTGGCCATCCGCCGGGCGATCAGATACCAGGCGCCTGTCATGAGCGCCGACATGACGAAGATCCCGACGATGCCTGTCCATGTGGCTACGACGCCGCCGACCGCGCCGCCGCAGAAGGCGCCGAGAAACTGGGCGGTCGAGTAGACGCCGGTGGCGGTGCCCTTCATCTGCGGGGGGGCGAACTTGACGACCAGCGACGGCAGCAGCGCCTCGAGTACGTTGAAGCAGATGAAGAACACGAGCAGGGCGGCCACGATCATGAACAATGAGTGGTACCCCACGATCAGGACGACCTGGGAAAGACAGATGCCCAGGATGCCGAACTGATAGACCTGGCGGATCTTGCGCTGCTTCTCGGCGATGATGACGAGCGGCACCATCATGAACAGGGCCAGAAGCAGAATGGGCAGATACAGATAGCCGTGGTGTTCGGGCACCAGGCCGGCCAGATCGCGGAGCGCGAGCGGCAGACCGATGAAGGTCGCGGTCAGCGTCATGTGCAGAATGAAGATACCGAGATCGAGGCGCCGCAATTCAGGGTTGCCGATGACGGCCTTGAAGTAGACAGGTGCGGGTTCGGCGTCGCGATGGAACGAAGTGCGCGCAGGTGTCGGGACGGCGAACAGGATGATCAATATGGCGAGAAGCGCAAGCCCGACGGTGAGCCAGAAGATGCCGGGAACGCCGATCCAGGCGTCCAGGATCGGTCCGAGCGCCAGCGAGACGGCAAACGAGAGACCGATACTCATACCGATCGTCGCCATGACCCGGGCCCGGCAGGACTCCCGCGTCAGGTCGGCCGCCAGGGCCAGAATCGCGGCTGCAATGGCGCCGCTGCCTTGTAAGGCCCGCCCGATGATGATGCCGGTGATCGTGTCCGCCGTGGCCGCGACGACGCTGCCGGCCGCGAACAGCAAAAGACCGCCGATGATGACGGGTTTGCGGCCGATGCGGTCGGACAGGAGGCCGAACGGGATTTGCAGCAAGGCTTGACTCAATCCGTAGACGCCGATCGCGAGACCGACCAAGGCATGGGACGGCGGCGGCGATCCCAGGTGTTCCGCGTACAGCGCGAAGACCGGCAGGATCATGAACAGACCCATCATTCGCGTTGCGTAGACCGCTGCCAGGGAAAACGCGCCGCGGCGTTCCGTTGCTGTCATCTGGGGGGCAGACATATTTTTCTCCTACTTGCTGAATCACGAACAACGTCAAGGGCCCACCGAGCGATCCCCGGGGGGCAGGTTCGAGGGAAACACTTGGGGTTCACTGGGCGATCCGCGGACGATCGTTTCTTGCGCCCAAGGCACATCTCCGCGTCGCGGATCTCGGCAATAGCCTTTCTATTGTCCGCGATCCGCGCCTTGAATGTGACCCCTATCCATTACAAACCATTTCACTCGGGATTTGTCGCTAGGCTACCTGACGGAGGCCGCTCACATCAATTCCACGGCGATGCCATAACCTGCGGGACCGATCGAGCGCCTTGAGGCAAACCCGGTCGGTTTCCCTGAGTCCGATCGAGGCGCGGCGGGATGCCGGCGTGGTGGCCGTGCCTCCATGCGGCAATAGAATGCCGGGAACCGCGAAAATTTCGCTTTCGGGTCCCGGCCGGCCTGGGCTCGGCCTTTTGTCCTCCAGTCAAGATTCCCGTATATTATCAGGTTGACCCATGCTCGGAAAACCGCCTTGGACACCATTCGGATTCGTGGGGCGCGCACCCACAACCTCAAGAACGTCGACATCGATTTGCCGCGCGATCGGCTGATCGTCTTTACCGGTCTCTCGGGTTCCGGGAAGTCCTCTTTGGCCTTCGATACGATCTATGCCGAGGGCCAGCGGCGTTACGTCGAATCGCTTTCGAGCTACGCGCGGCAGTTCCTGTCCATCATGGAAAAGCCCGATGTCGATCACATCGAAGGCCTCTCGCCGGCAATCTCGATCGAGCAGAAGACGGCATCGCACAATCCGCGTTCCACGGTAGGCACGGTTACCGAGATCTATGATTATCTGCGTCTGCTCTACGCGCGGGCGGGCGAGCCCAGATGCCCGGAGCATCACGTAACCCTGACCGCGCAGACCGTCAGCCAGATGGTCGATCAGATCCTCGAACAGCCGGACGACGAGCGCTACATGCTGCTCGCGCCCATGATCGTCGAGCGCAAGGGCAGTCATGATCAGGTCTTCGAGCAGCTTCGGAGCCAGGGCTTCCTGCGCGCCCGGGTGGATGGTCGCGTCTATGAGCTGGATGCCTTGCCGGACCTCGACGCCAACTGCAAGCACAATATCGAGGCCGTCGTCGATCGTTTCCGGGTTCGTCCGGACCTCAAAACGCGTCTGGCCGAGTCGCTGGAGACGGCATTGGGCTTGAGCGACGGCGTGGCGAGGCTCCTGTCCCTGGAAGACGAGGCCGGCGACGGACTGTTGTTCTCGGCCCGCTTCGCTTGTCCGCACTGCGGCTTCAGTATCGCCGAGCTCGAGCCGCGCCTGTTTTCGTTCAACAATCCTGCGGGCGCGTGCCCGTCCTGCGACGGGCTCGGCATCACGGAGTTCTTCGATCCCGAGCGCGTCGTGACCCAGCCGGAGCTGAGCCTGTCGGCGGGTGCGATCAGGGGTTGGGACCGGCGTAACCCTTATTACACGCAGATGCTGAGCGCGCTGGCCGAGCACTATGAGTTCGACCTCGAAACGCCGTTCTGCGATTTGCCGGAGGCAATCCGCGATATCGTGCTGTTCGGGAGCGGCAGGGAAGCCGTCGAGTTCTCCTACCGGAACTCGAACGGCCGCCTCAAGAAACGCCGGCACACCTTCGAGGGCATCATTCCGAACATGCAGCGCCGCTACCGCGAGACCGAGTCGAATCTCGTCCGTGAGGAGTTGGCGCGTTACCTGAGCGACAAGCCTTGTCCCGATTGCGGCGGCACCCGTCTCTGCGCGGCCGCGCGAACGGTTTATATACGGGACTACGTAGTGACCGATTTGACCGCCATGCCCGTGGGCCGGGCCCGGGACTTTTTTTCCGGGTTGACGCTCCCGGGGCGTCGCGGCACCGTGGCCGAGAAGATCGTGCGCGAGATCAGCCAGCGGCTCGATTTCCTCGTCAATGTCGGACTCGACTATCTCTCGCTCGACCGCAGCGCGAATACCCTGTCCGGCGGCGAGACGCAGCGCATTCGATTGGCCAGCCAGATCGGCGCCGGACTCGTCGGCGTCATGTACGTGCTCGACGAGCCCTCGATCGGCCTGCATCAGCGCGACAATCAACGTTTGCTCGATACCTTGCTCTACCTGCGCGACCTCGGCAACACCGTGATCGTCGTCGAGCACGACGAGGATGCGATCAGGGCCGCCGATTACGTCGTCGACATCGGTCCGGGGGCGGGCGTACACGGCGGACGGATCGTGTCCCAAGGGTCGCCTGCCGTGATCTGCAAGGATCCGGCCTCGCTGACCGGGCAGTACCTGAGCGGACAAAAGCGTATCGAGGTGCCCAAGACCCGGGTGTCGAACCCGGGCGATCGTTTTTGCTCGATTCGGGGCGCCAGCGGCAACAACCTCAAAGCCGTCGATATCGATGTCCCGCTCGGGCTCATGACCTGCGTCACCGGCGTATCGGGATCCGGCAAGTCGACATTGATCAACGACACCCTGTATTTGAACGCCGCGCGTGCGCTTTACCAGGCCAGCGAGACGCCTGCGCCCTGCCGGGAGATTCTGGGCCTGGAGCAATTCGACAAGGTCATCAACATCGATCAAAGTCCCATCGGACGTACGCCGCGCTCCAACCCGTCGACTTACACAGGGTTGTTCACACCGATTCGCGAGCTGTTCGCGGCCACGCCCGAGGCGCGTATGCGCGGATACACACCGGGCCGTTTCAGTTTCAACGTCAAGGGCGGCCGCTGCGAGGCCTGCAGCGGTGACGGCGTCATCAAGGTCGAAATGCATTTCCTGCCCGATATCTACGTGCCGTGCGACGTCTGCAAGGGGCAGCGTTACAATCGCGAGACACTCGAGATTACCTACAAGGGCAAGAATATCCACGAGGTCCTTCAGATGCCTGTCGAGCAGGCGCTGGACTTCTTCAATGCCATCCCCGTCGTCGCACGCAAGTTGCAGACGCTTATGGAGGTCGGTCTGTCCTATATAGAGCTTGGCCAGAACGCGACGACGCTGTCGGGGGGCGAGGCGCAACGCGTCAAATTGTCTCGGGAACTCGCCAAGAAGAGCACAGGTCGTACGCTCTATATTCTCGACGAACCGACGACGGGTCTGCATTTCCACGATATTCGGCAGTTGCTCGACGTCTTGCACCAACTGCGCGACCAGGGGAATACCATCGTTATCATTGAGCACAACCTGGATGTCATCAAGACGGCCGACTGGATCATCGACATGGGGCCGGAAGGCGGCGACAAGGGCGGAACCGTTGTGGGTACGGGCACGCCGGAGGACATCGCGGCAAACCCCGATTCATACACCGGACACTATCTGGCGCCGTTGCTGATGAGCGATTCCCGTTCGGACCGGGTGGTGGGCTGATGCGCCGTAAGGCGTTTTTCCCGGGCGTTCTTGCGCTGTCGCTGACGACTGCCGCGGGATATCCCGTGGCAGCGGCGGAGCCCGATTTGCCTGATATCGGCGGCGCCGCGAGCGCGTATCTGAGTATTGCCGACGAGCAACGCCTGGGCGATGAGTTCATGCGCAACATCCGCGGAACGATGAAACTCATCGATGACGACCTGGCCGTTGACTACGTTCAGCGCTTGGGCGCTCGCCTGGCGCTGCATGCCCCAACGGAGGGGCGCGTGTTCGACTTCTTTATCCCCGACGATTCGAGCATCAACGCCTTCGCCGGGCCGGGCGGACATATCGGCATCAATAGCGGCTTGATTCTGATGGCCGACGGGGAGTCGGAGTTGGCCGCCGTCATGGCGCACGAAATCGCACACGTGACCCAGCGGCATCTGGCCCGCGCCTTCGAGCAGGCGTCACATATGAATCTGCCGCTGGCCGCCGCGATCGTCACGAGCATCATCCTGGGCAGCCGGGACGGGCAGGCAGGCGCGGCTGCCTTGGCCGCTACGGCTGCGGGCAGCGCCCAGACCCAGATCAACTTTACGCGCGCGAACGAACAGGAGGCGGACCGGGTCGGACTCGAGATCCTGGCAAAGTCGGGCTATGATCCTCGCAGCATGCCGGAGTTCTTCCAGCGCCTTCAGCAGGCCACACGCATTATGGACAGCCAGGACTACGAATTCCTGCGCACGCACCCGGTTACGACTTCGCGTATCGCTGATTCGATGGGGCGCGCCGAGCAGTTTCCCAAGGTCGACGTGCCGGAAAGCGACTTTCTGCTGATTCGCGCCGGCGTCAGGATCGCGTCGCGAAACGATCCCGCGGCCCATGAAAGCTACTTTCGCGCCAATCTCGACAAAGGGTCGCGCGATGCGCGCATCGCCGCGCAATACGGTCTCACCCTCGCGCTGCTCCAGGGGCGCAATCTGGCGGCGGCCCGAACCGAGTTTCGAACCTTGCAGGACGAGGTCGCCGGGGAGCGGGGAGATGCGCCGTTCATGACACTGTTGCTCGATGTGCGTATCGCACTCGAGGAGGGATATGCGGATAAGGCCGTGGATGTTTTGGAGCGCGGCGGGAACGACTATCGCGGCAGAATGCCCTTCTTCATGCTGTACACCGACGCCTTGTTGCAGGCGGGTCGGGCGGAGCAGGTCCGCGAGTTGACGACGCAACGGCTGGCCGCATTGGGGCAGAGTGCCGACCCGCGCCTATATCGAAGGTTGGCGGAGGCCGAGGCCAAATTGGGGAGGAAGGCGCGCGCGCATCAGGCGCTGGCCGAATTCTATTTCCTGAACAGCGATACCGGGTCGGCTATCCAGCAGATCGAGATCGCGCTTTCCCTGGTGGACAAAAAGGATGACGGCGGGCATCTCGCCGATCGGCTCAAGGTCCGATTGAACGAGCTGAAAGAGCTGGCACGAGCCGATCGCCCTTGAGGGCGTCCTGCCTAAGCCTTTTTCCGAGTAATTTTGACGACGTCTTCGAGTACGCGGATGCGGCGCATGACGCGGGCCAGATGGACGCGGTTCTTGACGTCGATCGTGAAGATCAGCGAACTCACCGCGCCTTCGTCGTTGCCGATGACTACGTCCCTGGTATTGACGCCCATGTCCGCGATCGTCGCCGCGATCGTCGCCAGCACGCCTCTCCTGTTGCGGGCCAGTATCCGGATCGCGACGGGGTATTCCCGACTCTGATCCGCGTCCCATTCGACATCCACCCACTTTTCGGGAGCGTTCTTGAATTCCTTGATGTTCTTGCAGTTCCGATCGTGGATCACGATGCCTCTGCCCGCGGAGATAAAACCTTGGATTGGGTCGCCGGGAATGGGCATACAACACTTGGCGTAGGTTACGACCATGCCTTCGCTGCCTTTGATCGCCAGTGGGTGGGCGTTTGTCCGTCCGCCACCCAGCCAGGTCGGCATGTACCGGTGCAGGACATCCTTGATGACATGCGGGCGGGGACGGGGTTGGTTCGGCCGGTCGTGGGATAATTCCTCTATGCGTTTCGCGACCAGCACGGCCGGGCGGTTGCCCATGCCGATCTCTCCAAACAGTCGTTCGATGCTGTAGAGTTTGAATTCGCGCAGTAGCTCCTCGTTGACCCAGGGCTCGAGCTCGGCCAGGGTTCTGCCGCGCGAGCGTAGAATCTTCTCCAGCATTCTCCGGCCGAGTTCGGAGGCCTCGTTGTGTTCGAGGTTTTTCAGGTAATGCCGGATGTTCGACCGTGCCTTGCCGCTGACCACGAAGTTGAGCCAGGACGGGCTCGGATGGGCGTTCGGCGCCGTCAGGATTTCAACCGTTTGTCCGCTGGAGAGTGGGGTGCTCAGCGGCACGAGGCGGCGATCGACCTTGGCCGCGACACACGTGTTGCCAATGTCCGAGTGAACCGCATAGGCGAAATCCACGACCGTGGCGCCGCGAGGCAGTTCGAGGATCTTGCCCTTGGGCGAGAATACATAGACCTCCTCCGGAAACAGATCGATCTTGACGTTTTCGAGGAACTCGATCGAGCTGCCGGTGTTTTTTTGCAGATCCAGCAAGCCGCTGAGCCACTTGCGGGTATGGGTTTGCGTGCTGTCGGAGTCACCGTCGCCGAGCTTGTACAGCCAGTGCGCCGCGACTCCGGCATCGGCTACTTTGGCCATGTCGTAGGAACGGATCTGGATTTCCATATGAACGCCATAAGGGCCGAACAGGACGGTGTGCAGGGACTGATAGCCGTTGGTCTTGGGGATGGCGATGTAGTCTTTGAATCGCCCCGGCACGGGTTTGTAAAAGTTGTGGACCATGCCGAGTACGCGATAGCAGGCGTCGACGCTCGACACCGTGATCCGGAACGCGTAGACGTCGAAGACCTCGTTGAACGACAGATGCTTGGTCAGCATCTTCTGGTAGAGGCTGTAGATGTGCTTGACGCGGCCTTTGACCTCGAAATCCTTCAGGCCTGCATGCGTCAATCGTTCGAACAGGGTTGCTTCAATCTTGCCGATAATCTCGCGGCGATTGCCGCGCGCCTTGCGGATGGCCTCCGACAGGATCCGAAAGCGCATCGGATGCAGTTCGGCGAAACTCAGGTCCTGGAGTTCGGTGCGGAGGTCGTTCATGCCGAGGCGGTTGGCGATCGGCGCGTAGATGTCGAGCGTTTCCTGCGAGATCCGGCGACGCTTCTTGAGCGGCATGGCGCCGAGGGTGCGCATATTATGCAGGCGGTCGGCCAGTTTGATGATGATGACTCGAATGTCCCGCACCATGGCGAGCAGCATCTTGCGCAGATTTTCCGCCTGAGCCTCTTGATGGCTCTCGAAGTCGATCTGGGTCAGCTTGCTGACGCCGTCGACGAGTTCGGCGACTTCTTCGCCGAACTGGGCGACGATGTCTTCCTTGCTGACCTCGGTGTCTTCGATAACGTCGTGGAGGATGGCCGCGTTGATCGTCTCAATGTTCATGTGCATCCCGGCCAGAATCGCGGCCACGGCCATGGGATGGCTGATGTAGGGTTCGCCGGAGCGGCGGCGCTGGCCCTGGTGGGCGCGAGCGCTGACATGGTATGCCCTCTCGGCTTGCGCGACCTCTTCCTCGGAGAGATAGGTGAGGAGGGCCGCGCGCAGATCGCTGGTCAGGAAGCTGGTATCTTGCGGATCACCGACAGGGAGTGTTGGCGGTGTTGATTTGACCCCCTCTGATTCCATTGCCCAATGATTGCTCAAGGCGAGCCATTATTCCTGAACGGGCAGTTCCGTTTCGGCCGAATCAGGAGGGATGATTCCGTTGGCCATCGTGGCAGCGATCTCATCGAGTTGAGCGTCGGTTTCATTGACGAGGGATTCCTCGGCGTGCTCGCGGGCGCTGACTTCGTTCAGCACGCTGGAATCGACCAGTCCGGCGGCAATTTCGCGCAGGGCCAGGACGGTCGGCTTGTCATTGTTCCAAGGTAGATGGGGTTCCTTGCCGTTGGCCAACTGGCGGGCGCGTTTCGCGGAGATCAACACCAGGTCAAATCGGTTATCAACGTTTTCAAGACAATCGTCAACGGTTACTCGTGCCACTTGGGGACCTCTAATCAGTGTTTGGTTATCTTTCGGGTTTTTTCGGACTCGTCCGTCCGAGGCCATCTGTATCGGATGGCGGTTCGCCGGTAGGGGAGACCGCTACCCCTTGGACGGAGCGGAGATATTGATACAGTATAACTACAAATAGCCATTGATTCATATGGGGATGCCCGAATCCACCGACAAGGTATTCCGGGCGGAACCTTTCACCGGAGGAAATCACGATGTTGTTTGCGTGCACCATTGTCGTTCGCGGGCGGGTTCAAGGCGTCTGTTTTCGCGCCACGACGGTATCCGAGGCGCGTCGCCTGGGTGTGGCCGGATGGGTCAGGAACGAGCCGGGCGGTGAAGTCCGAATCGAGGCCGAGGGCGCTCGGGAGGCGTTGGAGGCGCTAGTCGATTGGTGCCGACACGGTCCCGAGTACGCGGTTGTCGAACACCTGGATGTGGCGTGGCACGCCCCGGGATTGGATTCGAAGCACTTTTCGATCCGCTGAAATCTCTCTTTTTCGAGGAGTGTTGACACCGGCTCTCGGTTGCCGTAAAGTTCCGCGTTCATTGGCGGGGCTATAGCTCAGCTGGGAGAGCGCTTGCATGGCATGCAAGAGGTCGGCGGTTCGATCCCGCCTAGCTCCACCACCGTATCTGCGGTGCCGCCTTTGTAGTGGTTTCCTTATCTCCTGTCCCCATCGTCTAGCCGGCCTAGGACACCGCCCTTTCACGGCGGCAACAGGGGTTCGAATCCCCTTGGGGACGCCACGTTTCCAAATCGTCCCGTTCGCGGACCTTTGTGCAGTCCTTGTCGTTTCCGTGCAATTCGCCCGCTTTCGCGATAGGCATTTCCGTCCTCGTGTGTTTCAATTTACAATCCGTAAGGAAATTTATTAGGCGGGACATTTCTCACGGGCCGGAGATGGCTACTCATTTGAGCGGTACCCTTATTTGGCGAAGGGCGTCTGTCCGACAAGGCTCCTGTGGCGGTTTGGTCGCGATCTATGCTAAGTTGTGGCGGCCATATATTTTCATATATTGATTTCCTGTTGCACGCTTGACGTCGGACCCTCCGTAACCACGGAACCTCCAGGCTCGGATATGTTCCAGCGCGGCGGTTTTTATCCGAGGCAAGCCGGAATGTGCTGCTAAATATGCTTGCCGCCCTGAGGGCGAGCGACGGAGGTCGCTACGGTGAATTCGGAAACAGTATGCCGACTGAACAACTGAAACAGGCACGTCGTCAGCTCGTTGTCAGCGAAGAACGTTTTCGCGCACTCGTCGAGTCGACCAGCGACTGGGTCTGGGAAGTCGACGTCGACGGCAGATACACCTATTCCAGCCCCCGAGTGAATGACGTGCTCGGTTTTACTTCCCAGGAGATCCTAGGCAGGAGTTACCTCGATTTCATGTCGCCGGATGAGGCTGACCGGATCGATGGACTGTTTGGGTACATCACGTGCGGTAAGGAGCCGTTCGTGCAGCTTAGAAAGACCTGTCTGCATCGTGACGGGCGCGAGGTCATTCTCGAGTCCAGCGGTGTACCCATCACCGACCCTGACGGGGAGCTCATCGGCTACCGTGGTATCGACCGCGATATCACCCATCGGATCAGGATGGAGGCGCGGCTCAGAGAGAGCGAGGAAATCTTTGGCCACTTTGCCGGCAATGCCCGGGAAGCCTTTTGGGTCAAAGACCTCGAGCAGGACAAGGTCATCTATATCAGTCCTGCCTACGAAACCATCTGGCGGGATCCCGTCGAGAACGTATACCAGGAGTCGACGCGCGCCTTGCGTTTCGTTCATCCGGACGATTTGGATCGGGTGCTGGCTGCAATGCAGGAAGCGTCACGGGGCGGTACCGATCTGGAATACCGTATCGTGCTGCGGGGTGGAGAGGTTCGCTGGATTCATGCCCGTAGTTTTCCGGTGGCCAATTCGGCCGGTGAAATTTACCGGTGTGCCGGAACCGCCGAAGACATTACCGACCGCAAACTTGCGGAGGAGTCGCGCTTAAGACACGAACGGCTGCAACGGGATACTCTGGTAAGGGAGGTTCATCACCGGATAAAGAACAACCTCCAGGGCATCGTCGGTCTGCTGAGGCAGCAGCTCGGTGCGTATCATGAGTTCGACGATGTACTCAAGAAGCTCGTCGGTCAGATTATGTCGATCTCCCTTATCCACGGATTGCAGGGGAGCTCGGAGTCGGTGCAATTGCAGGATATCGTGCGCGCCATCGGGAGCTCGATCGAAGATGTGTTTGGCGACGCGGTGGAAATCGAGATGCAGCTCGATAGTTCCAGGCCCCATATACTGGTGGAGGAGGATGCCGTGCCCATTGCCCTGATCGTGAATGAATTGCTGACCAACGCGGCCAAGCACGGACTGCGGGGCCAGACAATCCGGTTATCCTTGAAGGATGAAGGGGCCAATACCCGAATACAGGTGAGTAACCGCTTGGCTGAGCATACCAGCCAGTCTTCATTGAATCAGCAGATCAACGAAGGGCTGGGAATCGGGTTGATGAGGTCCTTGATGCCGAAGCGTGGCGCCCAGTTGGATTTTTCATCCGAAAAAGACGGATTCAGTGCGATGTTGACGCTCGATGTAACGTCCAGATCGCAATGAGCCGGATTTTGTCTTTTTTAGGGGATCTCTAAAAACCCCTGCTAATCTGCGATAATAACGCATTG
>WGNS01000060.1 GCA_016124415.1 Gammaproteobacteria bacterium | reverse complement strand
ATCTTGTTCTGCGTACCGTAGGGAAGTAGAGCAAGGTTGTGTACGCAGGACGGTCCCGGCAAAAGGAATAGCTGCCGCGTAGGCGAAGCGTTTTTGCGACAGGATGTGCAAAAACAATACTGAGGTAGCGGCACTACTGTCATTCAGCCCAACCTACGGCCCCGGTTTTCACCGCGACGCGGCCTTTTCAATCTCAGCCGCCCGCTTTGCAGCCTCGTCCTTGACGTAGTCATTCATATCGTTGGCGAACTGCTTCACCTCATTCACGCTCGTGGGCACCTTCGGCGCGTTATCGCCGATCATGCGCTGCACCTGCTGCAGCTGCGTATTGGATCCGCCCCCCATTTGTTTGTACGTTAGGAACCCCACGACCAGTAACGCCAATAAAATTGCAATCAGTCTCACCGGATAGCCTCCTGTGAATCGAATTTTTTGAAGCGGATAATTACCTGCCTCGTTATCGGCAGCCTGACAGCGTGATATAGCACCGCCCAGATCAGTTGCGGCGCTTTTATCAAGAAAGAATAGTAGGGGCACGGCGCGCCGTGCCCTCGCCCACACCAAGGCACTTGCCCATGAAGGGCGTACCTCGAATAAGAGAGGTGACCGGCCGGTCGCTCTTGCATTTACTTCTTGAGCCTGCGGATCCGCTGCCGGTGTTTGATCTGCCGCGGGGTCAGTGTGTTCTTCCGGCCCTTGTAGGGGTTCTCGCCCGTCTTGAACTGGATCGAGACCGGCGTGCCTACGATCTTCAGGGCGCGGCGGTAGAAGTTCTCGAGATAGCGCTCGTAGTTGGCCGGCACGTTGGCGGTCTGGTTGCCGTGGATGATGATCGTCGGTGGGTTACGGCCGCCCTGATGGGCGTAACGCAATTTGATCCGGCGCCCCCGGACCAGCGGCGGTGGGTTCTTGTGAAGGGCCTCTTCGAGCAGTTGCGTCAGGCGCGAGGTCTGCCAACTGGCATCGGCGACCTTGATCGCCCGGTCGACGGCGCGGAACAACTCACCCACACCACTGCCGTGCAGGGCCGAGATAAAAAATCGCTCGGCGAAGTCGACGAATTGCAGCTTGCGATCCAGTTCGACCCGGATCCGCTCGCGGGCATCGGGATCCATGCCGTCCCACTTGTTGATGGCGAGCACGAGGGCACGGCCCGACTGGACGATAAGCCCGAGCAGGCGGGCATCCTGTTCGGCAATTTCCTGTTGAGCGTCGAGCACCATGATCGCCACCTGGCACTGGCTGATGGCCTGCATGGTCTTGACGATACTGAACTTCTCGATCATATCGTCGACCCGGCTGCGGCGGCGCACGCCCGCCGTATCGATCAAAGTATAGGATTGCCCTTCGCGTTCGAACGGAATAAATACGCTGTCACGCGTCGTGCCCGGTTGATCGAACGCGATGACGCGCTCCTCGCCAAGCAGCCGGTTGATCAGGGTCGACTTGCCGACGTTCGGGCGCCCGACGACGGCGATGCGGGCGCTGCTCTCCGCGGCCGCTTCCTCGGCATCCGCCTCGGGCAAACGCTCGGCGATCTCGGACATCAGGGCGTTGACGCCTTGGCCGTGGGCGGCCGAGATGCAATAGACGTCGGGGTAACCCAAGGACTGGAAATCGGCGCATACGATGCCGGGCTCACGTCCCTCGCTCTTGTTGGCGACGATCGACACGGGCTTGCCGCGACGTCGCAACATCTGCGCGACCTCTTCGTCCGCCGGCGTCAGGCCGACGCTGCCGTCGACGAGAAACAGGATCTGATCGGCTTCATCGACGGCCTGAAGCGCCTGGCGCTCCATGAGCTCGTCGATCGAATCCTTGGCCTCGCCCAAGCCGCCGGTATCGACGATGACGCACTGCCGCCCGGCTACAGAAGCCAAGCCGTAGTTGCGATCGCGCGTGAGGCCGGGCTGGTCCGCGACCAGCGCGTTTCGGGTCCGGGTCAGACGGTTGAACAGCGTCGACTTACCCACATTGGGACGCCCTACCAGGGCGATGACCGGATTCATTTGATCAACTCGGCGCGCAGGGCGCGTAGGCGTGCCTTGACCCTGGCGGCATTATCCGGACCCATGCGCAGCATGAGTTTGTCGATCTCGGGCAGGGCCTCGATTTCGGGATCGGCGAACACGTAGTTGGCGGACTGGCGCTTCAAGACCAGATCGCCCTTGCGCGCCGGCGCGGACAGCACGTGATCGATCGCGGCCAGCAGCGGACTCTTGAAGTTTGCCTTCGGGAAGCCGAGATCGCGATAGGCCTGATCAAACAGCGGCGCGAGATGTCGGTAGGCGGCCGCGAGCTTGGCGGCGTCGACGGCCTCGAGCAATTCGACGTAGGGCTTGTAACGGCGGAAGTTGGCCTTATCGACGACCAGGCTGCCGTCGACCTCGCGCTCGACCTGAAAATTCCCGGCGGCCGAAACCACGGGCAGATGACGGCGCGGTACCTTTTTATCGCCGAGATTTTTCACGGTCGTGACGAAACGACGGATGCGATCCTTGGGTACGAGCAGGCCGTTTAAGCCCACCGCCTGGGGATCGCGCACTGTTCCGGCCAGCTCACGGTAGAGCTCCGGATCGCTGCCTTCGAGCAAAGGCAGCCCGGGCGCGGCAGGCTTGGGCGGCTGTTCCGGCGGCAGCGACACGATGACTTCCGGCTGCGCCTTCGGCGCCTCCGGCTCAGGCGCGGGCGGCAGGGTCAACGCCTGTTCTTCGGGTTCGGAAGTGGCAGGCGCTTCGCTTTCGATGACTTCCTGAGGTTCGAACGCAGGCGCGGGCGCTTCCTCCTTCGACGACCCGGACATGAAGTACGACACCACGACGAGACCGCCGACGACGCCGGCAATCAGCCACAGTTTCGCCCCACTCAGAAAGCTCTGATCGCGATTCATGTCCGTCTCCTGAAAGTCCACACTGAGGGCGTAGTCTACCGGCTGGGACGCCCGCTTACCACAGCCAAAAGCCCTTCGCGCACCCTGCAGCCTTGCGCGCATCGAAGACCATGACTTAGACTAACCGACTGGAATAGTCGACCTTTTCCGTAAGGTACAAGGAACGCTCTATATAGTCCCCGACCACGCCTTTCAGTAGTACCATCCATTTTTATTTCGAGGAGAACGCCATGGAACACAAACTGCCCGAATTGCCTTATGCGCTCAACGCGCTGGAACCCCATATCTCGCAGGAAACCCTGGAGTACCACTATGGGAAACACCATCAGACCTACGTCACGAACCTGAACAACCTGATCAACGGCACCGAGTTCGCCGACCTCAGCCTCGAGGACGTCGTGCGCAAGTCCTCCGGCGGCATCTTCAACAACGCCGCCCAGGTCTGGAACCACACCTTCTACTGGAACTGCCTGTCCCCGAACGGCGGCGGCGCGCCGACCGGCGCCCTTGCGGCCGCCATCGACGAGGCCTTCGGCTCCTTCGACGCCTTCAAGGAGAAGTTCTCGCAGACCGCGATCACGACCTTCGGTTCCGGCTGGGGCTGGCTGGTCAAGAACGCCAGCGGTAAGCTCGAACTCGTCAGCACCAGCAACGCCGGCAACCCGATGACCAACGGCCAGACCCCGCTGCTGACTTGCGACGTCTGGGAGCACGCCTACTACATCGATTACCGCAACGCCCGTCCCAAGTACGTCGAGTCCTTCTGGTCGCTCGTCAACTGGGACTTCGTCGCCGGCCGGTTCCAAGGCTAAGACGAAACACCTGCCTCATCCCCCGTCTTCTCCCCGCGAGAAGGCGGGGAAGGGCGTCGGTATCGATTCGCGATGCCGGATGCGATACGAATACGCTACGGCGTTGTAGCATCGTAGGTTGGGCTGAGACACGAAGCCCAACATCTCACCATACCACCGATGTGTTGGGCTTCATTTCATTCAGCCCAACCTACCTCGTTCTTACTTCCCGATACAAAAACTCGAAAAAATCTCACCCAACAAATCGTCTGAAGTCACCGTACCCGTGATCTCGCCCAGGGCATTCTGAGCGAGGCGCAGTTCCTCGGCGACGAGTTCGTGGTCGCGAGCCGTTGATGCCCGTTCGATCAGGACGAGCGTACGCTCCAGGGCATCGACATGGCGCCTGCGGGCGCTGAACTGGCCGGCGGCCTGGGTCTGGTAACCCATGCAGTCCTTGAGATGCCGACACAGCGTCTCGACGCCTTCTCCCGTGCGGGCCGACAGGGCGATTTCGACGACACCGTCCGCCCCGGCCTGTTGTTCGATGACCCGCCCCGACAGATCCGCTTTGTTGCGCACCAAGGTCAGGCGCGTCTTAGGAAGGCGATCGAACTCGATCCGCCAAGTCTCGGACGCATCGCTGTCATCGACGACGAACAGGATGCGGTCCGCCTGTTCGATCTGATCGCGGGCGCGCGACACACCGGCCCGCTCCACCGGATCATCGCTTTCCCGCAAACCCGCCGTATCGAGCACGTGCAGCGGCATGCCGTCGATCTGGATCTGTTCGCGCAGCACGTCGCGGGTGGTGCCGGGGATATCGGTCACGATGGCCGCCTCCCGGCGCGCGAGACGGTTGAGCAAGCTCGACTTGCCGGCATTCGGAGGACCTGCGAGCACGACCGTCATACCTTCACCCAACAGGCTGCCCTGCCCTGCCTCGCGGAGCAGGGTTTCAAGTGCTTCGCGCGCCTCGGCGATACCGCTCGTTATCCGTGCTAGGTCCTCGGGTTCAATATCTTCGTCGGAAAAATCCAGGCCCGACTCGATCTGGACGCGGATCGCCGTGAGACGGGCGACGAGGACGTTGATGCGGTCGGAGAATTCGCCTTGCAGGGAACGCCGTGCGGCGCGGCTGGCCTCGAGCGAACCGCTGTCGATGAGGTCGGCGATGGCCTCGGCCTGGACGAGATCGATACGGCCGTTCAGGAAGGCGCGCTCGGAGAACTCGCCGGGCCGGGCCATGCGCGCACCGAGCTCGAGCACACGGGCCAGGAGTTGGTCGAGCACGACCTGACCGCCGTGCCCCTGGAGTTCGAGGACATCCTCGCCCGTGAACGAGTTGGGGCCGGGAAAGAACAGCGCAATGCCCTGATCGATGGCCTCGTTACGGTCGTCGAGAAACATCGTGTAGGTCGCGAAACGGGGTTCGGGAACTTGACCGAGCACGGCCTCGGCAACAGGCCCTGCGGCCGGGCCGGAGACCCTGATGATGCCGATGCCGCCGCGCCCCGGAGGGGTCGCGACGGCGGCGATGGTGTCGGTGGACATGATTCTTCCCCTACGAACCAATCAACGATGTGGACGTGGTGACAAATGGATCACATCCCTTATCCCGCCGCCCAGCGACGCGGCGAGGGCACGGCACGCCGTGCCCCTACCAATTTGCCTAACCGGCATCGCAGCGATGATAACACCGAGCATTTCCGGACGACGCGAAATCCCTATCGACTGCACAACGGCACCGTAAAGGCACGTCGTGCCCTGCACGTCGCAGACCAGTCAAACGCACCGATATCAAGGATCCCGTAGGGGCACGGCGTGCCGTGCCCTCACCCGCACAAAAGATCGCCAGATCGCCCAAAGCGCTCGCAATTGAGCGAGCAGACTATCTTAGGCGGTCGCCGGCCGGGAAGCAGTAGCTCCGATCAGGCCGCGGCCTCGATCTTGCGCGTGATGTACCACTGCTGCAGGATCGACAGCGTGCTGTTCGTGACCCAGTAGATGACCAGGCCCGACGGGAAGAACGCGAAGAACAGCGTAAAGATGAACGGCAGCGACATCATGACCTTGGCCTGCACCGGATCGGGCGGCGGCGGGTTGAGTTTCTGCTGGATGAACATCGTGATGCCCATCAGGATCGGCAGGACGTAATACGGGTCCTTGGCCGACATGTCATGGATCCAGAAAATGAAGGGCGCCTGGCGCAGTTCGACGCTCTCGAGCAGCACCCAGTACAGGGCGATGAAGACCGGGATCTGGACCAGGATCGGCAAACAGCCGCCGAGCGGATTGATTTTCTCGGTCTTGTACAGCTCCATCATGGCCTGGGACATGCGCTGGCGGTCGTCGCCGTAACGCTCGCGGATGGACTGAATCTTGGGCGTCATCTTGCGCATATTGGCCATCGAGCGGTAGCTCGCGGCCGACAGCTTGAAGAAGGCCAGCTTGATCAGCAGGGTCAGAATCACGATCGACCAGCCCCAGTTGCCGACCAGCGTATGGATGTGCTTCATGAGCCAGAAGATCGGCTGGGCGAGGACGGTCAGCACGCCGTAGTCGACGGTCAAACGCAGTCCCTCGGCGACCTTGGCCATGCGGTCCTGGTCCTTGGGTCCGACATAGAGCTTGCGGTCGAAATGCTTCTCCTCGCCGGGCGCGACGCTGACTTCGGGCGAAATCATGCCGATGACGTAGGGCCGGTCCTTGGGCGCCTTCGTGTAGTACTTGTCGGCCTCGCCCCGGTTCGGGATCCAGGCGCCCAGGAAGTAATGCTGAATCATCGCGGCCCAGCCGTTCTCGATCGAACGGTCCAGGTTCGAACTCGACATATCGTCGAGGCTGATCTTTTCGTACTTCTTCTCAGTGCTGTAGATGACGCCGCCGGTATAGGTGTTCATGAGACGGCTCTTCTCGGCCTCACCCGGCTGGGTGCGCTGGAACTGGGTGTACTGATGTCCGGTCCAGTTAGCGGCGCCGCGGTTGGCAACCTGCTGATCCAGTCCGATGACATAGCTGTTGCGCTTGAAGGTATAGGTCTTCGTGACCTCAATGCCGCCGTCTTCCGAACGCCAATGCAGCGGTACGCTCAGCGAATCCTGGCCGGCGGCGAGCTTGTACTCGGTCTTGTCGGCCGTGAACATCGCGTGATGGTCGGGCGCGGCGCCCTGGGAAATCAGACCGCTCTGCGCGATGAAGGTCCTGAGTTTGCCGTCTTCCATGAGACGGAACGGGACTGAGGGCTTATCGACGGCGACGGGATACTTGCGCAGCGCGACGACGCGGACATCGCCGCCCACAGTGTCGAGTTCGGCGTCGAAGAGATCGGTCTCGATACGGATGCGTTGGCCCGACTGGAGCTGACCGGTCGAAATGGTCGCGGCGGCGGCAGGAGCGGCACCCAAACCGGAGCCTTCGCTTGCAACCTTAGGCACATCGGCGGCGGGCGCACCGGCTACCGTACTTTCGGTAGCGACCGTATCGGGTTTCTTTGCGGGAGGCTGAACGCCTTGCCAGATCAGCAGAAGTCCGAAGGACAGGACGAAAAACAGGATGATGCGTTGGTTTTCCATGAGCTCGCTTCTCTATTCAATGCCGTTGGCAATGCCGGTGGGCAAGGGCCTTTTCTTCTTTTTCGGGGACGGGATCGACCCCTCCCGGATGCCAGGGATGACACCGGAGCAATCGCCTCACCGCCAGCCACCCCCCACGCAACAAACCGAAACGCGAGACCGCTTCCTCGGCATAGCGGGAACAGCTGGGATAGAAGCGGCAACGGTCGCCGAGCAGCGGACTCAGGACATAACGGTAGACCTTGATCAGCGCGATGACTACGGCTCGCATCGCAAACGCCTCAAGAGCTTTTCCACGGTCTGATGCAATTCAGCCTTGTCGGCCTGGGCGAGCGCGGGCCGGGCGATGAACACGACGTCCACGCCGGGCAAATCGGGAATCGCCTCGCGAAATCGCGCCCGGATGACCCGCTTGACGCGATTCCTGTCCACGGCCCGTTTGAGCGATTTCTTCGCGATCGCGAGTCCGAGCCTTGGATGGGACAAGCCGTTTTGCCGAAACAGGACCGTGAACAGGCGGCTGCCCTGCCGGTTCCCGTCGGCGAACACCTGCCGATAGTCCCCCTTCTGCGTCAGCCGGTAGTCGCGCCCGAATCCCTGGCTACGCCCCCGATGTTCCTTAGGCGCCGACTCGGAACCGACTTCCTCCTCGATCCGCTTCAGGGCCTCCCGCTCAGGCACTCACAATCCAGGCTGACGGATGCCGCGATCAGGCGCTCAGGCGAACCCGGCCCTTGGCACGACGGCGCTTCAGGACCAGACGGCCTGCTGCGGTCTTCATACGGGCGCGGAAGCCGTGCGTTCTTTTCCGCTTGAGATTGCTGGGTTGATACGTTCTTTTCATCTTCGGAAAACCTGTCGTTCTTAATAATTAATGTCTCAACGGCCGAGGCCGGGCGCCGACGCGCATACGGTTGTATGGGCCCCGGCTAAAAAGTAGGAGAATCTACCAATCCTGAGCCCGGTAGTCAATCCGGATTTGCGTTGGAACGCGCCCGCTCCTCGCGCCGCTTGCGCAGATGGAGCAGCGTCATGACGGGGCCGGACAAGGTATACAGCAAGGCCAGCCCGAACAGGACATTGGGCGGATGCAGCGAGATCAGCACGAAAACCACCACGACGACCAGGACCGACACGAACGGCACGCGGCCCTTGAGGTCGAGATCCTTGAAGCTCTTGTAACGGATATTGCTGACCATGAGCGCGCCGACGATGACGGTCAGCGGCAAGGCAAGCCAAGCGATATCGCTGCCCGCGATCTCGTAGCTTTCGCCCACCCAGACCAGTCCGGCCAGCATGGCCGCGGCCGTCGGCGACGGCAACCCCTGGAAATATCGCTTGTCGACGACCTCGACCTGGGTGTTGAACCGCGCCAAACGCAGCGCGGCGGCAGCCGTATAAATGAAAGCAGCCAACCAGCCCAGCTTGCCCAGCGAGGACAGCGACCAGACGAACATGACCAGCGACGGTGCGAGGCCGAACGCGATCAGATCGGACAAACTGTCGTACTGGACGCCGAACTCGCTCTGGGTGCCGGTCATGCGGGCCACACGACCATCAAGACCGTCGAGGATCATGGCGATGAAGATGGCCTGGACGGCCGGCTCGAAACGCCAGCCCATCCCGGCCACGATGGCGTAGAAGCCGGAAAAAACGGCCGCCGTCGTGAACAGGTTCGGCAGCAGGTAGATCCCCCGCCGCCGCTTCTGCCCTTCCGGCAAATCGTTCCCGTCAGTCATGCCCGCCACACCGGACCCGAGCGTTCGACCGGATCAGTTCTTTTCGCGATCGACGATCTTGTTGGCGCTGATCCAGCTCATCATGCTGCGCAGACGGCCACCGACCTCTTCGATCTGGTGCTCGCGGCCGATGCGACGCTTGGCCTTCAGCGTGGCGGCGCCGGCCTGGTTCTCGAGGATGAACTCGCGGGCGAACTCGCCGTTCTGGATCTCGGTCAGGATCTTGCGCATCTCGGCGCGGGTCTCGTCGGTGATGACGCGCGGGCCGCGGGTCAGGTCGCCGTACTCGGCCGTGTTGGAGATCGAGTAGCGCATGTTGGCGATGCCGCCTTCGTACATCAGGTCGACGATCAGCTTGAGCTCGTGCAGACACTCGAAGTAGGCCATCTCGGGGGCGTAACCGGCCTCGACCAACGTGTCGAAACCGGCCTGGACCAGCGCCGTTGCGCCGCCGCAGAGCACAGCCTGCTCGCCGAACAGATCGGTCTCGGTCTCTTCACGGAAGTTGGTCTCGATGACGCCGGCGCGGCCGCCGCCGTTGGCGGAGGCATAGGACAGCGCGATGGACTTGGCCTGGCCGGTGGCGTCCTGGGCCACGGCGATCAGGCTCGGC
The DNA here is from genome assembly GCA_016124415.1 of Gammaproteobacteria bacterium. Classification (GTDB taxonomy): domain Bacteria; phylum Pseudomonadota; class Gammaproteobacteria; order SZUA-140; family SZUA-140; genus RI-283. The sequence continues at coordinate 8,697 of WGNS01000060.1, read as the reverse complement.
ACGCCGCCGCCCTGGGTGTAGGTCGAACGCACCAGGTGACCCGGGCCCTTGGGCGCGATCATGATGACGTCGAGATCGGCGCGCGGCTCGATCTGGCCAAAGTGGATGTTGAAGCCGTGCGCGAAGGCCAGCGCGGCGCCCTGCTTGATGCGGGGAGCGATGACATCGCGGTACAGAGCGGCCTGATGCTCATCGGGCACCAGCACCATGACGACATCCGCGCCTTCGACCGCGGTCGTGACGTCCTGGACCGTGAGTCCGGCGCCCTCGGCCTTCTTGGCCGAAGATGAACCCGGGCGCAGGCCGACGACGACGTCCACACCGGAATCCTTGAGGTTGTTGGCGTGGGCGTGGCCCTGCGAACCGTAACCCAGGATGGCGACGCGCTTGCCGCGGATGATCGACAGATCGGCGTCTTTGTCGTAGTAGATGTTCATTGGAAAACCTCCAGATACAGAATGGCGTATAAATTAAGCGTTAAAAGAAAAAAGTCAAAAGTGGCAAGTTACGAAAGACGACGGTGCGTTAGGGTATCAGTCCTTTTTCCCCGCGGGCGATGCCGGTTACGCCGGAGCGCGCCGACTCGATGATCGTCTCGGGGTCCACGGCGCGGATGAAGGCGTCGATCTTCTCGCCCGAGCCGGTCACCTCGACGACGAAGGTCTCGGGCGTGACGTCGACGATCCGGCCCCGGAAGATCTCGGCCAAGCGCATGACTTCGCTGCGATACTCGCCCGTCACGCGAACCTTGAGCAACAGGATCTCGCGCTCGATATGAGCGCTCTCGACAAGGTCGATGAGTTTGACGACGTCGATGAGTTTGTTGAGCTGCTTGGTGATCTGCTCGATGATGGGCTCGGAGCCGCTCGTGACGAGCGTCAAGCGCGACATCGTCGGATCGACGGTCGGCGCCACGGTCAACGACTCGATATTGTAGCCACGGGCAGAAAACAGTCCGGCAACCCGAGACAACGCACCTGCCTCGTTCTCCATCAGGATCGAAATGATGTGCCGTCTGCTCATACCAGGATCATCTCATTCAAGCCCGCACCGGCGGGGATCATCGGATAGACGTTCTCGGTCTGGTCGGTGATGAAGTCGAGGAACACCAAGCGATCCTTATGGGCCATGGCCTCCTTGAGCGCGTTGACGACATCGCCCGGCTGTTCGACTCGGATGCCGACATGGCCGTAGGCCTCGGCCAGCTTGACGAAGTCCGGCAGGGCGTCCATGTAGGACATTGCGTAACGGCCCTGATAGAAGAATTCCTGCCACTGGCGGACCATACCGAGGTAGCGGTTGTTCAGGGCGATGATCTTGATCGGCAGCGCGTACTGGCGGCAGGTCGACAGCTCCTGGATACACATCTGGATACTGCCCTCGCCGGTCACACAGGCAACCGTCGCGCCCGGGTTCGCGAACTGCACGCCCATGGCCGCCGGCAGACCAAAGCCCATGGTGCCTAAGCCCCCCGAGTTGATCCAGCGGTTGGGCTTGTCGAATTTATAGAACTGCGCCGCCCACATCTGGTGCTGGCCGACATCCGACGTCACGAAGGCGTCGCCGCCCGTGACCTCGTAGAGACTCTCGATGACATACTGCGGCTTGATACGGTCGCTCTCGTGATCGTAGTTCAGGCAGTGCTTGCCGCGCCATTCCTCGATCTGCTTCCACCAATCGCCGATGGCCTCCGCATTCGGCAAGCGGTTTTGATCCCGGATCATCGCGATCATGTCGCGCAGCACGCCGTCGACGTTGCCGACGATGGGCACGTCGACGCGCACGTTCTTCGAAATCGACGACGGATCGATATCGATATGAATGATTTTGGCATACGGACAGAACTTCTCGATATTGCCCGTCACGCGGTCGTCGAACCGAGCGCCGACGGCGAACAACACGTCGCAATTGTGCATGGACATGTTGGCTTCATAGGTGCCGTGCATGCCGAGCATGCCCAGGAACTGCCGATCCGTGGCCGGGTAGGCGCCGAGACCCATCAGGGTATTCGTGATCGGGAAGTTCAACATGCGGGTCAATTCGGTCAGCGCCTCGGAACCACCGCCCAGGATCACGCCGCCGCCCGTGTAAATCATGGGGCGTTGCGCGCCGAGCAGCATGTCGACGGCCTTGCGGATTTGCCCGCTATGTCCTTTGACGACCGGATTGTAGGAACGGATATGGACCTTCTCGGGATAGACGTATTCGGCCTTGGCCGCAGTGACGTCCTTGGGGATATCGACGACAACCGGACCGGGGCGGCCCGTACTGGCGATATGGAAGGCCTTTTTGAGGGTCACGGCGAGATCCGCGACTTCCTTGACCAGGAAGTTATGCTTGACGCAGGGCCGCGTGATGCCGACCGAGTCGACCTCCTGGAAGGCGTCGTTGCCGATCAGGCTCGTGGGCACCTGGCCCGTCAGCACGACCATCGGGATGGAGTCCATATAGGCCGTTGCGATGCCGGTCACGGCATTGGTCGCGCCCGGACCCGAGGTCACGAGGGCGACGCCGGTCTTGCCGGTCGAACGCGCGTAGCCGTCGGCGGCGTGGGTCGCGGCCTGCTCGTGGCGGACCAGGATGTGCTCGACGTCCTGCTGACGATACAGGGCGTCATAGATGTGGAGCACGGCACCGCCGGGGTAACCGAATACATGCTTGACGCCCTCGTCCTTGAGAAACTGGACGATGATCTCGGCACCCGTTAATTCCACCTGACTACACCTCGCAACACGGTCACGCCGGGCCTGCCCGGCAAAAATCCAGAAAAGTTGGACATTCTAATCTCTCCAACCCGAAAAAGATAGCGTAAGGCGGCGGCCTTTGGCGATCCGCGCGGAGCGACATTTGTCCCGGTGAACCACGCCATTTCCCCCACCTCGCCCAACTTTGGCATAATGATACGCTACTGCCAGGAGGGGAGGCAGAAGGTGAATCGCATTCTGGACGCGGCGAGGCAGGCCCGTGCGTCCGGGGACCTGGATCTCGCCGAACGACATTACAACAGCCTATTGTCGAATCCGGCCACGCCGCATGAGACAGGACTCGCATGCCTGTCCGAACTGGCCGAACTCGAACTCGCGCGCGGCAACGTCCGTAAGGCCGTCGAGTGTCTGGGCCATCTGCTCAAGCTGAAGCCGGACGCCGGCGGCCCGAGGCAGCGCCTCTGCACCATCGCCAACCGGCTCGAACAGGTCGCCACCGATCCCAAGGTCACACGCGACAACGCGACGCACGTCGGCATCCTGAATACGCTCGCCCGCTGTTATTGCCTGCTGGACCTGATCCACGAAGCCGCCGACACGCTCGCGCGGCTGACCCGATTGCTGCCGGACTCGGCGGAAGTCCATTTCAACCTCGGCAACCTGCTCGGTGAGTGCCGCGACCCCGAACGCGCGCTGGTTCATTTCGACCGCGCCGTCGCGCTCAAGCCGGACTGGCTGGAGGCGCACACACATCGGACGTTCCTGATGGGCTACAACGCCCTGCGCAGCCCCGAGGAAACGCTCGCCGCTCATCGGCGGTGGGCGGCCCTGCTGCCGGATATCGGCAAGCCCTTAACCCATGGCGCCCCGCAACCCAGCGAGCAGCTTCGGATCGGCTACGTCTCCAGCACCTTCCGACGCCATTCGGCCAATCACTTCCTGTTTCCCTTGCTCGAACATCACGACCGCAAGCGCTTTACGATCCATCTGTATTCGAATGCCCGCACCACGGACACGGCCACCGAACGTTTTCGAACCCTTGCCGACGCCTGGCGGGACATTTCGGAACTGTCGGACCGCGACGCCGCCGAAGCGATCCACGGCGACGACATCGACCTCCTGATCGACCTCGACGGCCACACCGAAGGCAACCGCCTGCCGCTGTTCGCATTGAAACCCGCGCCCGTCCAAGTCACCTACCTCGGCTATTGCACGACGACGGGGCTGGACGCGATGGACTACTGGATCACCGACGGCGTCCTGGTCCCCGAAGACGATTGCGAACACACGACCGAGACCATCTGGCGACTGCCGCGCTGCTGGGCCGGCTACGAACCGCCCGAGCATTCGCCGGCGGTCGACCCGCTCGATACCGAGGGCGTCACATTCGGCAGCTTCAACGAATACAGCAAGCTCAACTGCAACGTCATCGATGCCTGGGCGCAAATATTGAACCGCGTGCCGCGCTCGCGAATCCTGATCAAGACCCGCCGCAACGCCGACCCAAGCTGCCGCGAACGCCTGATCGCCGAGTTCGCGGCGCACGGTATCGAGGCCGAGCGGATCGTCCTTCAAGGACACTCCAGCGACTACCTGGACGTCTACAACGAACTCGATATCGCGCTCGACACCTTTCCCCGCACCGGCGGCGTGACGACGACGGACGCGCTCTGGATGGGCGTCCCCGTCGTCACCAAGACGGGCGAGCGCATGATCGAGCGCCAGGGAGAAAGCCTGCTTAGGTCGCTAGGCCTCGACGACCTCGTCGCCGAAACCCCCGAAGCCTACGTCGAAACTGCGGTCGCGCTGGCAGCCGACGACGAACGCCTGAAACACCTGCGCCGGGAGATCCGTTCCCGCATGCGCGCCTCCGAGTTGCTCGACGGCCGGGACCTGGCCCACCGGATCGAATCGGCCTATTCCGAAATGTGGAAAAGACACCTCAGCAAGGCGTAACGGCCCGCCTGCGATAGGCGACCATGAAAATAAACAGGAGACACGCGGCCACGATGGCCGCCGGAAACAGAACGGTCGTCGCCGAATAGTGCTCCAACGCCGCAATCACGCAGAGATTGCGCGCCGTCATGATCGCGAGCAGCGTGAGGCGCTCCTCGTAGGGGAAGGCGTAGGCCTTCCGAAAAGTCGGACCGAAGCCGAGCAGATCGATCGCGGTCAGGATGACGACGGCCCATAGCGGGTCACCGGCAAGGTACCAGACCGGCAGAGAACCCAGGGCCAGAACCAGAAACACCCAATCGAGGGCCGTGATGCTGCTGTCCCCCTTGCGCGCGTAGGCCAGCGTCGCGATGTAGAGCGTGATGACGCCCGACAACCCTACGGGCCACGCGCCGACTCCGCCGCGATCCGCAAGCTGCGCGAAGAAAACCACGACGGTCGTGATCCCCCAGATGACCCAGGAAAAGACATGCGGCCGGGTTCGGCCCTGCCATATCGAACGGATATAAGGAATAAAAGCCGCAAACGTCAGCGCGACGGCCACCGCGCTGAACATTGCCTTCACGGTCACGGCCATGGCCGTGGCAGCCGCTTAGCAGGTTGTCGAAAAAGGCTCAGGCGAGTGCAAGACAAGGCAAAAATCGGCGAGAAAGCGCAGTGTACGTACCGGTACATGAGCATTTTGAGTCGATTTTTAACGCCGGATTGTGCCGCATGAGACTTTTTCATCGGCCTGCTAGGTGTCGTAGCCGAGATCGGCGAGCATCCCGCCGCTGGCGTCCGAAAAGATCCGGCGCGCCTGCTCGTCGAAATGAGTCTGCCAGTCGCCGGCCACCCCCTTGCGGTAGAACGAGTCCTGATTCTCCTCGCCCGACTCGCGGCCGCCCGAGAGCTTGCGGAAGCTGTTCTCCTCGACGATCCGGGCGATGAGTTCCGGCGTCGCCTCGACGCCGAGAAACCCCAGGATGTTACCGAGGTACGACGCCGGCTCGCTGAGCAAGTCCTCGTAGCGCACCTCGTGATAGCGTTCCGGGCAGGACGCAAAGGCCTCACGCATGATGCGCACCCGATTGGCCCAACCGCGGGCATAGCTCTCGACGAACTTGTGAAAATCGGCCTCGTCGAAGTTGCCGGCGCGTTTCTTGTGAAAGGCGATCGACACGGCACTGTCGCGGCCGTCGCGGATCAAATGGATGAAGCGCGCATCCTTAAAGACCTGATCGCGCCAAACCTCGATGTTGTCCGCGTACTGGGTGTCCTTGTCGCCGATGTAGCGGACGCGGGACAGGTCCTTGCCGTGAGTCGAGGTTGCCCAGGACAGCGCGATCAGAAACTGGATACCGGCCGCGATATTGTCGTCGCCCCAAGGCCGGTAAAAGGAGCCGCCCTCCTTGTAGACCACCTGATTCGTATAGACGACGTGCTTGTTGTAGTCGTTGGCGGCGTTGACGAAACCGAGCGCGAACTCGCGAAACTTGCCCTCCCCTGGGCAATAGATCTCGGGATGGGTGTTCAACATGCGCTGTAGCCAGGTGGTGCCGGACTTGGCGGCCCCGGCCACCACCAGGGTCTCCTTGGCGGCGATCTCACGCAGCAAATCGAGTTTTTCGGAAAGCTGATCGAGCATGTTCGGGGACCCCTGTCGGCGGACGCTTTACCCGTTATCGGATCAAATCACGGACGATTATACCCGACTCGAGTAATGCGGGCCGGGCCCGTTCCGGATCAACGACGGCGACGCCCGCCCCGTCCCGGCTTGGCGCCCGTCCTGGGTCCGGACTTCGGTGTTCCTCGCCTGCCGCCCGCACCGCCGGGTTTCGCCGATGAGCGAGCCTGGGCCTCGGGAACCAGACAGCCGTCGCCGGAGCCGATCAAATCACGGCGCCCCATCGCAATCAAAGTTTCGCGGATACGATCGGCATGGGCCGGATCGTGGTAGCGCAACAAGGCCTTTTGCAGACGGCGCTGGGCGAGGTCGCGCGGAATGAAAACGGGTTCGGACTTGTAGCTGACCTTATGCAGCGGGTCGCGCTCCGAGTAGTACATGGCCGTTGCCATGGCCATCGGCGAGGGATAGAAGGTCTGCACCTGATCCACCCGCAGGTCGTTGCGCTTGAGCCAGCGCGCCACCGCGATCATGTCCTCGTCACGGCTGCCCGGATGGGCGGCGATGAAATACGGAATGAGGTATTGCTCCTTGCCCGCCTCGCGCGAAAACCGCTCGAACATCGCGCGAAACCGTTCAAAGGTGCCGATGCCCGGCTTCATCATCTTGGCCAGCACTCCGTCCTCGGTATGCTCCGGGGCAATCTTGAGATAGCCGCCGACATGATGAGTCACGAGCTCGCGGACGTATTCCGGGTCCTCGACGGCCAGGTCGTAGCGAAGTCCCGAACCGATCGCGACGCGCTTGACCCCCTTGATCGCCCTGGCCTTGCGATAGAGCTGGGTCGTGGCGCTGTGGTCAGTGTTGAGATTGCGGCAGATGCCGGGGTAGACGCAGGACAGGCGCCGGCAATTGGCCTCAACCTCCTTGTCCTTGCAGTTGAGCCGGTACATATTGGCCGTCGGCCCGCCGAGGTCGGAGATCGTGCCCGTGAAGCCTGGCACCTTATCGCGGATGTCCTCGATCTCGCGCAGGATCGAGCCCTCGGAACGGCTCTGGATGATGCGGCCCTCGTGCTCCGTGATCGAACAGAACGTACAGCCGCCGAAACAGCCGCGCATGATGTTGACCGAGAAGCGGATCATCTCGTAGGCGGGGATCTTCGCGTCGCCGTAACTCGGATGCGGCGTGCGCTGATAGGGTAGATCAAAGACGCCGTCGAGCTCCTCGGTGGTCAAAGGAATCGGCGGCGGATTGATCCAGACCTCCTGCTTGCCGTGGCGCTGGATCAGCGGACGCGCGTTGCCCGGGTTGGATTCGAGATGCAGCACGCGCGAGGCGTGCGCATAGAGCACGCGGTCGTTGCGGACTTTCTCGAACGACGGCAGACGCACATAGGTCGGACGCGGGTCCTTGCGCATACGTTTTCTGAGCGGCATCGGCACGACCTGCACGCTGCCGCCCGCACCGGTCTTGCAGGTTCCGCCCTGGCCGTCCTCATGCCCGCCAAAGTCGTACGGATTCTGCATCTCGTCGATCTTCCCCGGCCAGTCCACCCGCGAGGAATCGAGTTCGATCCATTCCTGATCGCCCGGCGCCTCACGCAACAAAACCGCCGTGCCTCGAATCTGCGTCATGTCGGAAAGCGGCCAGCCACGGGCCAGGCCGTGAGCGATCTCGGCCACGGCCCGCTCGGCATTGCCGTAGAGCAGGATATCGGCGTCGGAATCGACCAGGACGGACTTGCGGACCTGATCGCTCCAGTAGTCGTACTGAGCGATCCGGCGCAAGCTGGCCTCGATGCCGCCGATCACGATCGGCACGTCGCGGTACGCCTCGCGGCAGCGCTGGCTGTAAACGATGACGGAACGGTCCGGACGCTTGCCGCCGACGTCGCCGGGCGTGTAGGCGTCGTCGCTGCGCATGCGCAGATCGGCCGTGTAGCGATTGATCATCGAATCCATATTGCCGGCCGTGACACCGAAGAACAGATTCGGCGCCCCTAAGCGCATGAAGTCGGTCGTGTCGTGCCAGTCGGGCTGGGAGATGATGCCTACCCGGAATCCCTGGGCCTCAAGCAGACGGCCGACTACGGCCATGCCGAAACTCGGATGATCGACGTAGGCGTCGCCGGTCACGATGATGATGTCGCAACTGTCCCATCCGAGGGCGTCCATCTCCGCCCGGGACATGGGCAAATAAGGCGCCGTGCCGTAACACTCGGCCCAGTACGGGGGATAGGAAAAAAGATGTTTGGCGGACTCGCCCATAGGAAATCTGACTGGCTTGCTCAGTAGTGCCGCTACCTCAGTATTGTTTTTGCACATCCTGTCGCAAAAACGCTTCGCCTACGCGGCAGCTATTCCTTTTGCCGGGACCGTCCTGCGTACACAACCTTGCTCTACTTCCCTACGGTACGCAGAACAAGAT
>WGNS01000001.1 GCA_016124415.1 Gammaproteobacteria bacterium | reverse complement strand
GGCAATACCGCCGTCACGCCGCTGATGCGGCATGACTTAAACCAAACAGCCTCCGCGATACCCGGGGCGGTTCAGTCATGTTCAGCGCCTCCAGGTATCAACGGAGGGGGTATCGATCAATATCGAGGTCTCCCCGGTTTTGCGGGGTAGTGTGCTGAGCGCGAGTGAGCTGGCCGTAACGGATTCGGTAGTCGACCAGTTTGGCTATGTCGAAACCCATGTATTGGCAAAGGAAGAATTGTACGCCGGAAAGCTAGTGGCAGCCCTAGACAGGCAGCACCCTCGCGACCTGTTCGACGTAATGATGCTATTAAACAACGAAGGCATCACCCCGGAGTTGATCGACCTGCTCGTTGTCTACTTAGCGAGCAGCAATCGCCCCATTGCCGAACTAATCGCGCCCAATCTGCTACCGCTCCAACCGGTCTTTGACCAACAGTTCCATGGCATGTCACTGCACCCCGTAACCGTTAATGAATTGGAGAACGCACGACAGACGATGATCGAGACCATACGGCGCATGTTGACCGAGGAGCACAAAGCATTTCTGCTGTCATTTAAGCGTGGGGAGCCAGAATGGAACCGGATCATCCACGATCAGGCTCAGGAACTACCAGCGGTACGATGGAAGCTACAGAACATCCGGCAAATTGGTCGCGCACAGAGAGAAATGGCCTTTTCTAAGCTTGAAGACGCGCTCAGGGACTAAATCCACCCGTGACAAATACGTGACACGCTCAACATAAATTGAAGTAGATTGAGGCTGACCGGGGCCGTTTAAGAGACCTCAAAAGCCAAGCCTTTCACGAAAAATCAATCAATTACTAGGTTCACAGTGGGGCTCACACAAGACTTTTAATCCGTTGGTCCCGCGTTCGAGCCGCGGACGGCCCACCATTTGCATAAAATCGGACATCGCCCGGCAAGAGGTGTCCACCGGGGCGGACCTTGCGTTCGCCCGATTACGCTTTAAATATTCCGTTTTAATGAAACCCCGTTTCGGCTGCGGCTATTCGGTCCGCCAGCACTCCAGCTCGCTCGCCGACATCGGACGCGCAATACCGTAACCCTGCCCGATCTCGCACCCGAGTTCGACCAAGGCCTGGTAGTGCTTCGGCGTTTCGATGCCTTCGGCCACGATCTGCAACTCAAAGGCCTCCGCAAGGGCGATGATGTCCTGGACGATCGCCATGTCCCCCTTATCTTCCAGCATGTCGCGCACGAAGAATTGATCGATTTTGAGCGCGTCGACCGGCAACCGGCTCAAGTACGTGAGCGAAGAATAGCCTGTGCCGAAATCGTCCAACGCGAATCCGACGCCGAGCTCGCGGCACGCATTGATAATGCCGTTTACGATGGCCACGTCTTCCAGCGCCGCGGTTTCCAGCACTTCTATTTGCAGGCAACCGGCGGGCAGCTCCGCGTGCCTGGCAAGACGATTACCGAGCATTTCGACGAAATCCGCCGCCTCCAGATGATGCGCCGAAACGTTTACACTGACTTCGACGCCGAATCCCGTTTGCCACCATTTGGCCAACTGCGCCAACGCGGTTTCTATCACCCACTCGCCGATCTTGATATCGAGATCGGTGCCTTCGACGGCACGCAGGAATTCCGAGGGATGCAACAAACCACGCTCGGGATGATGCCAACGGATCAATGCCTCGACGCCGACCAGACGCCTCGTTTTCAGATCGATCTTAGGCTGGTAGTACAGCTCGAACTGGTTCTGTTCCAACGCATAACGAATCGCATTCTTGAGTTCGTTGTGGTCGCGGGCGCGACGATCCAGTGACGGATCGTAGATATGGTAGCAGTGTTTGCCGGCTTGTTTGGCGAGGTACATCGCCTGATCGGCGTGACGCAGGAGCGTGTCCGCGTCCTCGCTGTCCTGAGGAAAAATAGTGACGCCGATGCTGGCGCCGACCGTGGCCATTTTATCGTCGACTTCAATCGGCAACGCTGTTTCGCGAAGCAGGCGTTTGAGTGTGGCCACACACTCCTCGGCCCGCTTCAGTCCGAGCAACAGGATCACGAACTCGTCGCCACCCAGGCGCGCCACGGTATCTCCGCCGCGTATCATCTTTTCGATGCGCCGCGCGATTTCCACCAGCACGTGATCGCCGGCACCGTGCCCAAGGTTGTCGTTGATCGGTTTGAATCCGTCCAGATCGATATAGCACACAGCCATCATGGTGCCCTCACGCGCAGTCTGCGCGATGGCCTGCTTCATGCGATCGGCAAGCAGCACCCGGTTGGGAATGCCCGTCAACGCATCGTAATGAGCGACGCGACTCAACTCCGCCTCGTGTGCCTTGATGCGACTGATATCGGAGAAAACGGCGACGTAGCGCAATACCTCGCCATCGTTGCCGCGGATGACGGAAATGGACAGCAACTCGGCATACAATTCCCCATTCTTGCGTCGGTTCCAGATCTCGCCTCGCCAGGAATCCTCCTGCGCCAACACCCGCCACATAGCGGCGTAAAACTCCCTGTCGTGACGGCCCGAACTCAACAGCCCGGGATTTTTCCCCCTTACCTCGTCACGGGTGTAGCCGGTGATGCGCGTAAAAGCCGGATTGACATCGATGATGAGATTATTTGCGTCGGTAATCAGAATCGCTTCCTGGCTCGTATCGAACACGCTGGCGTTGATGCGCAGGTTCTCGTCCGCCCGTTTGGCCTCCGTAATATCCTCTGTCAACCCCATGAGTCTGATGACGTTGCCGTCACCGTCCCGGATCGGAATAAAACAGGATTTGAAGTGGCACGGGCTATCGCCGGCACCAACAAATTCAAAATGGCTGGACTTGCCCTCGAACGCTTTTTGCAGCAGCGCCGCGATACGTTCCTGGTCCCGATCACTGACCGCGGTCATGTACGATACACCGCGTATCTGCGCCTCGCTCGATAGCCCCAGCATATCCAGACCGGCATGGTTCATCGACTGCAATCGGCCTTCCAGATCAATCTCGTGGATGCAAAACGGCGAATATTCGACCAGCACGCGATAACGATGCTCGCTTTCAGTCAGTGCGATCTCGGCCAGCTTACGGTCGGTGATATTGCGGGCAATGCCCAACACACCGAGCAATTCGCCTTTTCGATTGCGCATCGGCGTCTTGATGGTTTCCACCAATTCGCGATGGCCATCATCTGAAAACGTGATCCACTCCTCGTTGACGATCAGGCCGTCGACCGCTACCGCCTTGCGGTCGTTTTCGCGAAAGGCGTCAGCCAAGTCCCTGCCGACGAAGTCGTAGTCGGTCTTGCCGACAACTTCCCGCTCCCTCGCGCCGAACATTCGCTCCACACGCGCATTACAGGCCAGATATACGCCGTTGACGTCTTTCAGCCAGACCAGATCGGGAATGGTATTGATCAGGGTGCGCAGGAAACTCTCGTCGATTCCACTACGCTCTTCCGCAACGCCCTCAGCCATCATCCGAGTCAGATCGTGCTCGCTCACGAGGCCCGTCATGCGACCATCCTCGTCCACCACCACCAGATGGCGCAGTTTACGGGCGAGCATTTCCTCCGCCGCCCTCATGGTGGTTGCGCTATTGGGGATGGTTCGCACCGGGGCGACCATCGCGTCGCCCAGCCTGACGTCGTCATAGCTTTGGGCGCTGGAATAGAATTTCACGACGTCGCGTTCGGTGACGATGCCGACCGGCCTTTCTTCCTCGACGGCGACAACGCAACTCTTGCGCTGTTCAAGCATCAGATCAAGCGCTTGCTTCAAGCTCGCGGACGGAGGCAATGCGATGGTGGAACCTTTGGCGACGAAAGAGATCTTGCGACGCCCCGCGAGCGTGGTCAGGTTGAGGTGCAGGCGAAAATCAGTCTCGCTGACGACGCCCATCAGGACGCCGTCATTGTCGACGATGACCAGGTGACGGATACCGCGATTCAGGCAGAGTTGATAAGCATCCAGTTTCGTGGTCGACACCCCCACCGTGATCACCGGGGCTGACATAATGCCGTTCAACTCGGATTCGCCGGGGCGGCCGTCCCGCATCGCCTGCAGGATGTTTCGCTCGGTGACGATGCCGACCGGATGTCCCCCTTCGTCCGTTACCACTATCGAAGAGATACAGCGCTGCTGCATCATGGCTGCCGCTTCAGCCAGACTGCTTACGGACGCGAGGCGCATGACGTCGCGCGTGGCGATATCGATCAGCAGGAGATTCGGTTCTCCCGGACTGTCGATGAAGGTAGCCTGTTGATCCATCCTTTATGTTCCGCGTCGAATGAATTGAGGTAATCGGAAGGGGATCCCAACCTTACGAACGGGGCGGGCAACGATCATTCGTCACATTCACCTATATGGACGACATGCGTTGCTTTCTCTCCCACCCGGGGCGACGCGGCGCAGCGCCACCGGGCCGGCTCAATCCATGCCGTCAATACCCATGAATTTTATGACAGTATGGTCTATACGCCAAGCGGAAACCCTACCGTGTCGGCACACACTCCGACGCAAAGGCATCATCCGCCCTAGGACGGGAAAGCGGTTCCGTCTTCCCGATACTCGCCATCCGTCGCCACCGCCTCTGCGGCTTCGGCCTCCTCCACCTGCTGCCTGCGCCACATCCGGGCATAACGACCGTTTCGGTCGATCAGCGCCTCATGACGCCCCGACTCCACAATGACCCCGTTTTCCAGAACGACGATCCGGTCGGCTTCGACAACCGTGGAAAGGCGGTGGGCGATCGTAATGACGGTGCGACCGCGACCCATCGCACGAAGGCTTTCCTGGATGTCGCGTTCGGTTTCGGTATCCAAGGCGGAAGTCGCCTCGTCGAGCAGCAGGATGGGCGGAGTTTTGAGAAACGTGCGCGCGATACCGACCCGTTGTTTTTCACCGCCCGACAGTTTGAGACCGCGCTCGCCGACTCGAGTCTGGTATTTCTCCGGCAGGGCCATGATGAAATTGTGAATGTGCGCGGCGCGAGCCGCGGCAAAGACCTCCTCCTCGCTCGCCTCGGGACGACCGTAAGCGATATTGAAATAGATCGTATCGTTAAAGAGTACGGTGTCCTGAGGCACGACGCCGATGCCCTCGTGCAGGCTTTCGAGCGTCACGTCGCGCACGTCCTGGCCGTCGATGACGACCGCGCCCGAATCGACGTCGTAAAAACGGAACAGCAAACGGCCAAGCGTCGATTTGCCCGAACCGGAAGGACCGACGATGGCCAAGGTACGGCCCGGTTCGACGGCAATAGTGACGCCCTTGAGCACCGGGCGCTCGGCGTCATACCCGAAATGCACGTCGTCGAAACGAACCGCACCCCGCTCAGCAGCGAGCGGCTGCGCGTTCGGACGGTTCGTGACTTCGGCCGGTTGCTCGAGGAGTTCGAACATCTCGCCCATATCGACCAGGGACTGGCGAATCTCGCGATAGACCGTACCGAGAAAATTGAGCGGCATCGTGATCTGCAACATATAGGCATTGACCATGACGAAATCGCCGACCGTAAGCTTCCCGTCCTGCACGCCGAGCGCCGCCATGACCATCACGCCGACGAGCCCCGCAGTGATCAATAGCGATTGCCCGAAATTCAGGAAGGCCAGGGAATAATTGGTGCGCAGCGCAGCGCGTTCGTAGCCCGCCATGGCCGAGTCGTAGCGATCCGCCTCACGCCGTTCGGCGCCGAAGTATTTGACCGTTTCGAAGTTGAGCAGGCTATCGATCGCCTTCTGGTTGGCGTCGGTGTCGTGGTCGTTCATCTCCTTGCGCAGCTTGACCCGCCACTCCGTGATCGCGAACGTGAACCAGACGTAGAGCAGGATCGTGACCACGACGACCGTGAAATAGCGAACGTCGAAGACAACGAACAAGACCGCCGCGATCAGCAGCAACTCGAGCAACAGCGGGCCGATTGAGAACAACAAAAAGCGCAACAGGAAATCGACGCCCTTCACGCCGCGCTCGATGATGCGGCTGAGCCCCCCGGTCTTGCGCGTGATGTGATAGCGCAGGGACAGGCCATGGATGTGCTGAAACGTCTCGAGCGCAAGTTGGCGCAGGGCGCGCTGACCGACTCGAGCAAAAACAGCGTCCCGCAGTTGCTGAAAACCGACCGTCATGACTCGCGCCATGCCGTACGCGATCGTGAGCCCGACCGCGCCCAAGGCCAGCATCCAGCCCGGGTTGGTCGCCGCCTTGTCGCCGGCGAGTCCGTCGACGGCCGCCTTGTATAGCATCGGCGTGCCGACGGCGATGACCTTGGCCAGCGCGAGCATCGCGACGGCCGTCACGACCCGGTATTTGACCCAGGGCTTGTCGGCCGGCCAGAGATAGGGGGCGACCTTGCGAATCGTGCGCCAGCCTCGCGAACCGCGTCCATACCCCGGATCCGAATCGGTATTGACCTGAAAATGTCTCATGTCCGATCAGTATCGCCCATGCAAACAACCTTTGTTAGTTGATCACCATAAATAATTCGGGCCCTCGACCGATAGAAAAACCGATGCCCATAACCCAAGCCAACCGGTCGGACACCAAGTGAGGCGTGCACGATGAGTCAAGTCGACAGCAAATCGAGCCCTCTGCTTCAGCAAATCCATGCCGACCAGGTCCGAATGGCTTTTGAAGGGATGCCTTTGGCCATCCTGGCCATCGCCATCAACAGCGTCGTGCTGGGTGCCGTCAGTTGGCCCGCGATCGACCATACGGTGATCCTGTCCTGGATCGGCACCGTCTGGATCATCAGCGGTTTCCGCCTCCTGACCCTTACGCGTTTCCATCGACTGAATCCGACAAACGATCGGATCGGTCCCTGGAGCAGGTTGTCCATGATCGGCGCGCTGTTGTCGGGAGTCACCTGGGGCGCGGCAAGTCTGTTGCTCTTCGACTTCGACAGCATCCCGCACCAGGCATTTCTGGCCCTGGTCATCGCGGGCATGGCGGCGGGCGCGGTGACGACCCTTTCCGCTCAACGCCGGGCCGCCATCGGGTTCATTCTGGCCTCGTTGCTGCCTCTATTCTACCGCCTGACGCAAGCGGAACATGAACTCAGCACCGTCATGAGCCTGCTGGTGCTGATGTTCATGGTCATGATGATCCATCTCGCCAACCGCTCCTATCGCAATCTAGCGGAAATGCTTTGCGAACGCCACGAGCGCAAAACCGGTCAACAGCGCGACCGCAATCGCAACAAAATCCTCGAGCTCGTGGCCAAGGGCGCCTCGTCCCATCAGATCCTAGAGACCATAGCGAACTGCATCGAACGGGAATATCCCGGGATGATCTGCAGCATCCTGCTGCTGGACGAAAGCGGCCGACATCTCATGACGGGCGCCGCCCCTAGTCTGCCGGATTTCTACAACGACGCAATCCATGGCGTCATGATCGGCCCCGGCGTCGGCTCCTGCGGCACCGCCGCCTACACCAGGAAACGCGTCATCGTCGGCGACATCCAGAACCACCCATACTGGATCCCGTATCGCGAACTGGCCGCCGAGGCAAACCTCGGTTCCTGCTGGTCCGAGCCCATCGCGTCGGCCTCCGGCCGCGTACTCGGCACGTTGGCGATATATCACCACGAACCTCACGAACCCACCGGCGACGAGACCGCCTCCATCGAACAGATCGCCAAACTGACGGGTATCGTTCTCGAACGCAGCAAGGCCGACGAGGCTTTGCAGCTCGCCGGACTGGTCTACCAGAATTCCAGCGAGGCGGTCATGATCACGGACGAGAACAACAACATCGTCGCGGTCAATCCGGCGTTCACGGACATCACGGGATACGGCCAGAGCGAGGTCATTGGCAAGAACCCGCGCATCCTGTCCTCGGGCCGTCAGAGCAAAGAATTTTACAAAGGACTCTGGCACGCACTGGAGACTCAAGGTCACTGGCAGGGTGAAATGGTCAATCGCCACAAGGACAGCGGGGAGTTTACGGAATGGATGACCATCAATACGATTTACGACGACATGGGCAAGGTGCATCGGCGCGTTGCCCTGTTCACCGACATTTCGGAACGCAAGAAGGCGGACAAGGTCATCTGGCAACAGGCCAACTACGACACGCTGACCGGCCTGCCCAACCGCCGGCTGTTCATAGACCGGCTCGAACACGGATTGAGAAACGCCAAACGCAAAGGACACAGTCTGGCGCTGCTTTTCATCGACCTGGATCGCTTCAAAGAGGTCAACGACACACTTGGTCATCACGTCGGCGACGAGCTATTGGTGGAGGCATCGCTCCGGATCAAGGCGTGCGTCCGAGAATCCGATACCATCGCCCGTCTCGGAGGAGACGAATTCACCGTGGTGCTGACGCAAGTGACGGACGAGACCTGCATCGACCGGATCGCCCAACGCATCATCCAGTCCTTGAGCGAACCTTTCGAGCTGCGCGACGAAAAGGCCTATGTATCGGCGAGTATCGGCGTGACGGTTTATCCCGACGACGCTGCGACGGCGTCCGATCTCTTGCGTACGGCCGATCAAGCGATGTTCGCCGCCAAACATGACGGCCGCAACCGCTACAGCTACTTCACGAATTCGATGCAGGAGGCCTCGCAGCACCGCATGCGTCTGATTCGCGACATTCATCAGGCGCTGATTCTGGACCAGTTCAGCGTGCACTATCAACCGATCGTGAAGCTCTCCACCGGCGAGATCGTGAAGGCCGAAGCGCTCGTACGCTGGAAACATCCGGAGCACGGCTTCGTCAGTCCCGCCGCGTTCATTCCGATCGCGGAGGACACCGGCACGATCCATGAAATCGGCAATCGCGTCTTCCGCGCGGCGGCGCAACAAGTCAGCGAATGGCGCGAGCGTTACAATCCGCGTTTGCAGATCGGCGTCAACAAATCTCCCGCGCAATTCATGGCCGAAGGACTGAACCAGGACGACTGGCTCACCTATCTGGAGGAGCTGGAATTGGCCGGCGACGGCATCGTCATCGAGATCACCGAGGGCCTGCTGTTGAAATCGGCGGCCCATATCGACGAAAAGCTGCTGCGTCTGCGCGACGCCGGAATCCAGGTCGCCATCGACGACTTCGGCACCGGCTATTCCTCGCTCGCCTATCTGAAGCGTTTCGATATCGACTATCTGAAGATCGATCAGTCCTTTGTCCGCAATCTGGAAACCGACGCCAGCGACCTTGCCCTGTCTGAAGCCATCGTGGTCATGGCGCACAAACTCGGATTCCAGGTGATCGCAGAAGGCGTCGAGACCGAAGGCCAGCTCAAAATCCTTGAAGAAATCGGCTGCGACTACGCACAGGGTTATCTCTTTTCAAAACCCGTACCGGCCGAGGATTTCGAGATGCTGCTGCGTACCTGGTCGCCGACTCGCGAACTGGTCGTCGCCTCCGGCGACGCCTAGACGCCGTTCCGGCGGCGCGCGCTGGCGTCGTTGTCCGGAATCTGCAACCATGCAGGCATGCCCGGCCAAGTCCCCCCCATGAACCCCGATGCCCTGCTTGCCCAGGCCACTCGCCTGCACGCGCTGGGCCGGCTCGGCGCGTCGGAGCGTATCTACCGCCAGATTCTGCAGGTTCATCCCAACCATCCCGGCGCGCTGCATCAACTCGGCACGCTCGCCCATGGCGTGGGTCGCCACGATGCCGCGGTCGATTTGATACGGCGCGCCGTCGCGATCGACCCGAAGCGGCCGAACTACCATTTCAATCTGGCCCTGGCGCTGGCCGCGCTGAAAAGGATCGACGAGGCCGTCGAATCGATGCGAACGGCCTGCAAGCTCAAACCGCGCGACGCCGGGGCCTGGTTCAACCTCGGCACGCTGCTCCTCATGGACAAGGCCTACGAGGATGCGCGCAAGGCCTTCAAACGCGCCCTAAACGCCGAACCCAAGCATATCGATGCCTTGGTCAATCTGGGCCTGACCGCGCGGGCGCTCGGCGACCCCAAAGAGGCGCGAGACTCCCTCGACCAGGTGTTGCGCCTCGCGCCGGAACATATCCCCGCACTGATCAACCGGGCGCTTTGCGCGATCGACCGGCGCGACTTCGATTCGGCGCGAAAGGATCTCGACCAAGTGCTCGTGCTCGCGCCCGACAACACCGACGCCCTATTGAACCTGGCCCTGTGCGCCAAGGAAACCGGACACTATCAGGAGGCGTTGACCCTGAACCGGCGCGTCATCGAGCTTCACCCCGGCTCAGCGGCGGCGTACAACAATCTCGGCAATATCCTGGCCGGGATCGGAGATTTTCGCGGGGCTCTTGAAGCCTATGAAAGCGCGCTCGAACATCAGCCGGACAAACACCAAACACTGAGCAATTGTCTGTTCATCAAGAGCTACCACGTGCTCTTGTCTCCGAAAGAGACGCTCGCCGCCCATCGCGCCTGGGACGAACGTTTCGGCGGCGAGGCGCGTGCGCGGCGCTACGAACACGAACGATCCGACGATGTGGAACGGCGACTCAGGATCGGCTACGTCTCCCCCGATCTGCGGCGGCATTCGGTGGCCTATTTCCTTGAACCGATCCTGGCTGCTCACGATCACGATCGCTTTGAGATCTTTTGCTATGCCGAGGTTGCCGCCCCGGACGAGGTCAGCGCGCGTCTCAAACGATTGTCCGACCATTGGGTCACGACGTCGGGAATATCCGACGAAGCGCTCGCCGATCGAATCCACGAGGACCGCATCGATATCCTTGTCGACCTCGCCGGTCATACGGCCGGCAACCGGCTGCGCGCGTTTGTCTACCGACCCGCCCCGATCCAGGCGACCTATCTCGGCTACTTCACGACGACGGGCCTGGCGGCCATGGACTATTGGCTTAGCGACGGGGTGCTCACGCCCGAAGATACCGTCGAACTCTCGACCGAGACCATATGGCGCCTGCCGGGCTGCAGTCTGGGCTATCAGCCGCCGAAGGAGGCTCCGGCGGTATCCGAACGGCCTGACACCGAGCCAGTCGTGCTCGGCAGCTTCAACGACCTCAGCAAAGTCTCGGTCGGGGCCATCGCCTTATGGTCCGAAATTCTGAAACGTCTGCCCGACGCCCGGCTTCTGCTCAAGGCGAAACAGCTCTCGGATCCGGATACGTGCGAGAACGTGCGAAAGGCCTTCGCAGAACACGGTATCCCGGCCGAACGACTCGCGTTGCGCGGACGTACGGCCGGCCTTGAGGAACACTTGGCCATGTATGGGGAAATCGACATCGCCCTCGACACGATCCCGCGCACGGGGGGCACTACGACGATGGAAGCGCTCTGGATGGGCGTGCCGGTCGTGACGCTTGCCGGCGAACGGTACATTGAACGGCTCAGCGCTTCGATGCTGGCGGCTGCGGAACTGGATGCGCTGGTCTGCCGAAATCGGGAAGCGTATATCGAATGCGTCACGACGCTTGCGGAAGACCCGGAGCGTCGGCGCGCACTACGTACCACGCTACGCGAACAGGTTCGGCATTCCGTCCTTTGCGACGCCCGCGACCTGACCGGCCGCATCGAGGCGGCTTACCGGTCGATGTGGCGGATCTATCTCGAAGGAAAACCGCCGATCAGTCCGGGACCGGCGTAAACACGAACGGATCGGAATAGATATCCTGCATCGACGCCCCGGCGATGAAACACTTCTGCCGCAGGGCGTTGACGATGGGCGGGTCGCCGCACAGGAACACCCGGTAACCGTCGAGCGATCCGAGCACAGCCATTGGCAGCTCAGCGATATTGCCCTGCCGCCCGCCCGCCGGTGCGTCGCCGTGCAGGACGCAAGGCACGTAGTGAAACTGCTCGTTCGCACGTTCCAGGGCGCGCAGTTCGTCCTCGAGATAGAGGCCGGGCGCAGCCAGACTCGCATGAAACAGATGGATCGGCCCGGTGTGGCCCTGGGCCAAGACGTCGCGCAAGATGCCGTAAAGCGGCGCCAAACCGGTACCGGTGCCGACCAGCAAAAGGGGCTGCTCGGCGGCTCCCGAAACATAGAAGCAATCACCCGCCGGGCCGAAAAACTCCACGGCATCGCCAACCTCGAACGCATCGAACAACCAATTACTCAACTTGCCGTCGGGCACGCGCTTGACCTGCAACTCCAGATGGCCGTCTTCGGGGACGCTTGCAAGCGAGTAACTGCGCGTCAGCTGATCGGTAGGGCGCACGAGGTTGATAAACTGCCCTGCGCGATAGTGAAACCCTGCAGGCCGGTCGAGACGTAAGCGAACCACCGACTCGTTCAACACCGTCTTTTCGCGAAGTACCGTATGATAGGCCGGCGATACCGTCGAAAGCCCGATGGTCATGTTTTCCGTGGGCTTGCACATGCAGGCGAGGAAGTAATTCTGGACCCTCAGCGTATCCTTGAGGCCCTGTTGAGACTCGGGCGTGGGCCGCCCTTCCAATGCCCGGATCATGCAGGTTTGGCAGGCCCCGGCCTGACAGGAAGACGGGATCATGACGCCATGTCGCGTCATGCAGGCAAGCACGCTCTCTTCCTCGCCGCAAACAAAATCCTGACCCTCGAAGCGAATGACGGTCATGCTTCCCCCTTTGCTGTAATCATTATTTTTGATTCAAAACGATTGGCGGCGACATCCGTGTCTCCGCCCGGATTACCGCTTATCTGTCCAGAACGTCATCCCGGGTGCTTTCGGCAACGCCAATGACGGTGTCGATCATACCCTGAGCAACCCCCAACTCGGCAAGCGTGGCGCGCAGGTGACAGATGATGTGATCGAAATGGCTGTCGTTTAAGCCCATTTTGACCAAGTGCTTGTGGCCCTCGCGCATGTCCTTTCCGGTATAGTTGTTCGGTCCGCCTGTGACCATCGTCAGGAACCCTTTTTGCTTGGCGGCCTGGCGCGCCATATCGACACCCTCGAAAAAGCGGTTCACGTAGTGATCCGCCAAGACCTTGCGATAGAAGATATCAACCGCCGCATTAATGGCGGCCTCGCCCCCCAATTGCTCATAGACAGTGCTCATGCTTTCCTCCTAACGGTCCGTTGATGTATTGAATGTTTCAATGCGCCGCACGATAAGATGTACGTCAAATACAACTTTATATCGCCTGGACAAAACATGTCAAATGAATATATGATTTGGCCATGCAATTGACACTCTACACGGATTATTCTTTGCGGGTGCTGTTGTATCTTGCGACCCACCAGGAACATCGAGCCACGATCAGCGATATCGCCGACGCTTATCAGATCTCGAGAAACCACCTCGTGAAGGTCGTGCATCAACTCTCCCGCAACGGCTGGATCGCGACCACGCGCGGCAAATCCGGCGGCATGACCCTGGCCTTCCCCCCCGAGCGCATCAACGTCGGCACCGTCGTACGTCAGACCGAGCCCCATATGAACCTGCTCGAGTGCTTCGACAAGGTCAACAACCAGTGCGCCATCAGTCCGAGCTGCCGTCTTAAACAGGTCCTCTACCAGGCGCGCAAGGCCTTCTGCGACGTGCTCGACGATTGTACGTTGGCCGATGTCGTCGCGGGCGGAGAAACCGAAGTGGCGCGCATTCTGGACGGCAACATCGCGCTCGCCCGAGTGCCGGTGCCGCGACCGCGACGCACGTCGGACCCGTGCTGATCGTCATTGTCTCTCCAGGCGGCCTTTGATAGCCTATGCCGCCATTCAATTCCGATAGCAACTTTCATAGAGTGTCCACGTGAGCCAGTGTCCATGTCAGTCCGGAAAGGACTACGCCGAGTGCTGCGGCCCGATCATCGAGGGCGAACGTCCCGCCGCGACGGCAGAAGCCTTGATGCGTTCCCGTTACAGCGCGTTCGCGAAGGCCGCACCCGAATACCTCGAAACCAGCCTGCATCCGGACCACCGATCGGACTATGACGCCTCCGCAACCAAGAAATGGTCGGAAGACTCCCAGTGGTCCGGGCTCGAAATCATTGCGACCGAAGCCGGCGGTGAGAACGACGACACGGGCATGGTCGAGTTCATCGCCTCTTATCGCTACAACGGAGGCCATCACCGTCATCACGAAAAGGCTTCTTTCGAAAAGGTCGACGGTATCTGGTATTACACGGACGGCGATATCGTGCCTCCCGGCACGGTCCGCAACGCCAACCCCAAGGTCGGCCGCAACGACCCCTGTCCGTGCGGCAGCGGTAAGAAATACAAGAAGTGCTGCATGGCGGGCTAAGGCCCGCCCACAGACGAATAAATCGCGATCGTCAGGGGAGTCCGGCGCCGGACCGCGCCCCAATCCCGTCCTCGTCGTCCGCTTCCGGTTCGTCGGCCTCGAACAAGGCCTCCAATTCCTCGGCTGCGTCCTTGACGCTCTGAATCAACTGTTTTTCGTCATGATGGATGGCATGCTGTTTGAGCAGCGTGGTGCTGTCGTGCTGCTTGAACTTCTGGACCGAGGCGCGCACGCGTTCCTCGTCGTAACCGAGCCCGCGCAACAGGCTCGCGGCCAGCTCGACACTGGAATGGAAGGCCTCACGCTCGATGTTGGTGACCCCGATATCCATGAGCCTATGGACATGATGCCGGTTACGGGCGCGGGCATAGATCGGCACGCCCGGAAAATTGTGTTTTACGGTTTCCGCAATCCTGATTGAGGCCTCGATATCGTCGACGGCGATCACGAAGGCGCGTGCGCGCTCGACGTGCGCGGCGCGCAACAGGTCGATACGCCGCGCATCCCCGTAATATAGCTTGCCGCCGAACTTGCGCACGAAGTCGACCTGGCTCTGGTTGATCTCGAGCGCCGTGAACGGGATCTGTTTGACGCGCAACAGTCGCCCGATGATCTGCCCGACGCGGCCGAAGCCAGCGATGATGACCGGGTTGCCGGCGTCGTCGATGCGATCGAAGACGGGGGGTTTACGATTGTCGAACCAGGGTTTCACGACCCGCTCATTGAACATGAAGATGAAAGGCGTCAGGGCCATGCTCAGGCTGACGACCAAAATCAACAGGTCGGCCACCTCCGGCGTCAGCACCTGATAGGCCATGGCCGCAGTGAACAACACGAAAGCGAACTCGCCGCCCTGCGGCATGGCGAAGGCCAGGTTGCGGGCGCACCGTTCGGGGATCCGGAAGGCGCGGGCGAGCCCATAGAGGATCGCGAACTTGATGGCGAGCAGACCCAGGGCGAGACCGAACACGAGTCCGGGAGTCGAGACGATCAGGCCGATGTTGACCGACATGCCGACCGCGATGAAAAACAATCCCAGCAGCAGCCCCTTGAACGGCTCGATGTTGGCCTCGATCTCGTGGCGGTATTCGGAATCGGCAAGCAGCACGCCGGCGATGAAGGCGCCAAGGCCCAGCGACAAACCGACACTTTCCATGAGCAGCGTCGAACCGATCACGAGCAGCAGACTGGTCGCCGAAAAGATCTCGTTGCTGCGCGTGGCCGCGACCATGCGAAAGACCGGTCGCAACAGGAAGTGGCCGACCAGGATCAGGGCCGCGATGGCGAGACACGCGATGAACACCTTCTGTGTGATCTCGACGGCGTCGCCGGTATGTCCGGAACCGTTCAGAAGCGGCAACAGGGCCAATACCGGGATCACGGCCATGTCCTGGAATAGCAGGATCGAAAACGCCGTTCGCCCGTGTACGGTGTTCATCTGCCGATTCTCACCCAGGGTCTGCAGGACGACGGCGGTCGAGGACTGGGAAAGACCGAAACCGATCAACAACGCAATGACGCCGGGCACGCCGAAGGCCATGGCGATGCCGCCCAATGCCGCCGTGGTTACGGCCACCTGTGCGAGCCCGGTGCCGAAAATGGAGCGTCGCAAGACCCAGAGGCGCGAAGGCTGCAGTTCCATGCCGATCAGGAACAACAGCAGCACGACGCCGATCTCGGAAAAGGACAGGATGTTTTCGACCCGCGTGATCAGCCCTAGCCCCCAGGGCCCAATCACGACGCCGGCGATGAGATAACCGAGCACCGAGCTGAAGCCCGCCTTGTTGAACAAGGTCACGGCGATGACCGCGGCGGTCAGAAAGATCGCTGTCTCTTCCAGAAAACCCATGATCCTCCCCGTTTCATATCGTGGTTCGTCCGCAGGACGGATGCGGCGATGCGCCCCAACCGTATCTCCAAGGCCAGCTTATCACGGCAATGCGGTCGGGAAAGCGGTCGCCGGGAATTCAACGGAGCCGACAACGGGCTTGACAAATCGTCTATAATGCCCCGCTCACGAGATTCAAACCCCGTTCCAACCACCACAATAGGAGTAATACCATGAAGCTTGACCTGGTCACCCCGGGCAAAAAGGTCCCAGAGGAAATCAACGTCATTATCGAAATCCCCGCCCACAGTGAACCCGTCAAGTACGAGGTCGACAAGGCGACCGGTGCCATGTTCGTCGACCGTTTCATGTCCACGGCCATGTACTATCCGTTCAACTACGGCTACATCCCGCATACGCTGTCGGACGACGGTGACCCGGCCGACGTCATGGTCGTCGCTCCCGTCCCGCTGATCAGTGGTTCGGTCATCGCCTGCCGCCCGATCGGTATGCTCGGCATGACCGACGAGGCCGGTGAGGACGCCAAAATCCTGGCCGTGCCCATCAACAAGCTGACCGCAATGTATTCCAAGATCGACAGCGTCGAAGACATGCCCCAAGCCCTGCTGGCCCAGATCTCCCACTTCTTCGAGCACTATAAGGACCTCGAGTCCGGCAAGTGGGTCAAGGTCACCGGCTGGCTGGGTAAGGACGCGGCCTACAAGGAAATCACCGACTCCATCGCCCGCTTCGAGGAATCCCCGAAGAAGCCCGCGTTCTAATTCCTAGGCCAAAGCGATCAACCGCTTGGAACATGGCGAAAACGACGCCCGTGCGCATCAAAACGCGCACGGGCATCATCACGACCATGACCACGATCATCATGATCACCTTCATCACCACAGCGATACGGCCTTAGGCTGGAGTTTCGGCGTCATCGCGGCGTTCGCGATCGTCGAGGCGGTCGGCGGCTGGTGGTCGGGTTCTCTGGCCCTCCTCGGCGACGCCGGGCACATGGTCACCGACGCCTGCGCCCTAGGCCTGGCCGCGCTGGCCGCGCGCTTCGCCCATCGTCCGGCGACCCATAAACATTCCTTCGGCTTGGCCCGCACCGAAGTCGTTGCCGCACTGATCAACGGCGCCCTCATGATCGGCGTCGTCACGTTCATTGCCATCGAGGCCGTGCAACGGCTGCGCAACCCGGTCCCGATCTCGGGTTGGACCGTCTCCCTGATTGCCGCCGTCGGCCTGATCGTCAATATCATGGTCGCCCTGCGGCTGCATGGCGGCGAACAAACCCTGAACTCCCGCGCGGCCCTACTGCATGTGCTTGGCGACCTGCTGGCGTCGGTCGCGGCCGTCGTCGCGGGCTTCGTCATCGTCACGACGGGCTGGACGCCGATCGACCCCATCCTGTCCCTGCTGATCTGCACGTTGATCCTGATCTCGGCGATCCGCTTACTCAAGGAAGTATTGCACGTCATCATGGAGGGCGTGCCACCGGGCATCGACCTTCCCGAGGTCGGCCGTTTCATGGCATCGACCGAGGGCGTCCTTTCGGTTCACGACCTGCACATCTGGACCATCGGGTCCGGGCGGCCGGTGCTATCCGCCCATGTCGTCATCCGCAGGCTAGAAGACTGGAATACTGTTCTTCCCGCGCTACAACGGGCCTTGGAGGCCGAGTACGGCATCGATCACGTCACGCTCCAGCCCGAAACCTGTTCCTGGGAAGTCATTACCTGGTCCAACGGTTCTACGGACTCGCCCCGCTGATCGCGTTACAATAGTCGAATACTCCATACCACTCACGACGGAGACGGTAAAATGATCGAACTGAAGATCGAAGGCATGAGCTGCGGTCATTGCAAGGCCGCGGTCGAAAAGGCGTTGACCGGCGTGCAGGGCGTCGACCGTTTCGAGGTAAACCTGGAAGCAGGCCGCGCGGTCATAGAAGGTAGTGCGACGGCCGAGGCCCTGATCGCCGCCGTAGCCGACGCCGGATACGAAGCCGTCCAAGCCTAAGCAACAAATACTCACCCGAACGTCGCAAAGGCGCGCGGGCTTCCGATATGAACAAAACCATCCACATGGGCGTCTCCGGCATGAACTGCGCGAGCTGTGTCGGACGGGTCGAGCGTGCGCTCGCCAAGATCGACGGCGTCGTCAAGGCCGAGGTCAATCTCGCCACCGAACAAGCCACCGTAGAGTTCGACGACGCCGATACCAAGACTGCGGACCTGACGGCCACAGTGCAAGCTGCCGGCTACACGCCTCAAACCCGGTCCGGTGAACTCCGTATCGAAGGCATGAGCTGCGCGAGCTGCGTGGGCCGGGTCGAACGCGCCCTGCTCAAGACGCCCGGCGTCGTCAAGGCCGAGGTCAACCTCGCCACCGAACGCGCCCTGGTCGAGTGGCTGCCTTCATCCTTGACCGAGACCGACATCGTCAAGGTCGTCGAAGGCGCCGGATACGGCGCACGATTCCCGTCCGAGGAAACGTCAACGACCGAAGAACAGACCGGCGATCCGGCCGAGGCCGCGCTTAAACGCGACTTGGCCCTGGCCCTGGTCCTGACGATACCGCTCGTCATCATCGCCATGGCGCCGATGATTGTGCCGCAGCTCCACGCCTTCATGACGAGCCTGCTCGCCGAAAGCAACTGGTCCTTCCTCGAGGGCCTGCTGGCAACACCTGTCTTGTTGTTCGCCGGAAGACGCTTCTTCGTGACCGGCTGGGCGGAACTCAGCCACCTGAGTCCGGGGATGAACAGCCTCGTCATGCTGGGGGCCAGCGCGGCCTACGGCTATTCGACGCTGGCGCTTTTGATCCCCGAACGTTTCCCGGCAGGTACGGCCCACGTCTATTTCGAGGCCGTCGGCGTCATCGTCACGCTGATCCTGCTGGGCCGCCTGCTCGAGGCCCGCGCCCGGGGGCGCACCTCGGACGCGATCCGCCACCTGTTGGCCCTGCAACCCAAGATGGCACGCGTCGTACGTGACGGGGAAACCGTGGAGATCCCGGCCGCCGAAGTGCGGGTCGACGACCGGGTTCTGGTCCGACCGGGCGAACGCATTCCCGTGGACGGCGTCCTGCTCGATGGCGAAAGCGAGATCGATACCTCGATGCTGACGGGCGAACCGCTGCCCAAGGCCGTCACGGCCGGAGACGAACTCGTCGGCGGCACCGTCAACGGCAGCGGCGCTCTGACCCTGCGAACGACCAGGACCGGAGCCGACACGACGCTGGCCCACATCGTCCGCATGGTCGAGGAGGCCCAGAGCGGCAAGCCGCAGATCCAACTCCTCGCCGATCGTATCGCGGCGATCTTCGTACCTTGCGTGCTTGGCGCCGCGGTCCTGACCTTTGCGATCTGGATGGGCTTCGCGCCCGCCCCCGCTCTGGGTTTGGCCTTCGTAACCGCCGTGAGCGTACTCCTGATCGCCTGCCCCTGCGCCATGGGACTGGCCACGCCGACGGCCATCATGGTCGGCACCGGACGAGCGGCCTCGTCGGGCATTCTGTTTCGCAAGGGTACCGTTATGGAAGGGCTGGCGGTAGCCGACTCGATCGTCTTCGACAAGACCGGCACCCTGACCGTGGGCCGTCCCGTCGTGACCGACCTGCATGCCTTCGATATCGACGAGGACCGAGCGCTTGCCATGGTCGCGGCTGCGGAGGCGCAGAGCGAACATCCGATCGCACATGCCATCGTCAATGAAGCCGAGCGCCGGGAGCTGACGCTGCCTGAAGCGGGTTCGGTACGGGCCCTGTCCGGCATGGGCATCGAGGCCGAAATCGACGGCAGGATGATGCATATCGGCGCGGCCCGCTACATGCGCCACCTCGGCTTCAATATCGAGTCCTTCTCGGACACGATCGGGCCGTTGACCCGGAGCGGCAAAACGATCCTGTTTGCCGTCTATGACGACCAGCTCATCATGCTGCTTGCCGTCGCGGACGTGCTGAAACCCGGCGCCGCCGATGCCATTGCAGGACTGAAAGACCAGGGCATCGAGGTCACGATGCTGACCGGCGATCAGCAGGCCACGGCCGAGGCCATGGCCCGCCAGGCCGGGATCGACCGCGTCATCGCCGAGGTTATGCCGGATCAAAAAGCCGAGGAAGTGAAACACCTGCAGAAAAAGGGTAAGCGCGTGGCTTTCGTCGGCGACGGCATCAACGACGCCCCGGCGCTGGCCCAGGCCGACGTCGGCATCGCGATCGGCACCGGCACGGACATCGCGATCGAGGCCGGCGACGTCATTCTGATGTCCGGCGAATTGCACGGCATCGCTGCGGCAATCGCGGTATCACGGGCGACGTTGCGCACGATTAGGCTCAACCTGTTCTGGGCCTACGCCTACAACGTCATCCTGATCCCGGTCGCCGCCGGCGCGCTCTATCCCTGGCTGCACCTGCTGCTGAATCCCATGCTGGCGGCAGGCGCCATGAGCATTTCGAGCCTGTTCGTCGTCAGCAACAGTCTACGCCTGCGCCGCCTGCCGCTTTAATCCCGGAGACGCCGTCCTCCCTGCGTCGATCCTCGGCATGACTTGCCCGACCGCTGGCAACGACCATTCCGATGATCCGGACTAGCGCGTCTTGAACTGCTGTAGCAGCTTCTTCGATTCCGCGGCGGCCCGGCTCAATTGCTCCGATGTCTGCTCGAGGGAATCGGCAAGCTGGCGGTTTCCTTCCGCGACGTCGACCACCTCGGCCAAACCGCTCAACAACTGATGGATCGCCGACTCCGCCGCATCGATTTGACCGACAGTGTTATCGATGTGCTTCATGCCCTCATCCATGCAGTCGCGGGTTTCGGCCGCTTGGTCGTGCACTTCGGCGGATTGCTCCGTAATCTTCAGCATGTAACCGGAGTTGTCCTGAATCTGCCCGTTAACGTGTTCAATGCTTTGGTTGATCTTGCCGATCGCCTTGAGGCCGAAGTTGCTCACGGTCAGCATGTTGTACAGGGTGAACAGCCCGCCCCAGCCGAGGCCGACCAGAGCCACCGAAGTCCACACCCAGGCGCCGGCCCGCATGGTGG
>WGNS01000058.1 GCA_016124415.1 Gammaproteobacteria bacterium | reverse complement strand
TGGGCAATGGGTCTCCCAGCCTTTCTAATAGATCAAGACGCTCAGCGTGGTCAAAAAATCCCGGTTGCATACCTTCTACCCGTTTATTTATCAATGCGTTATTATCGCAGATTAGCAGGGGTTTTTAGAGATCCCCTTAAGACTTCTTGACGAACTGAGTCAGGATCACGATAGTCTGGCCGTTGACCTTGCCTTCGATATGCTCGGGGTTATCGGCAACCAGGCGGATGCCGCGCACGGCCGTGCCGCGCTTGGCCGTGAAGCTCGTACCCTTGACGTCGAGGTCCTTGACCAGGGTGACCGTATCCCCGGCCTCGAGCACCGCGCCGTGGCAATCAACATGTTTGACGGTATCATCGCCGCCCTCGGCAGGCGCGCCGGCCTCTGCCCAGGCCAGGGTTTCGTCGTCCAGATAGAGCGTGTCGAGCAGGTCGCGCGCCCAGCCCTCGGACTGCAACCTGGACAGCATACGCCACGCCGTAACCTGTACGGCCGGCA
The DNA here is from genome assembly GCA_016124415.1 of Gammaproteobacteria bacterium. GTDB lineage: Bacteria > Pseudomonadota > Gammaproteobacteria > SZUA-140 > SZUA-140 > RI-283. Next base: position 12,492 of record WGNS01000058.1, on the reverse strand, counting down.
CCGGCGTCCACATGCTGTTGCTCAAACAACGCCAGTGATGAACATCCACCTGCTCGGGATCTTCGAGCTGCCCGCGACAGGTCGCGCAGACGAGAATGCTGCCCTCGGCGCCGCCCTCGCCGCCTTCGACCTCGTAGACGGACAAATCGTCCGTGGCCGCGCACAGTTCACAGATCGACCCGCTGCGGGCCTCGAGGTCTTGTTGAATGCTCATGACGTTAACTCTCTAAAGAAGGGTATGAAAGGCCGCATATGCTAAAGGACCGAGGCGGCCTTGAACAGGCCAAACGGCACTCCCGGTTGGACTTTTTGGCCTCGACTCACTATCCTTGCCCACTTATTGCGCCCCGATCGCTCCCCAATCCATACGAAGAGCCGCCATGTTTCAACCCTATTACCGGCATGCCGCCGGCGCCAAAGACGACATCCTTTCCGGCCTGACCGTGGCCTTCGCCCTCGTGCCCGAGGCCGTCGCCTTTGCGTTCGTGGCCGGCGTCAACCCGCTCGTCGGACTCTACGGCGCCTTCCTGATGGGGCTCGTGACCTCCCTGTTCGGCGGACGGCCGGGCATGATCTCCGGCGCCACAGGTTCGACCGCCGTCGTCATGGTCGCGTTGGTGGCCGAACACGGCGTGGAGTATTTGTTCGCGGCCGTCTTTCTGTCCGGCCTGATCCAAATGGCCTTCGGCGCCCTGCGCTTCGGCAAATACATACGCATGGTGCCCCACCCGGTCATGCTCGGATTCGTGAACGGCCTGGCCATCGTGATCTTTCTGGCTCAACTCGATCACTTCAGAGTCCATGGCGCCGACGGCAGCGTACACTGGCTCAGCGGCGCGCCGCTCGGGACGATGCTCGGCCTGATCGGCCTGACCATGGCGATCATGTTTCTGTTGCCCAAGCTGACCCGCGCCGTCCCGGCCGGTCTCGCGGCCATCGTCACGATCAGCCTGATCGTGATCTTCGGCGGGATCGACACCAAGACGGTCGGCGATATCGCGGACATCAGCGGCGGCTTCCCGGCCTTCCACGTCCCGGACGTTCCGTTTGCGCTCGGGACGCTTTGGATCGTTCTGCCCTACGCGTTCATCCTCGCGGGCGTCGGACTCATCGAGTCGCTGCTGACCATGAGCGTGGTCGATGAAATGACCGAGAGCCGAGGCCAGGGCAACCGGGTCTCGATGGGGCTCGGTCTCGCCAACAGCGTCAACGGCGTGTTCGGCGGCATGGGCGGCTGCGCCATGATCGGCCAGACCATGATCAACGTCTCGTCCGGCGGCCTGCGCAACCTGTCCGGGATCGCGGCGGCCCTCTTCCTGCTCTGTTTCATCATGTTCGCATCGAGCCTGATCGCCATGGTGCCCGTCGCCGCGCTGGTCGGCATCATGTTCATGGTCGTGATCGGGACCTTCGAATGGGGCAGCTTCAACCTGCTCAAGAAGATCCCGCGCGAGGACTCCTTCGTCGGCATCCTGGTCGCCGTCGTCACGGTCTTCACCGATCTCGCCACCGCCGTCATCATCGGCGTCATCGCGACCGCCCTGGTGTTCTCCTGGAAACAGGCCAAGCACATCTACGTGACCCGGGCGGACCACCCCGACGGCAGCCGCATTTATTACGTGCGGGGCCCGTTGTTCTTCGCATCGACCCACCGTTTCGGCGAACTGTTCGACCCCGAATCCGACCCCGACGAGGTCTACATCGACTGCGCCCGCTCGCGCATCGCCGACCACTCGGCCATCGAGGCCATCGACAACCTGGCCGAACGCTACACCAAGGCCGGCAAGCGCCTGCACCTCCGGCATCTGAGCCCGGAATGCCGACAGTTGCTGACCACGGCCGCCGATCTCGTCGAGGTCAACATCGCCGAGGACCCGACGTACCACATCGCCGACGATAAACTGGCCTGATTTAAGGCGGTCCCGTGTTGGCGATGCGGAACCATCGTGATATAGTTCCGGACCGGTTCGATAGGCGCCCGTCCGTTGGCGACCACGGACACCGCAATACGGAGAGATGGCCGAGAGGCTGAAGGCGCTCCCCTGCTAAGGGAGTATGGGGTTTATAGCTCCATCGAGGGTTCGAATCCCTCTCTCTCCGCCATTCCTAATTCATTACACCTATAAATAATAATTAGGGTCAGGCGCGAATGGTACTTACTTAGCTTCAAACTCGAATTTCCTGGATCCCGGCCTACGCCGGGATGACGGTGTTAAGTAAGTGCCATTCGGGTCAGGCGCAAATTGTCCTAGGATCTATTTTCCCTGACTCCAATTGTTCCGTCGCGGACACACCCTACATTCGCTTCATGTTGGTTTTAAAACTCAAAACCAACCCTCCTATGACCCCACCGATGAAACCGCCACCGACATTAAACAGAATGTCATCCATTTGGCTGGTCCTTACCGCGATATACAACTGACCGAACTCGATGCCGACGCTGGCGACGGCGGATACCGCAACGGCAACCAGAATGTTGCGTCTACGTACAAGCAGCGACGCTGTCATCCCCAATGGAATGAACCCAAAAAAATTTATCGCCCAATCCAGTAGCGACGATGCGGTAACCGCACCTGAAAACGGGATCCAATCGGACTGAACGCTGCCGACCTTCACTGTAAGTTGCTCGGGAATACTGAGGGTGTTGCCGGCGAGACAATCCATCGCATCCTCGCCTACGGTGACCGTCGCTTTCTTCATCGCGCCCAACCACGCCCGGCCCCCGGATTGTTCATTGCCCAGGGCCACCCGGTAGAACGAAGACCAATCCGAAGCGCTTACGGATGTCCGCTCGGACAACCGGCGATTTCCGTCGATGTAGATTTCCAGCAAGCCGGGGGACAACATAACGTGAATGTGATGCCACGCCTTGTCCTCGAATACTTTGCCGAAGAAATACGGATGCCCTTTCGATGAATTATCGGAAGTTCTCACCCATACCAAAACGCCGCTCTCATCCTGTTCTACCGCAATATTTCTTTCGGTCAACGCGGCGGACACCGTGAAAATCGTGGTTGATTCGGTCACCCTCGGCGCTATCGGATTTACGGTAAGGTCCAATGCAAAACGTTGGCCGCTCTTGACCCGATCAATCCAGTTTGAAGGGAGCGTGCTCGTCGCGATGCCGGGTGTATCAAAGGTCAACAGGCCCGGCGTTTCGATCTTCGCGCCGTTCTGAAAACGAGTCTCCGACGGCGCCCACGCATAGGGATAAAACCCGACAGCCGAATAACATAACAGCAGCCCAATAAAGATGAACAGGCGCCGATGGAAAACCCGTGAATATCGATCGACAGGAGTCTCGTCCATTAACGACAATCACTCCGGCTGGTTGCGCATAAAGTCAGCCGTTTTGAAGAGTGAATGGAGTAAATGCTGTTTTAGGAGTTCGTCTTCGATATCCATCTCCTCGATCGCCCGCGTCATACAACGCATCCAGGCGTCGCGCGCCGCTTCGTCGACGGGAAAGGGCAGATGGCGTGCGCGCAGGCGCGGATGGCCGTACGCCTCCTGATAGAGCTGAGGCCCGCCGAGCCAGCCGGAGAGAAACATGAACAGTTTCTCCGTCGAACCCGAAAGGTCGTCCGGATGCATGGCCCGGATCCGCCGCGCCTCAGGTAAGGTATCCATGAGCTCATAAAAACGCGTCACCAGTTTCCTGACCGCCGCCTCGCCGCCGAGTCGCACATAGGGCGTCTTTTCCGGATCCACGACACCGCCCAGCATCAGCGTTTGCACCACAGCAAGATGCGATTGTTTGCCGGCATGGCATAGTCATGCACGAACTCAAGGGCGGCCGCTTCGGCCAGGCGATTCAGATCATCGAAGTCGCGTACACCCATGAGCGGGTCCTTGTCCTTCAAGCGCAGATCGAACCGGGCGTTGCTTTCGTTGATATGACGCCCGGCGAAACTGAAGGGCCCATAGAGCAGGAATATTCCACCCGATTCAAGGATTCGACCCACCCCCGCGAAAAAAGCCGTCACGTCGTCCCAATGCATGATGTGCGCCGTATTGGCGGAGAAAACGGCGTCGACCTCAACGTTCGGCCAGCGCTCTTGCCTGACATCGAGGTCGAACGGACCGGCTACGTTCTTCAGGCCCGCGTCGCCAAGCCAGCTACGGATACCTTCGTGATTTTGCGCACGGTCACTCGCATACCAAATCAAATGGGGCATGCGCTCGGCAAAGTAGACGGCATGCTGGCCCGTGCCGGCACCGACCTCAAGCACGGCCCGCCGGTCGGCCAGCAACGGCTCGATCACCGTGAGAATCGGATCCCGGTTACGCTCACATGATTCAGCATTGGGTTTGGTCATTACGTTCTCGACGTCATCAATCTCTCGAATAAAGTAGCACCATGGCCCCGGAAAACACAGATATCGATGCCTCCCGCGTCAAAAACAGGTAAGCGCCTTGCTCAGAGCTGCGCACATCAACCTGTAATATTCGACATCTAAATATGGACCGATTACCCAGAGAAATGAGGTGTTCTGTGTCCGCGCCAATATACGAGCGCTTACGGCCGGAGCTGTCGGCCTCATGGTTTTGTTGAGCAAACTTATCTGGTATCGTCCATCTGGTTGAATCAACAAAAGGACTTGATTATGAAAGCCAGATACTGGATTCCGCTGCTGTCGCTTTGCATACCGATAAGCAGTTGCACCTATGTCTCCGAAGGGGTGGTCGCAGCCGGCGACCGTTACGCGGAGGCCCTTCCGAAAGACCATTTCGGCGATTCCGCCGACAAGATCGTCTACCTGGAACAGAACTGGGACCGCTGGGACAGTCTCTGGTTCTATAACACCACCCAGGGCTCTGACTTCATGCCCTATGATCTCTTCGTCAACCTGGAACAGACCGACAACGAAAAGCCGTTTCACGACGTCGAAAACATGAGCCGTTTCCGCTACCTGGGGCAGCGGGAAAGCTGGGACAACCCCGACGGTTTGCCGGTGGGTTTCGTCAAGGACAGCTACCAGGGACACGACTACGTCGGTTTTACCTGCGCCGCGTGCCATACAGGCCAGATCAATTATCGTGGAACCGGGATCCGCATCGACGGCGGACCTTCCCTGGCCGATATGGATGGTTTGCTGCGCGCCCTGGAAAAGGCCTTGACGGCGACGCTCGATGACGAGGCAAAGCTGAACCGGTTAGCGTCCAATATGTCGCTCGATCCGGCAACGGCGCGCTCGACCGCACAGGCTTCCCGCGATTGGCTCAGGGGTTACAACCGGACCAATCTCCCGACCAACACGGGCAAGGTGGTCAATTACGGATACGGTCGTCTCGACGCCTTCGGCCGCATCTACAATCGCGTTCTTGGCCACCTGACTCCGGGCAACAGCGCCAACGCCAACCCGCCCAACGCCCCGGTCAGCTATCCTTTTCTGTGGGATACCCCGCAACACGATTATGTTCAATGGGACGGCGTCGCGGATAACAACAGTGGTCCACCAGTCGGATTCCTCGGTCCCTTGGGACGTAACACCGGAGAGGTATTGGGTGTCTTCGCCACCTTCAGCTTGGAAGATCAAAAGAATCACCTGGGCTACAAGGCCTCGGTGGACAAGCGGAATCTGGTGCGGCTGGAAAAGCATCTGACCAGCCTGGAATCTCCGCAATGGCCGCAGGATATACTGCCGAAGATCGATCAAAAGCTGGCGGACGAGGGCAAAGAGGTTTTCTATGCGTACAAATGCTTCCTTTGTCACGGCGACGACGGGACCTTCCGGCGCGATGACAAGCACAGGAAAGTGATCGCTCAATTCGCCAGCGTCAACATCATCGGCACCGATCCGCAAATGGCCTCGAACGCCCTCGATTACCAAGGGGAAAGCGGTTTGTTCAAGGGCAAGAAGATCAACCTGGCAGGCAAGGATCGTTTCGGTGAAACCACCCACGTGGTCTTCGCCTTACAAAATGCCGCTCAAGGCGTCATCGTCGCCCGGGATCCCGATAAGTCATGGTTGAGGGCGCGAGCCGAATGGCTTTACGATGTCGTCACGGCATTGTTCGATAATCCCGTGAAACAACCCACCCAGCGTCATGTGGATTTCGAGATCAACACCGACTTCCCGAACAATCTGAACGCCTATAAGGCAAGGCCCTTGAACGGCATCTGGGCCACGGCGCCCTATCTGCATAACGGTTCGGTTCCCAATCTCTACGAACTGTTCCTACCCAGCTGCAACGATCAGGAAATTGCCGCCGGCAAGGAATGCCGCGCCAACCACTTCACCGTGGGCAGCCGCGAGTTCGATCCGGTCAAGGTGGGGCTTATGAACAAAGACAAAGGCGAATATCCGGGACTGTTTGAGTTCGATACGTCGTTGCCCGCCAATCACAATGCCGGACACGAGTATTCGGCAGGCCGTACGGCCGTCATCAAGGTGGACGCGGACGGCAAGGCGATTCGAAAGCCGGACGGCGGTTTCGAAATGGAATGGCTGCCGCCCATTACCGACACGCAGCGCTGGGCGTTGGTCGAATACCTAAAGACGTATTAGGCGAGCCTACCGAAACGGGAAATGGCGGCCGAGACGTCAAGGGACTGGTCAAGTTCGTGGCCAAGTTTTACTCGCAAAAACAACTTGAGCGATGCCTGGATACCTTCAAACGTTGCGCCGTCTTTCGTGGTCTAACGATCCATTAACCGCATCCACCAACGAGATCAACGACTCATGAGCGATACATCACTGCCGTGGGACGAGGACGCCCTCGCCCGCCTGGAAAAAATCCCCTCATTCGTCCGCAACATGGCCAAGGCCAAGATCGAAAAGGCCGACAAGGAAGCCGGCGAGAGCAAGGTCGGCTCGGCATTTATGGAAGCCCACGAGGCCAAATCAATGGGCTAACGCCGAGCCGCTTTCCAACCCGCCCCAGCGACCCGTAGGGGCGACCGGCGGTCGCCCCTTATGCAGCCCAGACAAACGCTCTCTGTCTGCGTGACCGTGCACCTCAAGGGCCCGTGGTAAACATCGCCGGGGCACTGGAGCCGACGAAGTCGTTGCCAGCCAAGTCCTGTAGTCCTAACGCGCGAACCCGGTAGCGGGTCAGTGCCGCAAGTGGTTGCGACGGAATGAACATCGCGCTCAACCCATCGGCCGCCACGCTCACCTCCCCCTGCACCGGCACGCTCGTCGCCGCATCGTCGACAAAGAACGTCTGCGGATTCACGCTCAACACGTTCATCGCCTCGCTGAATTCGACCTGCACCACAAGATTCACCGGCACACCCACGGCCCCGTCCACCACACTCTTCTGCGTTACAGTCGGCGGGAGAATATCGAAAGATATCCCCGTCGCGAACGTCGACATAGTGTCGGTCATTGCATTACCCGCCAGATCCATGATGCCGTTGATGGCCACCGTATGTACGGTCGAGGCGGCCAGCAGGGTCTGCGGCATAAGTGTCAGCACGCGATTGGCATCGCTCAGACTGACCGTTACAGGCACGGGCGCGCCATCGGCCTCCAAACGCACCCCATCGAGCAGCGTACTCCGCACCGGCTCGTCGAAACGGACTTGTATCTGCGCATTGATCGGCACATCGACCGCACCGCCCGCCGGGCTGACACCAAGCAACACCGGCGCCGTCGTATCCCCGGTAAACGCCGTTGTAAAGCTGAAGTCGGCGCCGATGATCGTGTTACCCACCAAATCCTGCGCCGTCGACTCCGAGGCAAACACCGTGTAGTTGTTGCCAACCGAGAACGGCGCGGACGGTGCGAAGCTGATCGAAAGGCCGTCGCTGCTGACTCCGTAGCTTCCCGCCAGAAACCGGAACGTCGTATTGTCTTGCACTCTCAGCGTTTGCGCGTTCACCGAAAGCGGATCCATCCACTCATTCACCCGCAGGACCACCGGACTGTTCACCGGCACGTCCATCGCACCATCAAATGGCGAGGTCGATACCACCTGCGGCCGCGCCGTATCCAGTCCGTCCGGCGCCGTCGTAGTGGTGAAGGTCGTAGTCTGTGCAACCACTGGATTGCCGGCCAAGTCTTCCGCCTCTGAGATCGTCAGGCCGTAGACTTGGTTCGCCGCCAGCAGACTGTGCGGCACAATCCGCACGTCCCGGCCGTCATTACTGAAGCTGATGGCGCACGGCACCACGGCTCCGCTGCCGTCTGTCGCCAGGATGCTGTCTCCGCTCACGGTCAGCGGGTTGATCGGTTCATCGAAACGCGCTCGAAAGTCGGGATTCAACGGTACGTCCACCGCCTTATCCGGAGGCGAAACCGTCTCGACGACCGGAGCCGTGGCGTCCACACCGATCCCGGTATTAAAGGCTCGCGTGTAGCCCGATACCGCCTGGCCGCTCAGATCCTGTACCGCGCCGGAAATCGTGATCTCCTGACGGATGGCAACCGCCAGTGGCGCATTCGGCACAATTCGGACGACACGACCGCCCCGCACCAGAGAGACATCCGCACCAACGGCCGAAGTCGCTCCGCCCACAACCACGAACAGGCGGAAATCACCAAACTCGCCATGCGCCCCGGTAAACCCGCCATCAGGATAACCGGTCACCTTTAAGCGCACGGTGCCATCGGAATTGACCACACCGCTGATACTCGATGCAAGACCGTCACCCAGCGCGCTGCCATCGTCATCCAGAACCAACAGCGTTCCATTTTCGTCAAACGAGCCCATCATCGTATCGGCTCGATACCCGACGTCACCCTCGCTATTGTCGATGACCGCCCTAAATGCCAGGCCGGGCGTCAGACCTGAGATCGTATATTCCGGAACGATACCCGGGATCAACGTACCATCGAACGATTCTTCGTGTTCGGGGGCAGCCGACACCCCGGTCAGATTGGTGGTAACCGTACCGCCATTCACTGTCGCCGGATCCAGCGGTTTGTTGTACTCGACCTCGATGACCGTGTTTTGAGGCGGTAAGCCGGACGGCGCGGCATCCAAGCTCACCCTCTGGACCGAGGGTTGCAGCGTCGCCGGATCGGCGCTCGTGCGAAACGACCCCTGATAGCCCTGCAACGCATTGCCCGACGTATCCGTTGCCGTGCCGTCCAGGAACACCTGCACCAGAGCGCCCGGCAACCAGGGCGCCTCAGGCGCAAACGCGATCGCCCGACCTCCGGCCGTCACCTGGACACTGCCACTGACCACGACGCCGTCCTGCGAGACGTGGAATGCGCCCGGCACGCTGGCCGGATCCAACGCCTCGTTGGCCAACAGCACCACCGTCTGACCCTGCGGCACATCGTTCGCGCCATTGCCTGGACGCTGAACGATCACGTACGGCCGATCGCCGCCGAGTGCCGACCGGGTGTGGAACGCGCCGACAAAGTCCGCCAGTACATTGCCCGACAGGTCGCGTACCGCGCTGCTCACGGCCACCTGGATCAGGCTGTCGGCCGGCAAGATCGCGCTCATGGTCACCGTGCGGTTGTCCGAAGACCGGCTGATCGATGAGGACAGCAGTTGTCCATCGGCAAACAGAATAAAGTTGTTGCCGGTGATCGTCGTCGCGTCCAGTGATTCGGAGAAGGTCAGTGCCACTGCGGCATTCAGCCCCACATCCACGCTGCCGTCACCCGGAGTCATCAACAGGACCGTTGGCGGCGTCATATCCTGCGCCGCACCCGTGTCGAAGAAACCCTGGAAGACGCTATTGGCATTGCCCGCTAAGTCACGCACCGACCCACCGACTACAGCCACTCGAATCCGCGCATTCCCCGGCAATGGGCTCAGCGGAGTGATGCTCACCTGGTTTCCCGAAACCGTATAATCCGCGGCAACCGATCCACCGAAGCCGTCCACCGCCACCGGCAGGCTGGCGAGGTCCACACTGGTCGGATCCACCGCCTCGCTGAACACCACCGTAATCGGCGTACGCACCGCAACCGCCGTCGAACCGCTGACCGGACTCATCCCGGTCACCATCGGTCCCGTCGTGTCGACCGCCGATGAGAGACTCGTGCTGAAACTGCCGACGTACGGCGTCAGCGTGTTTCCGCCCAGATCCTTCAGACCGTTGACGCTGAAGTCATAGTTCGTCCCCACGGCCAGCGGGCTATCCGGCACGAAGGTCAGGCCGCTCCGGTCCGCGCTCAGTGTCAAAGCGCCCACAACCGCCACGCCGCCGGCGCTCAGCCGCACGCTGCCCGCACTCACGCTGAAAGGATCAATCGTTTCGCTGAATTGCACCACCAGTTGGGCGTTCACCGGCGCCTGCACCGCCCCTGACAGACTGCTCTGCGCCACCGCTGGCGCCGTGCTATTGACGCCGGCCGCGCCCGTCACGAACGTGGCCGGGATGCCGGGGCCGCTGTAGTTGTTACCGACCAGGTCACTTATCCCTAACGTGCGCACCCGGTAGCTCGTCAGCGCCGCCAGCGGTTGTATCGGCGTGAATGTCGCGCTCAATCCGTCGGTCGCCACACTCACCGTCCCCGGCACCGGCACACCCGACGCCGCATCGTCCAGGAAGAAGGTCTGCGGATTGATGCTCAGCGCGTTCATCACCTCGCTGAATCCAACCCGCACGGCCACGTTCACCGGCACGCCCAGCATTCCGTCCGCAACACTCGCCTGCGTCAGGGTGGGCCTTGTCACGTCTGTGGCGCTGCCGGTCGTGAAAGTTGTGCTCTGCGGACCGGCGAAGGCATTGCTCGCGATATCGGTGACCTGCGCCGATATCGTCAAACTGTGCAACGATGCCGACGCCATTGTCACGGACGGTGCAAAAGTCACGCGACGATTACCATCCGACAGCGCAATCGAACCGGGCACGTTCCCGACCGCAGCTCGCAGGCTGATTGTGTTCTGGATATCGATGAGGTTCAACGGCTCGCTGAACTGAAGTTCAATGCGGGCGTTCGTCGGAACATCGGTCAAGCCGTCAGCCGGAGATACGCCCAGCAATATGGGCGGCGCCGTGTCGGTATCGAAACCCGTCGAAAAGGCGTACGTCAGAGCGGAATGCAACCGATTGCCGTTAGTATCGGAGATACGCCCAGCATCAAGGAACACCGTAAAGTAGCGTCCCACCGGTAGAGTCTGTTCCGGCACGAACGAAACCGTCATTCCGTCCGGATCGACCTGCACCATACCCCGCAGATCAAGGTAGTTCGCGTTATCCTGAATCCTGAAACTGCTGTCATCCAGCGTCGCCGGATCCATCGGCGCACTAAACCTGACAGTGAAGGGTGCATTGACGGGCACACCGGTCTGACCATTGGCGATGCTCGTGCTCAACACTTCCGGCGGAACATTGTCGATGAACGCGCTGGTCGTGAACGTGCTCCGGAATATGCCGCTCAACGGGTTACCGGCGACGTCTCGCACGCCCTGTATCTCCAAGGTGTAAGTCGTAAACGCGCCGAGCGCTTCGAAGGGCTTGAAAGTAACGGACAAGCCGTCGTTCGAGAGATCGATTTCGCCGGTAACCGCCAGCGTGTTCTGGAACAGCCGGACGGCGCCGATAACCACGGAATCCGGCTGTAACGGCTCGGTGAACCTGACCACCATCCTACCGTTGGTCGGGAAATCGACAAAACCGTCGACCGGATAGGTCTGGGCCACGGCCGGCGGCACCATATCGGGGTTGAGCGGATCGGTGCCGTGCTGGAATTCCACGAGGTTCGAAATACCGTCGCCATCGGTGTCGACAAAGGCGTCGGCCGAATCATTCGGATCGAGTCCCACCGAAACTTCGAACTGGTCCGGCAATCCGTCGCCATCGGTGTCGCTCTTGGTGGGGTCGGTGCCGCGTGCGATTTCCGCTCCGTTGGTCAAACCGTCGCCATCCAGATCGCCGGTAGCTGTACCGAGCACGGTCAACGTGTTGTCCGCCGTCGCCGCCGTACCGGAACTACCACCCGCATTCGAGGCTTGCAACACGAAGGTGCCCACCGCGTCGGCGCCGATACCGACCGCAAGCTGCGCGGAACCGCCATCGGCCGCGACCGTAGCGCCATCCACTGTAACAACCGCCGGAACGAAAGCGGGGGTAAACGCAAAGCCAGATCCGCTTAGATTTTCTCCGGTCACGACAAGGGATGATAGGTTTGTGCCGGACAGCACGAAACGCGGTGACAACCCTCGCACCACGGGCAAGACTCGCACGATGAAATTGTCACCGGAGTTGGTGGTATCGGTACCCACTGAAACGGAAACCGGACCGGTTGTCGCCCCGGCCGGGACATCAACCTCTAAACGACCCGCCGCGGCCGAAACCACCGTGGCGTCCACGCCGTTGAAGCTCACCACGTTCTCTGCCGCCACGGCGCTGAAACCGCGGCCTTCGATTACGACCCGTGTACCGACACTACCGCCCGGAGGCGTAATGCCAAGGATGGCAAAAGGCGCGACGACGGCGCGCGTGACCGACACGTGGTTACCGATACTGCGAGCCATGGAGAGCGACGCGAAGGCGAGTAGACCGGGATAGGTGCAGCTGGATTTAGATGTCGGAATCCGGAGGGCGGAGCCTGACGGGTGTAGATCATCTAAATT